>NZ_CP171148.1:2091346-2412307 GCF_043099725.1 Nostoc sp. C110 | reverse complement strand
TTGGACAACGTTGCTGGTGGTGCTTTTAGCTTTGTCGATGCTGACAACTACAACGCAATTGATCAGCAAGCTGGTGCAACTGTTCTCGGCGCTAATGGCGGTATTAGTTCTTTGAACACTCAGCAAACTGCTGTATCTCATCAAAGTTTGCACGAAATCAAAGCAACTGGCTTGTTTCCTTCCACTCTTGAGAGTTAGTCACAGTTTTATTTGAGATAACACACACATTACACATTAAGGAGAAAACATCATGTCTGACAATATTAAACCCGTAGAATTATCTTCTGAAGAATTGGACAACGTTGCTGGTGGTGCTTTTAGCTATGTCGATGCTGACAACTACAACGCGTTGGATCAGCAAGCTGGTGCAACTGTTATCGGTGCTAATGGCGGTATTAGTTCTTTGAACACTCAGCAAACTGCTATATCTCATCAAAGTTTGCACGAAATCAAAGCAACTGGTGTCATTCCTCCCACTCTTGAAAGTTACTAACCAGAACTTAATAAAGCGTTCTGCTTGATAAATCATACACATCATAAATTAAGGAAAAAACATCATGCCTGACGACATTAAACCTGTAGAATTATCTGCTGAAGAATTGGACAACGTTGCTGGTGGTGCTTTTAGCTTTGTTGATGCTCACAACTTCAACTTTTCGGATAAGCAAAGTAGTGCAGTGATTATCGGTGCTGATGGTGGCATTGCATCCTTCAACAGTCAGGAAACTACTATATCTAAACAAGATTTGCACGAAATCAAATTCACTGGAGAAGAATTTCCTAGCGGAATTCCTAGTAATTTATTTCTAGGCTCATAATCAACACCATAAGGAGAATGACAACGATCATGGAAAATGTGCAGCCTAATGAAATGCTGGAACTATCCAATCAAGAACTTGATTATATTGCCGGTGGCGCAACTAGCGATGTCTTTGGAACAAACGCAAATGCCATAGATGCTCAGTTTGGGTTTGTGGAAATTCCTAAAGAAGGCGGCATTAAGAGCGTTACCTTTCAAGTAAGTGTTTTCTCTGAGCAAGACCTTAGAGAGTTTAAGGAAGCTGGTATTTCTAGCCCTGAAGCTTGATCTGGATTTCTCGGTTTGACGAATTTCGGGAGCAGGAGGGGTTGTTAACCATGAGCCTAGCAGCCAATCAGTTAACTCCCTCCGCCTTATTTAACTTTAACACGTGGGGTCAAGGAGCTTCTATGTCAGGTGACGAAATTACTCCGAATGATGAAGCGATCGAACTATCAGATGAAGAGTTAGACGATGTAGCTGGTGGTTTCAATTTGCAGTTTACATCTATACGATCTCATAGATCGACAAGGGGATTTAGCCAACAATCATCACGAAGAGGAGGGTTTCACTCAAAACGGTCGGCTTTTCATGCAGAGACAACAGACTCTTCTGTGTTCCACCTCTCCATCACCGACGCGACAACAGAGGATCTAAAGGTTCTTGGTGAGTTGTTTGGAGATATATCTGCGATCGAAGGTTCTACATAAACGGAGTTTCTCAAATCAATTGCAGTTGAGCAAAAGTCCAACTGCTTTCTGAAATTATTCTTGTGTGATTAATAATTTCACTTTCATAAAATTAGGTCCATTTAGCAATAAATGAAATGACAAGGAAAAAATGGCAATGGAAAACAAAAAGCAAAATGAATCACAAGAGCTATCGGCTCAAGAACTCGCAAATATTTCGGGTGGTATTGCCGTAGGCGAGCATTATCCAGGTGAGTATCCTACGGACGAGAAATATAACAATCTGTCTGAAGCGATCGCAAACAAGCTTGAGAATATAAAGCTTCTTTATTGGAATGGCAATAAACCAATAAGCGTTGAGCCGAATGAAGGTCGCGGTGATTGATGCTAAAAACCTGTAGCAACTCATCAACCTAGTTAATCGCGCAATGGGGAGTTGAACAATTCAAAATTCAAAATTGCGGAAAGTCTAAGTTAAGGCTTCTCTATATCTGAACCATAAATTAAATTACGAATTACGAATTACCCCTCTCCATTTCTCTCCCGTTAGCAGAACACAAGGAAGTTAAATTATGACAGAAGTTCTACTTAAGGAACTGACAAATAGCGATATTGACTGGATCTTGGCAACGGGTCAAAGAGAAGAAATTACTGCTGGTACGACCCTCATCCGCCAAGGAACACCTGTTGATGCTCTCTACATTCTGCTTGATGGTGCATTAAGCGTTTCTGTCGCTCAGGCTGACGATAACCCCATTGGTAGGGCATTTGCCGCCCTTGAAGGTGGCGAACTATCTGGACGAGAGGTTGCATTGCTGGCAAATGGTGAAGTTGTAGGAGAAATGCCCTTTTTAGCCTCCTACCAGTCTTCTACTACAGTCAAAGCTGCTAGAAAGTCCCTGGTGTTGATGATTCCTCAGCAGCAGTTGATTCAAAAATTGCAAGAAGATGTTACATTTGCAGCCCATTTTTATCGAGCGATCGCAGTTCTACTTTCTCACCGATTAGAGCAGATGATGGGCCAAATTGGCCAAAGCACAGTCGTGCTTTTTCAGCCCCAAATTCGAGAAATATTATTTACATTTGCAGAATTAAATGATAGCGATATTGGTTGGATGATTGTTGCAGGCAATGCCATGAGACTTCCTGCAGGAACGGTGTTGTTTCAAGCCGGAAGGCCCGTTGACGCTCTCTATATTTTATTAGATGGCAAGATGGTGGCTTCGATTGCTGAAGATACAAGCAATCCTCTCACCCGCGCCTTTTCAACTTTAGAACAGACAGATCATATTGAACGGGAGTTTGCGAGATTATCGCGGGGTGACATAGTTGGCGAAACGCCCTTTGTCGAAGCCAGTCCACCTGCGATGACAATTCGGGCGGTTGAGGATGCGACTGTGTTATCGATTCCCAGATGGCGACTTTCTGCCAAATTGTTACACGATGTGGGTTTTGCTGCCCGATTTTATCGAGTCTTAGCGATTTTGTTAGCAGATAAACAGCAAGGAATTATCAATAGTCTGGGTTACGGCAGGATTAACTATAGCTCAGGTAAATCTTTAGATGAACGCTTGACTTATGAAGATGAACTGAGTTCTAGCTTTTTGGCTCAAGTGACACTGGCGGGGACTCGATTTGATTGGATGCTGAAGCAGATTCGTGGGAATTAGGGCATTTGTCATTTGTCATTTGTCATTGGGCATAGGTTATTAATTCTTCTCTCTGATTTTCTCCAGCTTCCTTTGCTCCCCCAATCCCCCATTCCCCATTCCCAATTCCTAATATACAAATTTCTACAACTTGAATGGAGTCAGTATGGTAACGACCAACAAAAGCAATCTATTCCGCAAAGAAGCGCTCGATCGTTTATCCTCCCCGGAGCGGCTCGATCAACTCATGCAGGTGGTTCAACCAAAGAAGTGGATTCCGTTAACTGCGATGGGATCTCTAATTGCCGTTGGACTTGTTTGGAGTGTTTTTGGTCGCATTCCCATTACTGTAGCTGGACAAGGCGTAGTGGTTTTTCCTAGCAAAGTCGTTGGGTTCCAGTCTCCTAGTTCCGGGCAGATTCTCATGCTTTTTGTTCGTACAGGCGATGAGGTGAAGAAAGGACAGGTACTAGCGACAATCGACCAAACTGAACTTCAAGATAAGTTGAAACTTGCACGAGTCAAGCTTGCTCAACTTCAGGAACAAGACCAAAATGCCAATTCTCTGCAACTTCAGCGAACGGTTTTAGATAAGGGTGCAATTGGGCAACAACGTCAAGCACTTTTGCAAACTCTCAAAACAACCCAATCACTAACGCCAATTCTCAGAAGTAAAGGTCTGGAGTCGATTCGGCAAGAGCGTCAGAACTTACAGGAACAGTTGCAGACAACGCGAGATTTGATGCCCACGTTCAAGGAACGATTTGACATTCGCCAAAAGTTACGTGAAGAAGGAGCAGTTTCGAGTGATACCGTTCTTCAAGCGCAACAGGAATTTCTCAATAGTAAAACTAGAATCAATGAAATCGAATCGCAACTGAAACAACTCAATGTTAAAGAAGCAGATGCAGAACGAGAATTTTTAGCAAATATCAATTCAACTAAAGAACTGCAAGCACAGTTAGCAGTATTAGATAGTAAGTTTGCTGGGCAAGCAGAACAAGATTTAGCTATTTCTACTAATCGCAGAAAAGAAATTCAAGATACCCAGCGAGCGATCGCAGAATTAAAATTAGAAATCAAAGCAAACAGCCAGGTAACTAGCAATTTCAATGGACGAATTCTCGAACTTTCTGCTGTTCCTGGACAAACCCTGGAAAAGGGCGCTCGCATTGGCACAATCGAAGCTAGAGACTCCGGGAATAAGTTAGTTGGGGTGGCATTCTTCCCAGTTAGCGAAGGTAAAAAGATTCAAAAGGGGATGGAGTTGCAAGTCACTCCTTCGACCGTTAAACGAGAACGCTTTGGTGGTATTATCGGGAAAGTCACAAGTATTTCTGCATTTCCGGTTAGTAAGGAAAGCGCATCAAGTGTTGTCGGTGGTTTAGAAGTTTTACAAGGGTTAACCACAGAAGGCGCACAAATTCAAGTTTTTGCAGAACTTGAGCCAGATCCTTCGACTAAAAGCCGTTTTCGGTGGTCATCCTCTAAAGGGCCAAATAGCCAAATTACACCGGGAACCACGACCTCAGTGCGTGTGAAAGTGGATGAACAATCCCCAATTTCCTTTGTGTTTCCGATTCTGCGATCGTGGAGTGGAATGTATTGATTATGCGGCAAATTCAATCACAAATTGGGCTTAGATTTAAAAAAATTCAACGACTCATCAGCCGTCCCGATCGCCGTCGTCGGACTCCCACCCTCTTACAAATGGAGGCAGTGGAATGCGGTGCAGCCGCACTGGGAATTATTTTAGGATATTACGATCGCATTGTCCCTCTTGCAGAACTCCGTCAAGCTTGTGGTGTTTCACGGGATGGTAGTAAAGCATCTAATATTCTCAATGCGGCTCGTAGCTATGGATTGCAGGCAAAAGGCTTTAAGGTCGATTTGGCTGGGTTACGCAAACTGCAATGTCCTTATATTGTCTTTTGGAATTTCAACCATTTTCTAATCGTCGAAGGATTTGCCAAAGACAAAGTTTATCTTAACGATCCTGCCACCGGGCCGCGTACAGTTTCGCTCCCAGAATTTGATCAGTCTTTTACCGGGGTAGTGCTAGTTGGTGAACCAAGTGCAGAGTTCCAGCCAGGAGGACGTAAACCGAGCCTGACATTATCCTTATGGGATCGATTGCAGAGTTCTCTGGGAGCGTTGATTTATTGTGTCATCGCCGGACTGCTGTTAGTGATTCCCGGATTAGCCATCCCTGCATTCTCCCAAGCCTTTGTTGATAATGTCTTGATTGAAGGCAGAAGTGATTGGTTGCGGCCATTAATTTTAGGGATGATCCTCACAGCAATTTTGAATGGTTTTTTAACGTTGCTTCAGCTGCAATTTCTGCGACGCATGAAAATTAAGCTAGCTGTGGGGATGTCTAGCCGATTTTTGTGGCATATTCTGCGGCTACCAGTGAGTTTTTACGATCAGCGATTTGCTGGAGAAATTAGCAGTCGTGTCCGCCTCAACGATAGCTTGGCGAATCTGCTTTCAGGAAGATTAGCGACGACAGTTATTTCAGCCTTCACCGTTGTCTTTTATGCGGCAGTCATGTTGCAATATGATGTCGTTCTCACTGCGATCGGCATTGCCTTTGTAATCGTGAATGTCAGCGTGTGGCGATGGGTTTCACGGCAGCGCGTCGATGCAAATCTGCGATTAATGCAAGAACAAGGTAAAGTGAACGGCGTAGCGATTTCTGGACTACAAAGTATGGAAACGCTCAAAGCATCCGGGCTAGAGTCAGAATTCTTTTCGCGCTGGGCAGGTTATTACGCTAAGGCAATTAATGCTCGGCAAGAAATGGATACGACTAATCAAAACCTGGGTGTGTTGCCGTCATTTCTCACCTCCATTACATCCATGCTTTTGCTAGCGGTGGGAGGGCTACGGGTAATGGATGGCGTACTCAGTATTGGGATGCTCATTGCTTTTCAAGCCTTGATGCAAAGATTTTTAGAGCCTGTAAATAATCTGGTGAGTTTAGCGGGTGAACTCCAGGAAATGGAAGGCAATTTGGGTCGGTTAGATGATGTGTTACGGAATCCGATCGACCCTGCTGTAGAGCGAGACATTAGTATATCGGCAACTCAACTACCTGCCGCAAATGTTCGGCTTCAAGGTTATGTTGAACTTCGTGATATCACCTTTGGCTATAACCGCTCTGCACCTCCCTTAATCGAAAATTTCAGTCTTTCACTTAAACCCGGTCAACGAGTTGCTTTAGTGGGTGGCAGTGGTTCGGGTAAGTCAACCGTTGCCAAGCTGGTGTGTGGATTATACGAACAGTGGGCGGGAGAGATTTTATTTGATGGTAAACCGAGAAAACATATTCCGCGATCGATTCTCACTAATTCAATTGCGCTGGTTGAGCAAGATATCTCGCTATTTGCGGGCACTGTGCGCGACAATCTTACGCTTTGGGATTCGACTGTGCCTTTTAGTAACTTGGTTCGTGCTTGTAAAGATGCCGCAATTCAGGATGTAGTGCTTTCCATGCCTGGAGGCTACAACGCTGACCTCGCAGAAGGGGCATCTAATTTGAGCGGTGGACAGCGACAAAGATTAGAAATTGCCCGCACTTTAGTGAATAATCCAGCAATTTTGGTGATGGATGAAGCTACCAGTGCGCTCGATTCCGAGGCAGAAAAAACGATCGATCAGAGACTTCGGGAGCGTGGCTGTACTTGTGTAATTGTGGCGCATCGGTTAAGCACAATTCGGGATTGTGACGAAATTATTGTCTTCGATCGCGGCAAGGTGGTGCAACGCGGTAGCCATGAAGAATTGCAGAGGGTTGAAGGTAAGTATTTGCAATTGATTCGCAGTGAAGGGGAAGCGGCTCAGGAAGAATAGAGTTCAGTTAAGTATTTCTTCCTTGGCGTTCTTGACGTTCTTGGCGGTTCGTTATTTTATACTATCGGAACTCACGCAAAAATTTTTAAAATACATGATTTATCGAACCGCCAAGCCGCCAAGAGCGCCAAGGTTTTGGATTAATTTTATGGAGTAAGAATATGTTAGATCAAATTCGCAGCGCTACCCTGCCGGGAGAGTACTATCACTTCAAAGGTAATGAGCCAATTATTCTCAATGACCCGAAGACGATTTGGATCGTAAAATCGGGTTCATTGGCGGTGTTTGCGATTCCGGTGAAAGAGGGAATTGCTGAGGGAAGTCGCCGCTATTTATTTACTACCCGAACTAGACAGGCAATGTTTGGCATCATTAATGATTCTCAGCCGATACCGTATCAACTGCTGGCGGTGTCGATTGAAGAAACGGAACTTATGAAAGTTTCAAGGAAAGATTTTCGGGAATTTATTAGCGATCGCAATGGCGAAGCCGTAACTTTAATCGAGGGATGGATTGAGCAACTAGGATTGGCGCTGTCTTCTATTACTCCACCTGGACTGCCGTTTCAAGAAGAAGGGGTTCGCTATTTCTCACTCAGCAATGGTCAGATTTTCCAACCACAGCGAGAGCTGGTATCCTGGGTACAAATTCAGCGTGGTTACGCGGTTTGGATGGGGTTTGAGCAACTGTTAGTTATGCCTCAATCAGGATTGGTGCCGTTGAGTGCAGATATGTGGTTTCAAGCTGAAGATACAACCGAGCTAGAAATCCTAACTACGTCTGAGATTGAGGATGGTAATACTCTGTTGAGGGGGATTTTCCAAATTCAAGTCTACTTTCTTCAGAGCCTTTTTCTTCTGGAACAGGAGGAAAAAGCGGTAGAATTAAACCGATTTCAAGAACGGCAACACCTCAACGATCACGTAATGAAGGAGACGCTGGGCGAGTTAGCCTCGTTGCTGCAATCTCCGCAAAGTGCCGCTTCTGCTCAAATTGAAGCCAATGATTTTGACCAGGCTTTGCTCATCGCTGCGGGTGCTGTTGGGCGGACTTTGGGTGTGACGATTCGACCACCAGCCAAGTCTGAAGACCTGAAACGAGTTCAAGATCCGCTACAAGCGATCGCTCGTGCTTCGCGTTTACGAACCAGAACGATCGCTTTGCAGGGTCAATGGTGGAAGAAGGATTGCGGTGCGATGCTGGCTTACACGCTAGAAGATAACAACCCTGTGGCGCTGTTACCTGTATCTGATACCCGCTATGAGATTTTTGATCCAATTAAGCGATCGCGCACTCCGGTTAATGCTAAAACTGCGATTAAACTGGCGCTCACCGGGTATACCTTCTATCGCCCATTACCTGATAAAGTCCTCACCACCATCGATTTACTGAAATTTGCTCTCCAAGGACACTACAAGGAATTGTTGATTGTCTTGGCTGCGGGTATGGCGACAAGTTTATTAGGAATGATTGTCCCCCAAGCTATGGCAATCTTGATTGACAGTGCCATTCCTGATGCCAATCGCGGTTTATTAGTGCAAATTGCCTTAGCGCTGCTAGCAACTGCATTTGGTAGCACCTTGTTTCAACTTGCCCAAGGCTTTGCAATCATGCGCGTGGAAACTTTTGCCGATGCTTCCACCCAAGCAGCAGTCTGGGATCGGTTATTAAATCTAAAAGCATCCTTCTTCCGTCAGTACTCAACTGGAGACTTGAATTCACGGGTAAGCGCCATTAGCCAAATCCGCCAAAAGCTCAGTAGCACGGTTCTCAGAAGTATTTTCACCAGTTTGTTTGCGTTTTTGAATTTAGGACTGCTTTTTTATTACAACGGTTCGCTAGCGTTAATTGCCACTCTTGTTGCTTTTGTCAACATTACTATTACTCTGGTTTCAGGAATTTACACTCTGCGGAAGGTTCGTCCCTTACTAGAGTTACAAGGGCAACTCTCAGGGGTAATGGTGCAGTTAATCAACGGCGTTAGCAAATTACGAGTTGCAGGCGCAGAAGCCCGCGCCTTTGCTTTTTGGGGAAAACAGTATAGTCAACAAATCAAATGGATGCTGAGTACCCAAGGCATTGAAGATGCTCTGGCTGTGATTAATAAAATCTTGCCTGTATTGACTACAGCAATCCTCTTCTGGTTCGCCAGCAGTTTACTTCAGCAAGCCAATTCTCCAGAAAGTGGTTTATCTACAGGTGTATTTCTAGCATTTAATGCGGCATTTGGCACATTTATCAGTGGAGCTACCAGTCTCAGCAGCACAATTATAGATGTCTTGCAAGTGGTTCCTTTATGGGAACGAGCGCAGCCGATTCTCGAATCCAAACCGGAAGTTGACTCGGAAAAAACCGATCCAGGTCGGCTTTCTGGACGATTGGTTGTGGATCATGTGATTTTCCGGTATCGAGATGACGGGCCATTAACATTGGATGATGTTAGCATTCATGCGGAAGCTGGGGAATTTATCGCTTTCGTCGGAGCTTCGGGGAGTGGAAAATCAACCCTGTTCCGATTATTACTGGGGTTTGATGTCCCGGAATCTGGCACGATTTATTACGACGGACAAGATTTAACCGGGTTAGATATTCATGCAGTGCGTCGGCAACTAGGAGTTGTGATGCAAAATAGCCGATTGACATCTGCATCGATCTTTGAGAATATCGCCAGTGGAGCGATGATCTCGATGGATGAAGCGTGGGAAGCTGCGCGGATGGCTGGTTTTGCTGAAGATGTCGAATCGATGCCAATGGGAATGCACACGGTAATTAGTGAAGGAGGAACTAATATCTCTGGAGGGCAACGGCAGCGATTATTGATTGCCCGATCGCTAGTATTAAAACCCAAAATCTTGTTATTTGATGAAGCCACCAGTGCCTTAGATAACCGCACTCAAGCGATTGTCAGTCAAAGTTTAGAGCGTTTGAAGGTGACACGAATTGCGATCGCTCACCGTCTGAGTACCATTCGCAACGCCGATCGCATCTATGTATTCGAGAATGGTCGTGTAGTCCAAGAAGGCAATTTTGATCAACTCGCCAATCAACCAGGATTGTTTGCCCAACTGATGGCGCGACAAAAGCTTTAAAATCACAAATGAAGGAGATATCTACTATGTCACCTACTTTTTGTAAAATTATTCAGATAAATTGCAGCCTCGTTGTTTCGCTACTGATGTTGAATGGGTGGGGTGTTTCGATCAAAACTGCGATCGCAGGAACTATGGAGCCTGCCCAACGCATAGCGGATGTGGCTGAAATCCCTGATAGTATAAAAGTCCCAAATGGTGAGCAACTTCTTTTAAAAGCATCTGCCAAGGGTTCACAAATCTATATCTGCAAACCAAAATCAGAATCTCCTGAGCAGTATGAGTGGACGCTTAAGGCTCCCGATGCCGTGTTACTAGATGAGCAAGGGCAAAATTTGGGCAAGCATTATGCAGGCCCCACCTGGGAAGCCAAAGACGGTAGCAAAGTCGTGGGGAAGTTGAAATCTAAGGTAAATGCACCGCAAGATGATGCCATTCCCTGGCTATTATTAGAGGCACAATCTCATGAAGGAAATGGTATCTTCCGCCAAGTAAATTGGATTCAACGGATCAATACAGTTGGTGGAAAAGCCCCTGTTCAAGGGTGTGATAAATCATCCGAAAACCGAGAAATTAGCGTAAACTATACGGCTGATTACCTATTTTATAAGATTAAGCAATAAATATTAATAAACAAGAGAAAAATCCCCATGTTGAGATGTTTTATATAAGAATTTAAAACTAGCCCCTGAAGAAGTGACTCGTAAAATCTCTTTTTTCTCTCTGCGCTGCGCCAGTTGCTACAAGTCGGGGAACCCGCCCAACGCACTGGCTTCTCTGTGCCTCTGCGGTTTAAAAATAATTTATTTAACCACAGAGACGCAGAGAACGCAGAGTCAAGAGATTGAAGAGGAATTTTGTGACCAAAATTTTTACCCACTTTGAAAGGGCTATTCCTAGAATTGTTTTATCGCCCTCTGGTTTATTCTGGTAGTTTCCCGGATAGTTTCTTTTCTTGATTGAGAACAGAATTTGCATAGATTGCTAGTTGCGATCGATTTTTGAGATTGAGGCGGTTTAAGATACTCGTCACATGAGTTTTTACCGTTCCTTCGGTAATATAAAGTTGTTGGGCAATTTCGCGGTTCGTTGCACCAACACCAATCAAACATAAAACCTCTTGTTCTCGTGCGGTAATTTCCGATGGCTTTGATGAAGCGGAATTTTGGTTAGCTGAAGCTGCTTCCGTAACTAATAATTTATCAAATAACCCCGGCCCAAATTGAGTATAGCCAGAATGCCCAAAGCGAATTGCATCTGCTAGCTCACTTGAAGGCATATCTTTAAGCAAATATCCTTTTGCACCTGCACGCATTGCCCCTGTTAGATAAGAATCATCATCAAATGTACTCAAGACGAGAACTTTGATATTAGGAAAGTTTTGCGTAATCAGTTTTGTTGCAGTTCGCCCATCCATTTCTGGCATTCGAATATCCATTAGCACCACATCGGGCTGAAGTTCTGCAACAAGCTCTAGAGCAACTTTACCATTCTCAGCATCACCGACCACTTCCAAATCAGGTTCCTGTTCTAGCATTGCTTTGAGTCCCTGACGAATGAGGCTCTGATCGTCAACGATTAACAGGCGAATAGGAGAGGATTTATCATTTTTCATGGTAATTATCTCTTTCTAGTTTTGATGAACGATCATAGATATCTCCAAAAATTAATGAAGGATTACCTGAAACCCTTGTAGAAAGGTTACAACATTTAACAATTGGGCATTGGGCATTGGGAAGAGGACTTGGGGACAAGGAGAAAGACTTGTTTCAAGTTCTCACCTCTTGTCCCCTTGTCCCCTCTGACAGGTGTAGGTTTTTTACAATTAGGAGGAATTAAAGAAAAAGAAATCGTCAACAGGAGTAGAAGGAAAAGAACTCCAGCGATGAAGAACTATTTGATACCGACAAGAGGACTTTTCGAACATCCTCTAAGAAACTTTGATATCTTGCAGTTTTGCCACCATTTCTGCACGCGCCGAAACCTTTAACTTACGAAACATCCTCTTCAAAGCTTGTTTGACAGAATTTTGCGTAATCCAAAGTTTTTCCCCAATTTCTGAGTTTGTTAACCCCTGCGCCACTAACTCGGCAATTTCTAACTCACGCGCTGTTAGAGGACTTACTAAAAGGGAATTGGATATTTGTGGTTTTGTCGTCCGTAGAGTCGCCATTTTTGCTGATAAATGGATGCATAATGCACTCAGATCAGCCAGATCGTTGCCATTAAAAGCAGGATTTCCCTTATCACGAGCCAAGTTAAGTGTTCCTACAAGACGACCATCGCAAACAATTGGCCCAGTCATTACGTGTTCGTGATCGGAACGCGAGCAAAAATGCTTCCAGTCTCCTGGTGATAATAATAACTGCTCATGGGCGGGAGCGTGACGCTCAACCACGTAGCGCCCGACTGGATTGCTTTCTAAGCATACTGCTGGAATACCCTGAACATCGATTTGGGCTGTTGGCCGATCATCTAGGAGATAAATACCCCAATTTTGCACACCAAAATGCTCACCAATTTTATCTGTGAGAGCTAGCCTTAATTCTTGCTCATTTCGGACATTGGCGATCGCATGAAATATGGCGTGGAGAGAATTAACCATAAGCATAAGTGTACCCAGTTGGGGACTATCCAAGCCTCAACAATTACTTCTATGCTAATACCAACGAAACTAAAACGCTAATTTACAGTAGCGACTAGGAGAAGCACATGACAGTTACACAACTCTCTGCTCAGGAACTTTTCCGGGCTGCTTATGAGAACCGCTATACTTGGGACAAGAATTTTCCCGGTTATACCGCAAATATTACCTATAAGCAAGATGATAAAGTATTTACAGGCAAGGTTATCATCACTGCCAATCTGAAAGCCGAAGTTTTGGGTGTAGATGATGAGCCAGCCCAGAAAGCAATTCATGGCCAAGCATGGGAAATAGCAATTCACCGCGTCCGCCGCAGCTTTGAAGACACCCACAGCGCCAATACCTTTAGCTATGGCAAAACTGACGAAACTGGTGCGGTTGAGCTTTTAATGGGTGGTAAGGCTGAGGGCGATAAATACAAAGTCCGCAATAATGAAGTGTGTCATGTTCACCGTCTAATCCACGGTACTTTCGTGACAATTGACACCTTTAGCAGCCACGACACTGGGGAAGGCTACTTGTCCCACCGCTATGACTCTGTTTACCATGATCCCAAAACTGGGGAACAAAAGGGCGGTAGAAGCGAATTTGTCGATGAATATGAAAAAGTTGGTGATTATTTTATCCTAAATCGTCGGGAGATTCGTACCGAGACAGCAGGACAAATATCTATTCAGGAATTTATCTTCTCTGACATCAAATTATTAGAACCTGTTGCTGCTTAATCTCTATTTTGTAGTTAAAAAATTGCGATCGCTCTTTAAGTTTAAGGAAGCGATCGCTTTTTTTTACATTCTGATTGATGAATATGAGGTTTTAAAAAGAGAGCTTGATATGCAAGAATATCGATAGCTGAGTTGACATTGGGCTAAAGGGCGATCCGCTTTACTTATTAAACCTGTACTATTTAGAGATATTTTTGGTAATATTCCTCTATCGTACCTACAGCTTTTAATAATGGCGAATCTAACGGCTCAATCCAATCAGCCACTTCACGAGCCAGCCCAAGGGTTGAGATTCCTCCTGATGCTTCAAGTTTACCAATCAGCGTCTTACTTTTAATAGATTCCAGGGCACCGATCAGATTGTTTAAACGCTCTGAATGTTTAAATTCTGGTTGTTTATCTCTACGAATCTGTTCGGCAATCTCAAGAGCTTTATCGAGCAATTTGATGAATTCTTCTGTCTTGTTTTCCATGATTTTTACGGACAACTAAAATCTTTTTCGATGATATTTTGTCCCTCAGACCACTTAATGTTTGGATCTCTTGTATCTTTAATAAAAGTCTGTTGACCACCGCCAGGATAGCATTGAGTGGGGGTTTGAGGGGCAACAATGCCTTGATAAACTGTCGTTCCTGCCGGCAAAGTAACTGGTTGAATCATAGTGGCTTTATTGCCCCATGATTGATTAAGAGCTAAATTCCTAATTACTTCTACATTTGTTTCGTATTTATCAGTTGTTAAATACCTACCATATCTATTCTCGCTGCTACTATAGTAACGATAAAAAGTCTTAGGCTCCTCTAGTTTGACTTCTTCACATTTAGAATTTAGGAAGGTAACGGCAATATCAGATGGTAGAGGACATGAAGAACTAACTTCTTGGGCAAGGACTCGTGGTGAATTGAATACAGTCCGTGGGAATGAACTAACTGAAAAACTGAGAATGCTTAAACCAATACCTATGGAAACAGACTTAAATTTCATACAAACTCTTCCTCCCAAGCTTTTATTGAAATATATAAATGGCAAATTAAGCTTCGTTTCAGTGTAGTGGGTTTGTTAGACCCCTGAAGATAACGATACCTGCGGCAGTCTGCGCCAACGCTTTTGTGAGCAATGCAATGGTCTTAAATTCGGGTGTGGAATCGGAAAATGCCACGTCTTTTATATTCTCAGGCTTAAAGCAAGGATGCAAGGACAGTTAAGACAGTTAAGTAAACACTTCAAAATTTGAGATATACCTATGGGAACCCCTTCAACCTTGATTTCTCACAAGTGAGAAATCAAGGAGTGTGGGAGGTGTGGGAGGTGTGGGAGGATGGGGAAGAAATCTGACCCCGCACACTCCCCACACTCCCCACACCTCCCACACCTCCCTCTGCCTACACTATGCGTGAGAAATCCGGGTTCAAATGTACGCGCAGAATTCCTTGAATTACTTGTTGCACAGCTTCTTTACTCAAGCTGCCATCTACCCGCACAATTCTTGAAGGATAAGATGCTGCTAACTCTGCGTATCCTTGCTGAACGCGTCGATGAAAAGCGATTGTTTCTTGTTCAATGCGGTCTAATCCGATTCCATCTCCTCGTTTGCGGGCTAGTCCAACTTCGACATCGATATCTAGCCAAATAGTTAAGTCACTCTCTAGGCCAGCAGTGGCAATATAGTTAAGCTGATTGATTAAACTCATATTCAAACCGCGACCATATCCTTGGTAGGCAATGGTAGAGTCAGTGTAGCGATCGCATAAAATATATTTCCCTGCTGCGAGATTTGGTTTAAGTTCTTGTTCCACGTGTTGCGATCGGTCAGCAGCATACAATAAAAGTTCTGTCACTTCTGCAACTGGTTTATCCTCTGCCTTCTCTAGTAGTAAGCGGCGAAGATGTAAGCCTAACTCTGTTCCCCCTGGTTCACGAGTGACCACCACAGAAACACCCAGATTTTCTTCCAACCACTGAGAACAAAGCTGCATTTGGCTGGTTTTGCCGCAGCCTTCCACCCCTTCAAATACAATTAATTTGCCACCCATGCTTTTTAAAGTTCGCTGCAATAAACTTGTTCGCTGACGTTTGATCAAGAATAGCGTGAAGTGCTACAGGCGGGTGAGACGCTTACCCCACAATCAGTAGTTAGATACTTTTTTATTTGGAAGTTTCTAAATATAAGACTACTCCTTTCAAGGTGCGTAAAAATTTTGGTAAATAGATTCCTCTTTACTGTGCGTTCGCTGATTTTAAGGCAGTCAAAGGAATTAATTCCTTGAGGGGTAATGATTAAGAGGATTTTTGAAGCAACTCCTGATGAGAGTGGATTTGGGGGTAGTTTGAGTAGAGGATGATGTCAGGTGGTGGTGCATCGATGAGTGAGACAGAAGTAAAAATAAGCTCCGAGCGGATAGACGATATTCCATTAATAGTTAAATGGCTTGCTCAGATAGAGATAGCCAAACATATCGACCAAAAACTGAAGAAGCCGCACGGAAACCACCAAGGAATGAGCTACGGGCAGTTGAGTGTATTATTACTAACGTATATAATCACTCAATCAGACCATCGGTTATGTGCAGTCGAAGAATGGGTAGAAACACATCGAAAGATTTTGGAATTGACAACGGGGTGGTCGATAGGAAACAAAGATGTCAGTGATGACCGATTGGGAAGGGTAGTAGAAGAATTAGGCAAGCAATCACTTGCTAGACAAGAAATAGAAATTAAATTAGGAAGGCAGATAATTAGAGCATACGAATTACCGACAAAAATTGCACGCACAGACACAACAAGCTTCAGTGTAAATCATGAAAACACAAGTCATCTAGAAGACAATCTATTGCGTCATGGCTACTCCAAAGATAAACGCCCAGACTTATTGCAATATCGTCAGTTACTAGCAACGCTCGACCCGATGGGAATGCCCTTAGTCAGCGCCACTCTTGAAGGCAATGGAGCCGATGACCCTTTATATTTTCCCACCTGGCAAAAGATACAAAAAGTAATTGGGCACAAACATTTTGTCTTCATCGCTGACTGTAAGGCTGGTTCGATCTCAACCCGTGCCAACATCGCATTAAATGGAGGATTTTACTGTGTTCCCTTGCCAATGAGCGGACAAAACCCCCAATTGCTCAAACAATGGGTAAAACAATCATCAACAGAAATCATCGATATTCGTTTACCCCAACAAGAAGAACAAGAAACTGCTGTTGGTAAAGGTTTTGAGGTTGAGTTGGGTAAGTTTTGGTTAAATCCAGAAACAAATAAATGGGTTCGTTGGCACGAACGCTATTTGGTAGTTTATTCCCACAAGCTTGCTCTAGGAGCGATTGATAGTCAAAACAAACGCATCAATCAAGCTCAACTTGCCTTGGAGAAATTAGCCAATAAACCAGGAACCGAGCTAGATGTGCTTACTTATAAGGTTGAGAATATCCTCAAACGCCATCGCGTTACTGATTTTTTCTCAACTACGATTACAGAACAAACACGAACAGAAACTCGCCATCAAAGACGAGGACGACCCTCAAAAAATACTCTACAACAACAGGTTACTTCGACACGGCTTCAACTCCAAATTGAGAAAATTGATAGTGCAATTGTTGAAGCAGAAATTTTGGCTGGTTGGCGATTGTACGTAACTAATGCACCTACCGAACAGCTAACTTTATCTGAGTCGGTAATGTATTACCGAGACGAATGGCTTCTTGAACGCGGTTTTCATCGCTTTAAAAGGGGTTCTTTGCCTGCTTTACCGATTTACTTCCAGAATCAAAACCGAATCACTGGCTTGATGTTTTTATTAAACATTGCTTTGCGCGTTTTTACCCTTATGGAGTTTGTTGTCAGGCAGGCACTTCAACAAGCTGAAGATTCTTTGCAAGGTCTTTATGATGGCAATCCCAAACGAAAAACTCCTCGTCCTTCTGCCGAACAAATGCTTAAGGCTTTTTGTCACCTAACTCTTTACTTCCTCCCTGATTCTACGGTCTTCATTACCCCTATTAACCAGCTTCAAAAACAGATTCTTTTATTGATGAAAATCCCTGAATCCATTTATGAGCTTGAACTTAAGCCCTGTAAGACATAATTCTCACTCACAAGGTCAAAATGAGCGAACGTCCAGTCTTTAAGCTCTATACTCTGTGTTCTCTGCGCCTCTGTGGTTAGAAAAAATACTTTTAAACCGCAGAGGCACAGAGAAGCCAGTGCGTTGGGCGGGTTCCCCGACTTGTAGCAACTGGCGTAGCGCTGAGGAAAAATAAGAGATTTTATGAGTCACCTTGAAAGGGCTAGTCCTAAAATACACAAAAAGAAGTTTTTGGCAATTTGGCAGATCAACTATTTTTGATACTGATATTTTTGGGATTGTGCAACGAATGTAACAGAAGTTGCCATAACCAGGTGGTCGAGATTTTTAAGTTACTTCGTAACTGCCTAGCTAGTAGGATTTGAGGAAAGGAAAACAGAGACATTACCAAGTAACGCAAAAGCTTAATAACTTCCAATCAAGGCAGCAGATTTACTAAATAAAGTGATTGATGTGAGAACAACTCAAGTAAATCAATTTTTTAATCCTGTATTTGGGAACCGTATCGATCCCACCCTCAAACCTCAATGGTCTTGGTTACTAAAAACTTTAAATCGGAGGTTGGAAGGGAAATATGGTATTTCACTATTTGATGTAGATTTTTGGATAGATGATTATTTTTTAAGACTTGTTTACAATCTACTAAATCTAGATTATCACTTTCATCAAGTTTCTTTTGCAAGTGAATTTTCTAGCAGCTATTTTGTTGAGGAGCAATTTAGCCGACATATAAAATTTCTGTATGATAGATATGATTTACCGCTACAAGATGAAGATAGCGATCGCACAGCAATATCCGCTTTAGGATGAAGAGCGCCCAGAAATTACCTAATTTTGAATCCTAAATCTAAAATCGATGACTCCTAACCTGGATTTCTCACTTGTGAGAAATCCAGGAGTGTGGGAGGTGTGGGAGGATGGGGAAAAAGTCTTACCCCCCACACTCCCCACACTCCCCACACTCCCCACACTCCCCACACTCCCCACACTCCCCACACTCCTCTTCTCCCTCTGCCTACACTATGCGTGAGAAATCCGGGCTAACTCTTTTAATCATAATTGAGGGGCAATCTCCCCATGCTTGCTTTCACAAATAGAAAACAGTCACAGGGCTATTGCCCCTAAATATTTTGAGCGTTAATCGCTCTTATTCCAGAAATACCTGTAAATTATCTTGCATCAGGCTATCTGGACTTAGACTCCACACACCATACTCCGCAATGTTAATACCGTTACTCAGCAGTGACGAGTTCAGTACTACCGCGTGTCCGTCGCCGTGTGAGGCTGTTGAACACCATTACACCGATCGCTTTAATCAAATTGCCTTCCAATTCTTGGAACATCTTCATGTTCGTGCCAAAGGCGGCGTTTGCTTCTTCAACAATGCGATCGGTTGCCGCATCGTCAAGGGGTAATTCATCCAAAATTTGCCGATACTTGGCTTTAAATGCCTTCTCGTCAGGAATTTCTGGAAACTCATAAAAAGCTGTTCCTTGCCCATCAGACAAATTCATCGCCGTTACAGCAATGTTTTTGAGAATTTGTCCCCCAGATAAGTCGCCCAAGTAACGAGTATATGAATGAGCGATTAACAGTTCTGGTTCTGTGGCAGAGATTTCTCGGATGCGCTTTACATAAGCTTCACCTGCGGAAGATAGTTTGATTTGCTCTTTCCAGTTAGCACCAAAGTAATAACTCAGGTCTTGCTCTAAGGTATACTTGCGGTTTAGCTGGGGAAAGTTGATTTTAGAAAGAATTGGGTGCTGGCGGTGCTTTTCCATTTCTTCTTCCATCGCTGAGTAGACGAAGTAGAAGTTAGCAACTAGTTTCCGGTAAGAGTTTTTTTCTACTACTCCTTTTAAAAAGCACTTGACAAAACCTACATTTTCTGCCATTGTGTGGGCTTTCTTAGTGCCTACACGTAATTTGGTTGCTAAATTGCTGCTCATGCTAAATTTCTCAACTTTAAAAAGTTAACTGCCGAGTTTTAATTCACTAACGGCTAAAAAAGCCATTAAAACGTTACCTTAAAACTATTTGATGAGAATTTATATTAAAATTTTTTAAGCTGCGATGATTTTGTAGTTTTTTACACAGTAACAAAAGCACGTAATATAACTTTACATTCCGGTGTTTTGATTTTCTGTTGTCATAAGCTAACTTTTGCTTTCATTATTAGTTTTCTCAAAGAATATCCATAATAAAATCTAGGTAATATTCCTTACATTGTATTTCTTGTTAATAGCATTGCAAAATGTGAACTAAATACAAATAAAAATCAAGACTCAAGTTAATGGCATAAAAGGAATAATTAGCTAAAATGTGGAGACTTTACTAATAATGTAAAAACCAATACTGACTTTATGAAATATTTACAATCAGAAAGTCTGTAATTCAGTATAATTACGTAAAAATGGCTTAATTTAGAATGAATTTCTAAAGAGAAAAAGCATGTCAAAATTGCTGAATAAAGTCTTAAGTGCTATTTTTCAGTGTGATTGTGTGGAGTGTTTAAATATATGGTTTCATCTATAACTCGGATACCAGGCATTCCTGGAGATTCTCCTTCCGAAGCAGAAGGATTGGGCAAAGGGATTGAAAGTAGTTTTGGGCTGAATTTAATTCCACTACCGGCAAATCCTTTATTTGGTACAGATGGGATTCGCGGGCGAGTCGGAGAATTGCTGAGTGCGCCCTTAGCATTGCAAGTTGGTTTTTGGACAGGGATTGTTTTACGTAACCATGCTACTCAAATAGGGCCAGTCATTCTCGGACAGGACTCTAGAAACTCTAGCGATATGCTAGCAATGGCTTTGAGTGCAGGGTTAACAGCAGCAGGATTAGAAGTTTGGTATTTGGGATTATGTCCCACTCCTTGCATTGCCTATCTCACCAGCATCAGTGATGCGATCGGTGGAGTAATGATTTCTGCTAGCCACAATCCCCCAGAGGATAATGGAATTAAGGTTTTTGGTGCAAATGGTGGAAAGCTACCGCAAATATTACAGGCAGAAATAGAAGCGGGGCTGCGTGGGAAAATATCACCGATCGCTAAAGTCAATAATTGCGGACGGCATTACTCACGTTTTGAGTTAGTGGGACATTATGGCGAGGCGTTAAAAAAACCTTTAAACAGTGACCTCAATCTTCAGGGAATGAAGATTGTTTTAGACTTGGCGTGGGGTGCAGCAGTCGGGTTAGCACCGTCAGTATTTACAGAAATGGGGGCAGAGGTGATCTGCTTGCATAACGAAGCAGATGGCGATCGCATTAATGTTAACTGCGGTTCCACTCATTTAGATATTCTTGCCGCCACAGTCCAAGAACACAACGCCGATATCGGCTTTGCCTTCGATGGCGATGCCGATCGCGTCTTAGCAGTAGACAATACTGGCAGACAAGTTAACGGCGATTACATTCTCTACCTGTGGGGACGGCATTTACAAAAAAACCAACAACTACCAGACAACCTGATTGTGTCTACAGTCATGGCCAACTTGGGCTTTGAAAAAGCTTGGCAACAAATTGGTGGTAAATTAATTCGTACCGCAGTCGGCGATCAATACGTACAAGCCGAAATGCAGCGAACTGGGGCAATGTTAGGTGGTGAACAATCAGGTCATATTCTTTGCCGTCATTATGCTGTAACTGGAGATGGCTTGTTAACAGCCTTGCATATAGCGGCTTTGGTGAAAGAAGCGGGTGTTTCTTTAGCAGAATTAGTAGATCAAAGCTTCCAGACATATCCGCAAATATTGCGGAACGTGCGAGTTATAGATCGCGATCGCCGTTTGGGGTGGCAAGATTGCGAACCGGTACAACAAGCGATCGCTCTTGCCGAAGCTGCAATGGGTGATTCTGGTAGAATCTTGGTTCGCGCCTCTGGTACAGAACCAGTAATCAGAGTCATGGTAGAAGCCGCCAATGCCGAACTTACCAACTACTGGACAAATGAATTAGTTTCAAAAGTCCAGCAACATCTGATGGACTAAGTTAGCTATTATCTCAGCTTTTAACAAACGCTAATTTTCCGTCACAGCTTCTACAAATTAACCAGCCTTGGTTATCTGTAGAAGCTGTGACATTTGTATTTATATTGTTATATATAGCGATTATCAGTTAAGTGCAACATAGACCTAACCCCCAGCCCCTTCCCTATAAGGGAAGGGCAGGGTGGTTTCATACGAAAAAAGAAAAATACATAAGTATTGATTTCTCATGTATAACCATAGATTTTGACCCCTCTCCAAACCTCTCCCCGAAGCGGAGAGAGGCTTTGAAACCCAGTTTTAGTTTTTCTCTCGTTGTATGAAACCACCCTGCTTCCCTATAAGGGAAGGGGAGTAATATTCAAAGCCTCTCTCCTAAAAGGAGAGAGGTTTGGAGAGAGGTCAAACTGTATTGCTTCCATTCGAGAACCGCTATAATAATTTCCGTCTAATTAATTATCAAAAAAATCACCACGTTATGACATTAGTCTGAACGTGTTATTATTTACTTCGAGATTCTTCGCTATAAAACTCATATTTAATTTTTGAACAAACTCAGCAATACTTAAAAATGCTTCTTTTACTATTGCCTCTTAAGCAAATTAACTTTAAAACTCAAAGCAGATTCCTAAACTTTATCCAAGGATAATATCATGCTTGTTTTTGTTATCCCACTTAAAAGTGCAAAAGTTTCCAATTCCTGGGAACGTGTTACCCAATTATTTGAAAGATGCATTAAATCAGTTTGCAATCAAACCTCACCTAACTTTCACGTTATTGTTGTTTGTCACGAAAAGCCAAAAATAGAATTCACCCATTCTCATATTACATACCTTACAGTTGATTTTTCTCCTCCCAACGAGACTAACCCTGTAGCTAAAGGAGACACAGATAAAGGGCGTAAAATATTAAAAGGATTGATTTATGCTCAACAATTTTCTCCGACTCACACTATGGCAATTGATGCTGATGATTGCGTCAGCAAAAAATTAGCCCAATTTATTCAACAACATCCTGATTCGGATGGATGGGTTATTAACAAAGGTTATAAATATCAGGAAGGTAGTAAATATGTATTTATTAAAAGAAGGAATTTTTATAAAATGTGCGGTAGTTGTAACATTATTCGCTACGATCTGAACTATTTGCCCGAAAGTGCAGAGTATAATCGTGGCTACGGATACTATAGATATTATATAGATCACGGCAAAGTTAGGGATATTTTAGAGAATAAAGGAAAAGCTATTAAATCATTACCATTTCCAGGAGCAGTTTATATCCTGGATACAGGAGAAAACCTTTTTGATAATTCCAAAAGATTAAAATTTAACATTTTTAATCGCAAATTATTAAATCAATCAGTTAAGGACGAATTTGGATTGTACAACTTACAGCAATCCCAAAATATTTGTCAAGTATAATGTATTACCTTGATGCTGATAGGCTACAGCACTACTATGCCGAAAATAAAATCAAAATCCAAGACATCTAAAAAGTCAAAAACGCAGACTTCCAAGGAAACTTCTACTCTTAGTCTCAAAGAACAGTTAGCCGAAAAACGCAAGGCAGCCCTAGCACGGAAAGAACTCATTAGTTTACTCACCACCGCCACTTTTGGCGGTTTATTCATTGGTGTTGTGCTTTTTTTCGTAGGTGGAATTAAAGCAGCAGTCCCCGGTGTTTTAGGGATAATCATCATGTCCCTTTCTTACAAATACCCGCGCCAAGCGCTATATGCCTTCATTATTTACGTACCGGTTGGGGGTACTATCACCTACTACTTGGGCAGTAGTCCCATACTCCAATTAGCTAAAGATGCCTTTTATGTTCCAGCGCTAATTGGACTTTGGCAAACTTGTCGAAAGCAGGGATTACCTTTGATTATTCCCCAAGGTATTAAAATACCGCTTTATATTGTCTTGGGTTGCAGTGTACTAACACTATTATTTGTCAATGGTGGACAGCAGTTTAACCCGCCTAGCGTCGGACTATTAGAAAAAGCAGAGAAAGAAATACCTTTAGGTATGGGAATTTTGGGGCTGAAAGTATTTTTAGGCTATGTTCCTCTGATTGGTTGTGCTTACTATTTAATTCGGGATAAGCGGGATTTTCTCTTTTTATCGCGCCTCCAAATTGTTCTCATCCTGTTTTGTTGTGTGTTGGGATGTATCCAATACCTCTTACTGCTAACTGGTATATGTCAAGGCACTAGAGGTCTTGAAGGAAATGCCCTATTTGTCACATCACTAGAAGCCCGGTGTTATTTTGGTGGAGCGCTTTTATATAGTCCCGAAGAAGGAGTGATTCGTCTGCCAGGAACATTTGTAGCCCCTTGGCAATGGGCGTGGTTCTTAATTTCCAGCACCTTTTTTACCTTTGCCACCGGCTTCACCGATCCCTCTTTTATTTGGCGGATAGTCGGTTTAGGTTCTTTAGTGACAGTCTTTATCAATGCTGTAATTTCTGGACAAAGAATCGCCTTAGCCTTAGTACCAATCTGTTTCGGGATTTTGCTATTGCTGACTGGGCAAATTGGCAACCTTAAACGATTTATCCCCATAGGTATAGGACTGGCTATAGTTTTAGGAATTGTGATGGTAAGTAACCCTACCGTCGTCCAAGAGAGAACCGAGAGTTTTACCAGTCGCTGGGACGCTTCACCACCTCAAGATTTTATCGTCCAGCAATTTGAAGAGAATTGGAAAAATGTAGATGGGCCTTTAGGAAGTGGCTTAGGTCGAGCAACTAACTCTGCCCGCGCAATGGGTAAAACTAAACTGGTAGAAACCTACTACCCCAAAGTCCTTTTTGAAGTTGGAATTATTGGAGTACTAGCTTTTCTGGGTTTGGTAACAAGTTTAACAATTATGGGCTTTAAAACCTATCGCTCCATAAAGAACCGTAATTTCCGCAGTTACGGAGCAGCTTTATGGGTGTTTATATTGTTTATTAGCTACAACACCTACTACTATCCTCTAGATGTTGACCCGGTTGCCGTCTATTATTGGTTTTTTGCGGGAGTTCTTTTTAAACTGCCAGAACTAGAGAAACAAGATAAGGAAGATGCCAATCCTGAGCAAAAAAACAAGAGAAAACGTCTAAAAACAATTTAAATGAAATAAAAATGGCAAAAGTTATCATAGGAGGTCAAAAACACCTCAGCATTCCCAACTTACCTCGAAATTCTCGACATACACTCATCTACCCCAAGCCTTTCCCCGCAGGCAGATATCCTATAGAAAAAATTTGGTATCCTTTAGCCAGTTTTATGGCTTGGCAACCTGTATGGCAAAGATACCAAGCAATTCATTCTTTCAACAGAATTTTATATACAAATAAACCTTGGTTTCTCACCTTTGAGGATCATCGTGTTTTATATAGAAATCCTCAAAATCAAGTTGAAGCAGCAATTTATGAATTATTAAATAATCGATTAGCACTAGATAATTGTCAAAAAATTATTGCAATTTCTGATTATGCCAAGTTGAGATTAATTAAGCGGATAGAAGGTTGGGAAATAGAAGAAAAAATAAGTAAGAAAGTGGATGTTATTCATCCCAACTTTCCAATCAAAGTTAAACAATCGAAACTTTATCAGGAACAGCAAAATCTCCAGCTTGTATTTATCGGAAATCACATTGCCCGTAAAGGCGGAGTTGTTGCTTTAAGACTAGCCAAAAAAGCTGAAAAACTAGGTTTACCGATTACTGTACATATAATATCGGGACTGGAACATGGTTCAGGAGTTCCAACTGATTTCCCAGATCGCAGTAAATATGTAGAGGATTTAAAGTTACTGAAATTAAGTAACGTTGTATTCCATAGAAATATTCCTAATGACAAAGTTCTTGAGCTATTGTCGCAAAGCCATTTTCAATTAATGGCAACATTACATGATACTTATGGCTATAGTATCATTGAAGGTTTTTCTGTTGCAACTCCTGTAATTACGACAAACGTATGTGCCTTACCAGAGTTTGTTCGTAATGGTGAAAATGGCTATATTTTAGAGTTACCAATTAATGAAATTAGGCACTGGAGCAATTGGCTACATGGGGAGAAAACTAAAACTGATGAATATTGGGAAATTGTCGATAGCACTTATGACTATTTAGCAGAACAAGCATTGCAACGAATTATGCAATTTCTTGATAGAAGTGATAAACGAGAACATTACGAATTTCTAAGTGCAGGAGCATTAGCTCAAGCGCAACTTGTACATAACTCCGAAAAGCAAAATGAGTTATTTGATAATCTCTATGCTGCGGCGGTGGGAGTATAAAGAATTAAAAGCAATCTTAATCAGTTCTTCGGTTATTGACTGACTGTAAATTCAGGCAAGAGTAGCTTAGTAAAGTTCAGGATTTACGCAAAATCATGAAAAAACGTAGACACGAAGTGGCTTGCCGCAGGCTACCACAGAGGGCGCAGAGGACACGGAGAAATAAGAGTTTCAGAGAGTTATTGCGTAAGTCCTAAAGTTAATGAAAATTAATTTTTATAAGGTTATTATCAAAATAGAAAAATTACTTAATAAAAATCATGGATAATTATCCTTTAATTTCTGTAGTTATCCCGACTTATGGTAGAGAGGAAGCGCTACGAGATAGCATTGTAGATGTCCTGAAACAGGATTATCCCAATTTTGAAGTTTTAGTAATAGACCAAACCCCAACGCATCAGCCAGAAATTCAAGCCTACCTAGAAGAGATGGCAGATGTAGGTAAAATTAAATGGTTGCGATTAGATTGGGCAAGTTTGCCAGGGGCGCGAAATTATGCTGTGCGGCGGTCTTCTGGTGAAATAATATTATTTATAGATGATGATGTTCAGCTAACCCCAGAATTGTTAACAGCCCATGCGAAAAATTATTTGCAAAATCCAGAAGTGGGGGCTGTCGCTGGACGGGTGTTTGACAGAATGAAATTAGGTGATTCTGGAGGAGATTTACAGATTGAATATCTGCCTCCCGAAGCTATGGACCCAGGAATTGCTTGGTATCATATTGATTTAGTACATACCACCAAACCTCAGCAAGTACTGACAGCGAGGGGTTGTAATATGTCATTTCGCCGCGAAATATTTACTAAGTATGGATTGAGGTTTGATGAGAGGTTTCGCGGTAGTGCAGTGCGCGAAGAGTCAGATTTTTGTTTGCGGGTAAGACAGACGGGGTATAAAATTTGGTACGACCCAGAAGCCCATTTGGTGCATTTAGGCGAAGAAACAGGGGGTTGTCATGATATTAGTATGCGATCGCTAAAATATCAACTCACCTTTTATCACAACCATTTTCTACTAGGGCTGAAAAACCTGACTGCGACTCAAGCTTTACGCCTATACGGTCGTTTATTTGACTGTCACGTTCTGGGACGACCACCTTGCCATAAAAGTGGTTCCCCCATCAAAATTGCCACTCGCGGGATTTTCTACATTTTGGGTTTTTTCAAAGCCTTGGGTACTGTCATCCAATCACTATGGAACGATGGTCAAATTTACAGCCGATTGGATAAACAAGTTTAGTTATTAATCATTTGTCATTGGTCATTAGTCATTTGTCATTAGTGAATAACAAAGAATAGATGAAAATCTTAGTTGCTAGTCACACTTATATCGTAGACCTCAACTGTGAGAAATTACGCGCTTTATCTCAACTAGAACCTGACATTGAAGTGACAGTTGTAGTGCCAAAGCGTTGGAAACCAGGCGGTGTACAAAACAGAATTATTGAAACTGAATACCGTGATGAAGGCAAATTTAGAATAGTTCCAGTTTCTAATTTTAGTCAAAATCATCAGGGGCTTCTTACTTTTGGCGCTGATTTGATATCTTTATTAAAACAATTTCGCCCGCAAATCATCCAAGTTGAACAAGGTTCTAGAGCTTTGGCTTATACTCAGATGATTGCCTTAAATCAGCTATTAGGACTCAAGGCAAAAAATGTGTTTTTTACTTGGTGGAATCTTCCTTACCAACTGAAACTACCAATTTCTTTATTAGAAAAATATAACCTCAACCACAGCCACGGCATTATTTCTGGCAATCAGGATGGAGCAGAAGTTTTGCGACAGAGGGGATATAAAGGAGCAATTAAAGTCATGCCGCAACTGGGCGTAGATGAAAGTTTATTTACTCCCAAAGCTCAACCAGAGTTAGCAGCAAAGTTGGGCATTGAAAAAGAGGATTTTGTGGTAGGTTTTGTAGGGCGATTTGTCCAAGAAAAGGGTTTATTAACGCTTTTGCAAGCCTTAATTGTATTGAAAAATAAACCTTGGAAATTACTACTACTGGGGCGAGGAGAGTTGCAAAGTGAATTACTCAAAATCGCAGCAGAAAACAATATTAAAGAACGGTTAATTTTAATCGAAAGTGTTCCTCATGATGAGGTTGCAAGTTATATCAATTTAATGAGTACTTTAGTATTACCTTCAGAAACAACTTACAAGTTTAAAACCTTAACTTCTGCTGGTTGGAAAGAGCAATTTGGTCATGTGCTAATTGAAGCGATGGCTTGCCAAGTTCCTGTGATTGGTTCTGATTCTGGGGAAATTCCCTATGTTATTGGCGATGCTGGCTTAGTATTTCCTGAAGGTGATGTTCAAGCTCTGGCTAATTGCTTAGTTCAATTAATAAATAAACCAGATTTTGCTCATACTCTCGGTGAAATGGGTTATCAAAAAGCAATGATTCAATATACCAATAAAGCTTTGGCTAAACAGCAATTAGAGTTTTATCAAGAGTTGGTCATTAGTCAGTAGTCATTGGTCATTAGTGAAGAATAAAGGATAAAAGATAAATGACAAATGACAAAAAAATGAAAATATTACAAATTGTTCCTTCAATTTCTCTGATTTACGGTGGCCCCAGTCAAATGGTACTAGGGCTAGCTCCGGCGTTAGTAAAAGAGGGAGTGGAAGTTACAATTCTCACAACTGATAGTAATGGCGATAATGGTCAAACACCTTTAGATGTTCCTTTAAATCGCCCAATTAAACAAGATGGCTATGAAATAATTTACTTTCGTTGTGCGCCGTTTCGCCGCTACAAATTTTCTCTAAATTTACTAAACTGGCTAAAACTTCATGCTCATGAGTTTGACATAGCACATATCCATGCTCTATTCTCCCCCATAATTAGCGCTGCTGCTATTGTGTGTCGTCAGCAAAAGCTACCTTATATTTTCCGTCCTTTGGGTACTCTCGATCCGGCTGATTTACAGAAGAAAAAGCAATTAAAACAGCTTTATGTTGCAATTATAGAACGCCAAAATTTAGCTGGTGCGGCAGCTATTCATTTTACCAGCGAGCAAGAAGCTAAAATATCAGAAAGATTTGGAGTATCTACACCAGATTTGGTGATTCCCTTGGGTGTGATTCCCCGTCAATCTTCTATTAAAAATGTATGTAGTCAGCTAGAACTACCAAAGGATATGCCTTTGGTGCTGTTTATGTCACGAATTGACCCGAAAAAAGGATTAAATTTGTTGATTCCAGCGCTAGAGAAGCTGTTAGCGGTTGATTATAAGTTTCATTTTGTTTTAGCTGGGACAAATCCTCAAGATCCAGATTACGAACAAAAGATAATATCCCAAATTCAAAATTCATCACTGCGATCGCACACTACAATTACAGGCTTTGTCACTGGTGAACTCAAAGTTAGTTTACTACAAGCTGCTGATTTATTCGTCTTACCTTCCTACTACGAAAATTTTGGGATTGCTGTAGCTGAAGCGATGGTTGCAGGTGTACCCGTAGTCATTTCTGACCAAGTGCATATTTGTCAACAGATACGTGATAGCGAGTCGGGTTGGGTAGGCGCAACAGATGTCCAAGCATTGGTAGAGTTACTACAAGAGGCTTTGGAAAATCCCGCAGAACGCCAACGTCGGGGATTAAATGCCCAAAAGTACGCCTTGGAAAATTTTAGCTGGGATGCGATCGCAAGGCAAACAATCCAAGCCTACCAAAAAATTCTGGCAACTAAATGAATTTAACCCAACGCAGACAACAGTAGTTTTTGCCAAATAGGTGCGAGAATTGCTTTGACAACGATATCCGCAATCACAAAACCAATCCCAATTAACATATAAGTTTTCGGAAAGGGAGACTTAGGAACTTCGCCTCTGATGCGAGTTAATAAATTTAATCCTAATGCAGCTAAAGCCACCCCAGTAGCGATAAACCCGATTATCCGCAACAATGACCAAGGATACCACCCTAAAATAGCTGCTAACCAAGGTTTAGCACTAACTTTTACCAGTTCTGCAACATAAAAATTCATGTAGTTCAGCATCCAAGTGCCAAATATCAATGCCACGCTACTAATAGTGGCAACGCAGAGAATACAAAAAATACCGTAGTGCAATAAATGGTCTGGTAAAAATAAATTGAGTGAACCTTCCATACCTTCTCCCGTGCGAATCCAGTGAAACATCTCTGTAGTGTATGACTGTCCACGAAGGATGACTTTTGTTGCTGTTTCTGGTGCGATCGCAGTTGCTACAATTACAGCAATACTCTGCAACACTCCCCACAGCAACATCCACCAAAAAGCACTTTTATATTGTTGACGACGCACTTGTAACAAGAAAATGGGATAGGGAACAGCAGTACCTAAAATCGGCATCAACCAGGGAACTCCAAAAACAAAACTTGCTGTTGTGCTGAGGATAACACCAATCACTAAAAAGATTACTATCATCATAAGCAATTCAAAATTCAAAAATAATAAACATATTTGTAGTCTTTCTTCTGACTATTTGCTTTATAACAATTGAATTTGTAATAAACCTCATCTATGTTGAAACCTAGAGTTTTTTAAAAGATATATTTATGTAGGTTGGGTGGAGTGAAACGCAACCCAACATTACCAGCTTATTTATGTTGGGTTACGCTATCGCTGCACTCAACCTACAAAGCCTATAATCAGCTAAGTAGGTAGACATAATAATTAAATATAAAATAAACTCTTAGTTTGTAGTGAGCGATTTATCGCTCAGAGTAAGGATTATCAGGACTAAAGTCCTTACTACAAACTTTAAATTTATTTATGCCTAGATACTTATCACCCTGATATTTGCAATCTTCTATGTAAAGAAAAACCTATAGGGAAAAAATAATAAACCAAAGCATGTATGTGTACTTTAGTCAATAGTTTTGACCCCCTTTTAATCACTAATCTGAGAGCGCTGACAACCTAAAATTTTGTTTCAAACTGCTAAAGTCCGATTGGGAAATCGGGGTTTTATGTCATGATGACATACTAGAATATATATGCCTTTCTAACTACAGGGAATCTCACATGGCTCTCCGTCTAGGTGACACAGTACCCAACTTTACGCAAGCCTCAACACACGGCGACATCGATTTTTACCAATGGGCGGGTGACAGCTGGGTTGTGCTGTTCTCTCACCCTGCTGATTTTACACCTGTTTGTACAACAGAACTCGGCACAGTTGCCAAGCTCAAACCAGAATTTGACAAGCGCAATGTCAAAGCGATCGCACTCAGCGTTGATGATGTAGAATCTCACAAAGGCTGGGTTGGAGACATTGAAGAAACTCAAAGCACCACCCTCAACTACCCAATTTTGGCGGATGCAGATCGTAAGGTTTCTGAGCTTTACGATATGATTCACCCGAATGCTAATGCGACTGTGACAGTGCGATCGGTTTTCGTGATTGACCCCAATAAGAAACTCCGCTTAAGTTTCACCTATCCTCCCAGTACGGGACGTAACTTTGATGAAATTTTGCGGGTAATTGATTCTCTGCAATTGACTGATAATTACAGCGTGGCGACACCAGCTGACTGGAAAGATGGAGAGGATGTTGTAATTGTCCCCTCACTGAAAGATCCAGAAGTACTTAAAGAGAAATTCCCCAAAGGTTACGAGGAAATCAAACCCTATCTGCGGATGACTCCTCAGCCTAACAAGTAAATCTGAGAATGATTTCGGATAAAAAGCAAAGGCGCAAAGATATAACTTTGCGTCTTTGTTTCTTTGGGTGAGAATATAGTTAGTGGGCTAGGCATCCGAACCTGGAGGAAATCTCGATGTTTTCATCCCCTTTGGTTTTGCAAATTCCGTCATCAATGCAAATGACAGACGAACAATTTTTTGATTTCTGTCAGATGAATCGAGACTTACGCATTGAGCGAAATAAATTTGGAGAGATATCAATTATGCCGCCTACAGGTGGTACAACAGGCAACCGTGGAGGCAACATCTTTGGGCAACTGTGGGTGTGGTCGGAACAAGATAGTACAGGTATAACTTTTGACTCTAGTACTGGATTTAAACTATCAACAGGTGCAAACAGATCGCCAGATGCTTCTTGGATTAAGCTAGAACGGTGGAATTCTCTGTCTCCAAAACAACAAGAAAAGTTTGTACCCATTTGTCCAGATTTTGTAGTGGAACTCAAATCTCCTAGCGACAACCTTCAGACTTTGAAGGAAAAAATGGAGGAATATATGAATGAGCCAGGAATACAGTTAGGCTGGTTGATTGACCGTAAGCAGCGTAAAGTTTATATTTATCGTCCTGGATTGCTAGAGGAATGTTTAGATAATCCTGCTAGTCTAAGCGGCGAGTCGGTATTGCCTGGGTTTATTTTGAATATGAGTAAAGTTTGGTAAGAAAATTTTATTTAAATTTAGGCTGGCGACGATACAGCAATTTAAATTGGGAAATTGGCGTGATATCTAAAGGTAATTGAATAGTAAAAGTGCTACCTTTACCTAATTGACTCTGCACATTTAAACTACCTTGGTGTGACTGAATAATTGCCTGAGCGATCGCTAATCCTAATCCAGAACCACCAGTTTTACGAGAGCGATCGCTATTCACTCGGTAAAAGCGATCAAAAATACGAGTCAGTTCCTGGTGAGGAATACCAATACCTGTATCTTGAACCTGAATCACAGCATAATTTTCACTGCGATCTAAGACAACAGTTACCTTTCCAGATTGTGGCGTGTATTGAATTGCATTGATAATTAAATTAGAAACCAGACGATAGAGTTGGTCAGAATCACCTACGATATTTAGAGGTTGCTCGATTCTGATTGCAGATATTAGTGTCACCTGAGCAGAAAAGGCGATCGCTGCAAATTCCTCTATTAAGTCATTGACAATATCATTTAAGCAACATTCATGTCGTAATGGCAGAGGTTGCCGATCTAGGCGAGCCAAGAGGAGCAAATCAACAACTAAAGAAGTAAGCCGATGATTCTGACGGTTTATAGTTTGTAGAATGTCCCGCGCTTCGATTTCATCCAATTTCGGCATCAACAATGCTGATTCCACCGTTGCTTGTGTTGCAGCTAAAGGTGTTCGCAACTCATGTGCGACATCGGCTGTAAATTGTTGGATTTGTCTATAAGATTGATAAATAGGTTGCATCGCCAATCCTGCTAACCACCAGCTAGCAATACTAACTACAACCATCGTTGTAGGCAATCCTACGACTAAAATTAATTTAACAGCATCCAGATAACTATTGAAATCTTCCAGACTTCGCCCCACTTGGATATATCCCCAATCACGATTATCTTGAGTGTGCAGTCCAAATGAAATTTGGTGGTATGGGTTGCCTTTGCTGTCTTTGAGAGTTTGCCAAAGTTTTTTATTAAAGACTAGAGAAAGTTCATCTGGATGAGAACCTGCGATCGCAATCAAGCATCCTGAATTATCAAAAAAACGTACATAGTAGTAGCCTTGATGAATTGCGCTGAGAATATGCCTTTTAGAACTTGACTGCTGTTGAATGCAGCTTTCCCCAATTACACAAATATTTGGTAAAAGCTGCTTTACGACTGGTTCAATGCGTCCGGGTTGCTTTAGTTTCAGTTCGATACTGTCGTGTATCGTTCCCGCGACAGATTCCAGTTCTCGGTCTAATGCTACCCAATGGGCATGGGATACGGCTTTGTATACGCCGAATCCGCACAGACTTAAAATCACAGCCATCACAAGCGCATACCACAGAGCCAAACGTACCCGCGTTAAGTTAAAGAGTTTATTTTGATTCATAATCCAGGTAGTTAGTAACCATGCAGCTTAAGCCTGACAAGGAAAACAGTTAGATAGAATTTATAAATCCTAAAAATGGTCGAGTCAGGCTATTGCTGCGCGGTCGAAGGCGCGACCCTAACGGATGGATAAACTCATACTGGGTCGAGATATTAAGCGAAACAACCTACTAACTACAATAAGCCAGACTGCTTAATCTAGGAGTATTTACTAAGTCAGTATTGGCTATCCAACCATTACCGGATAACTCTCCAGGGAAACTTCTGGAAAGGTCGATTTCTACCCAAATGTAATTTTCAGATTTGTATGATTTAACTACATTACCTGCAACCACGTTCACAAACACTCTTGTGTTTGGATAAAGTGTTGTAATATAATCTCCTTTTAGACTTGGTTGACGACGTAGAGTTTCAGTTTGCACAATTTGCCGACATACACTGCCAATAGTAGGTTTAGTCCACAGGTTTTGAGTGTTGTTATTTGTCTGACAAAATTTCAGTGCAGCAGTTTGAATAAACCCTGAACTCGGAGATTTAATTCTGACAAATTTATCTCCACTAACTGGTATATATGCTAAAGTAATCCTTGTTTGTGCCGACAATATTCTGACAGCATTGGATGATGTTGAAGGTTCTTTAAAAATTGGAGTATCTACTTTAGTTGCACGACAAGTTGACTCTGAAGAATTAGAGGGAATCTGGGCGATTTGAGCAAATACAGGTACACTCAGAGCGAACGTAGCAATCTTTACTAAAGTAAAAATAGACAATAACTTCTGAAATTCCACGTTTTTCCCTCAATATCAGTTACGTGAAGACTGTACATTATATTTGGAACTTATAAACTCTGACGTTAAAAAATGAGTTTAGAGTGAATACCAATGGTTCCTAATTTTCTAATATCACAAGTTAATCAACTAACAGATCCAACCGTAATACTAATACTGTTCAGTTGTTGTGGAGACAGTGATTTGATTGACAGTAGAAAAGTACATAGATATGTAGTACTTAAAGCGTAACTTTTTCCCGAAACTGATCCCCAGTAAAAAATGCAGGCACTTTGGTAGCCAGAATTGTTATTGTCTCATTGGTTTTTTACCTAAAAATTGCTGTAAGAACGGGGGCTTTCATCGGTGAGATTGAGACGATATCCCACACCATGCATAGTTTCAATGGGATTACCACAGCCACTACTGGCTAATCTACGACGCAGCAAACGTATTTGAGCCGCCACCACATTACTAACGGGTTCTGCACTCACCTCCCAAAGCTGATTGCGAATCTGTTCAGTTGTGATAATTTGGTGCGGATGCTTCATAAAATACTCTAGTAGCTGGAATTCTTTATTAGTTAAAGGAATTACCTGTTTATCCCCTTGATGGTTCTGACTGACAACCATACTGTTGCTGTAATCGAGAGTCAGGTTGCCAACAGTTAACTCCTTGGATTGAAATTGGGGCGATCGCCTCTGTAAAGCACGCAACCGCGCCAACAATTCCGCCATACCAAAGGGCTTCACCAGATAATCATCAGCACCTGCATCCAGCCCAGCAACTTTATCTTCCATCCTATCTTTAGCTGTCAACATCAAAACTGGCAGAGGATTACGCCGTGTTCGTAGGCGGCTACACAGTTCTAACCCAGACAATCCTGGCAACATCCAATCGATAATAGCCAAAGTGTACTGCGTCCACTGGTTTTCTAGATAATCCCATGCCTCATTACCATCTAAAACCCAGTCAACTACATACTTTTCCAGATTCAAGGTACGCTTAATTGCCGAACCCAAATCTGGCTCATCTTCGACTAGCAAAACTCTCATATTATTTATTAAAGCTAAAACGACCATCTACTTTTTTGCCATCAATATCTACAAGCATCTTCACTTGATATTGACCAGAGGATTTTTCTGGGAGCAAAACAGTATAGTGTTTACCTTCTCGATCATAAGCAAGGTTTAAAGTTTTCTGCCTTCCATCAGGTGTCTGAACTTGAGCCTTTACCTTGGCATTAGATATTGCTTCGTGATTGTCTCCTCTTTGTAAGTAAAAATCCATGTGAGTTCCATTAGCTTCTTTCTCAGGTACAAACTCTAAATGATAGGCTCCTGTCTCCACCACTTGACCTCCTTTAGATTCACCGTCCTGGCTAGATGTTTTGGCAGTCGGCGAAGCTGGAGAATTAGCATTTGAGGTAGAAATAGCTGGACTTTTTTCTGTATTAGCCGCTTGATTACTGTTACTACAAGCTCCCAAATAAAGCAGTCCAAAACTTCCTATAACAATTAAGCTTGATTTTAATGAAATCATTGATTTCCTCCAAATCATAATAATAAACAAATCTCAAATCCCAACTATAATACTTGATTTTTGGCGACATCAATCTTTTGTAAGAAAATAGTATTATTAGGAACCAAAAACTTTCTAAACTGAGAATACAAAGCTGGAATAACTAACAGTGTTAATGCTGTCGAGGTAAATAAGCCACCTAACACTACTATCGAAAGGGGTTGCAAAATTTCTTTACCAGGGCCACTGTCAACTACTAATGGTGCTAATCCTAAAGCTGAGGTGAAAGCTGTCATTAAAATAGCGTTCAGGCGTTCCATTGAACCTTTAATAAGCACTTCTTTAAGAGGCATTCCTTCACCAAATTTGGTATTGTAATTATCTACCAAAAGCAAACCATTACGAGTGGCAACTCCAAATAGAGTGATAAAGCCAACTAAGGAAGCAATAGAAATCACACCATCTGTCAAAGCTACTGAAAATACTCCTCCCACCAATGCCAAAGGTAAGTTAATCATAATCATGATGGTAGAAGGGATAGATTTGACTGAAAGATACATAATTACTGTGATGACGACAAAAGCGATCGCACTGGAAATTAAGATATTCTGAGTGGCTCGTTCTTGCGCCTCAAATTGCCCTGCATATTGAATATAGTAACCAGAAGGAGGATGCACTTGTTGCTTAACTTTATCTCGAATTTCATTTACAATAGAACGCAAATCTCTACCGCTAGCATTAGCAGAAACAACAATCAAGCGGGAAACATTTTCCCGGTTAATTGTATTTGGGCCTGTGCCATTGTTAATTATGGCAACTTGTGATAATGGAATCTTTTGCCCGTTAGGAGTATCAACTAATAAATTGCCAATAGTATCCAAATTTTGACGCGCATCTGGTTTTAACCACACAACTAAGTCAAAAGTTTGTTGTTTCTCCAAAACTTGGGAAACTACTTTCCCATTGAGAGCAGTTTCAACAATTTTAGAAAGTTTTCCTGCTGTTAAACCATATCGAGAAGCAGCTTGGCGGTTGAACTTAATTTGTATTTGTTCGACTGCTACTTGAGGCTCTAGTTGTAAATCAACAACACCATTAACGGTTTTCATTACTTCATTTACTTGACTCCCAATGATGCGGAGTTGTTCTAATTCTGAACCGAAAATTTTGATAGCGATCGCACTTCTCACACCAGACAAAACCTCATCCATCTGGTGAGAGATAAAACCACCAATATTTGGTGCTACTCCTGGTAATTTAGCAAACTCTTCCCGCAGCTTTTTAATAGTTCCCTCCCTATCTTCCATCGCTGCTTTGCTCAACTCGATATCCAAATGTCCGAAATTTACCCCTGCTGCATCGGCATCACCAGGCGCACGTCCAGAACGCAACTGCACGTAAGGAAATCTAGAGTCTCCCTTCAGCGCGTCTTGAAGTGCTTCTCCAGCTACATTGGTAGTTTCCAAAGATACACCAGGATAGAGAGTCAGGGTATTCACCAAAGTTTGCTCTTGAAATTCTGGTAAAAACACTCTTCCAAAGGAGGGAGCAATCACAGCAGATGCTACTAAACTAGCAGCAGCTAATATTAAAATAATTGCAGAATGCCGCAGAGAAAATGCTAATAGGGGATGATAAAGCTTCTTAAAAAATCTTGCTATCCAAGGCTCGGTTTCTGGCAAGTTACCGTAGGGTAATAATATTGCACATAATGCCGGAGTCACTGTCAAAGCTGTAATACTAGAAGCGATAACTGCCGCCATATAGCCTAATCCCATTGGGATAAAAATACTACCTTCTACACCAGCCAAAGCAAAAACTGGAGAGAAGACAACTATGGTAATTATGGTGGCTCCAAATACTGAATCGCGTACTTCCTGACAACCATCAAATACTACGTCTAAAACTGGGCGTGGATTGGAAGAGTATTTATTTTCTCGGAGGTGACGATAGACGTTTTCAGCATCTACAATTGCATCATCAACTGCTGAACCAATCGCTACTGCCAATCCTCCCAAGGTCATAGTATTTAAACCTTGTCCTAGCAAATTTAATAATAGTACTCCTATTAGTAAGGATAATGGTAGAGCAGTTAGACAAATAGCTAAGTTACGCCAATTCATCAAAAACGGGATGAGGATAAGTGCAACAATAATACTGCCTTCAATTAAAGCTTCTCTAACATTGTCAATAGAAGAATCAATATAGTTTTCTTGGCGGAAGGTAGGGGTGATATTAATATCTTTGGGTAAAGCAGCTTTTATTTCCGACATCGCCTCTTCTATGGCGCGGTTAATAGTAGGCGTATCGGCTTGAGGCTGTTTATTAATCATCACAATAATTGCCTTTTGACCGTTAAAACTGCCATCACCCCGTTTGATAGCTGCACCAATTTGGACATCAGCTACATCGGATATTTTTACAGGTGTACCGTTGTGGGCAATAATTACTGACTGCTGTAACTCTTCAATAGATTCAATCCGTCCAATACCTCGAATTAATTTTTCTCTATCGGATGTAATTAAATAACCACCCGGTGCATTAACATTGGCAGCAGATACAGCCTCTTGCACATCTTCTAAAGTGACATTAAAAGCTTGTAACTTATCTGGGTCAATTAATACTTGATATTGGCGAGTATCGCCGCCATAGGCTATAATCTGACTAACACCTGGAACAGCTAAAAGGCGATTTGTTACTTGCCAATCGACAATGCGTCGCACTTCCATTAAAGGAGTATTTTCAGAAGTGAAGGCGTATTGCAGTACAGTACCGATGGGGGAAGTGGTGGGGGAAATTTGTGGCGTTTCCACTCCTTCAGGAAGCTTACTAGAACTTTGTTGTAATCGCTCTGTTACCAATTGGCGAGCTTGATAGATATCGCTTCCCCAATTAAAAATTACTTTGACAACGGAGACTCCTGACGCACTAGAAGAACGTACTGCTGTAATTCCTGGAGTACCGTTAATCGCACTTTCAATTGGTAAAGTTACCAGAGACTCAACTTCTTCTGGTGCTAATCCTGGTGCTTCAGTTTGAATTTCAATTTGGGGTGGTGCAAAGCTGGGGAAAACATCCAACGGCATTTGGATAATTGTCCGAAATATCCAAAGCGTTATGACAATTGTACCCAGGATAACTAACCAACGACGGGCGATCGCCCATTTAATAATCGCACTCAGCATGACTATTTTTGAATCTTAATTTCTGAATTTTCATTTGCCGCATGGTGATTATCAACCCATTCTGGCGATGCATCTATTTGCACAGAACTGGCTAGTTGAAGTTGATTGGTGCGACGACTAGACCAAAAAGCACCTCCCATAAAAGCTACTGTAGTTAATGTTGCTCCCCCTAGTCCCAAAAGCCACAGTGGTACTGGCTCTCTAATAGTCTGTCGAGGAGTTTCCGGGTGTTCGTCTACTTTTGGCTTAGTATCGCCACGCAAAGACTGAGCATAAAGCTGAGGCGATCGCACTGTCACGATCAAATCGTCCTCGAATAAGCCAGTTTTGACTTCAACCATATCCCCAGAGGTTCGACCTAAAGTAACTTCAACAGGCTGATAGGCGTTGCCATTTTGTACATAAACCTGTTTTTTGCCATTTGCTTCAACTACAGCTGCGCTCTTAATTGCTAATATGCCTGATGATGTTTGGTTTGTAACAACTTCTAATTCTGCAAACATTCCTGGTTTTAGCACTCCACCAGAATTTTCCAGTTCAGCTTGCACGGGTACAACTCGCGTTTCTCCTTCCACCACAGAACCAATTCGGGTAATTCGTCCGATAAAGGTACGCTTTGGTATAGAAGCAACTTTGACCCTTACTTGTTGACCACTTATTACCTGATTCAAATCTTTTTCATAAATATTCGCGGTGGCAAAAACGCGACTGTCATCAATAATTGTCATCAACTTCCCACCCGCATCCTCAAATGATTGACCGAGGGTAACTTCCCGATCAGCAACTTTGCCGGAAATTGGAGATGTCACGGTAACAAGTCCTTGAGCATTGGCGCGGGTTCCCAATTGAGAAAGCCGAGTTTGATAAATACTATTACTTAGTTGGATACGAGACTTTGCTACCTGAACGGCTGAATCAGCGCGTTTTAGCTGATTTTCTGCCTCGATAACGTCCCGACGACTAGCAGCTTTCGCAAGGTCGGCTTTGGCTTGAGCTAACTGAGTTTCCGATTCCAGAGCGTTACGACGTGGTAAAGCGCCAGCATTAACTAACCGTTGATCTTGGTTAAACTTTTCTTGAGCAAAAGCCACTTGGCTTTGAGCTTGAGCGATTTCAGCTGCGGCTATTTGTTGATAGCGATCGCGGTTTTGTTGAGCTAGCTTTAAATCAGCCTGCGCTTGCTGTAAATCAGCCTGACCTTGGGCAAGTTTTTCCTGGGAATTAACCCGCATTTCCACCAGTTCAGGGCTGGATATAACGGCAACTGGTTGACCTTTTTTCACCATGACACCAGGTTCCACCAATAACTCAACCACTTTCGCTTGAGAAATTGGCGTATTTACTTCCACTTTTTGGCTAGGTAGAGTTTCAATCTGCCCAGTAGTTTTAATACCAACAGCTAACTGCTGACGTTTGACAGGTTCAACTTTAATTCCTAGCCGTTTAGCTGTTTCGGCATCAATTTGAATAGAACCATTAGCACCCGTTGTTTCACTTCCTCCTTGAAACTCATTTCCGTGTCCAGCGTGAGCTAAAACAACTGCGGGACTAGCAAGTAACAAAACACTGAAAAATGTCCCAGAAACACAACAAAGAACTGTAAGTGGGTGGGAATAGGAGTTAGGCATCGCTATCAAAAGTCTTTGGATACAGAGGCAGGGAAAATCCAGTGATTCAGTTTCACTACCCAGTCTTTCATTGAGAAATGAAATTAGGATGAAATGGTGCTGCGTAGGCGTAACTCATTCTAGACAGCGCTCCTGAAATAACCAAACACCCACCCCAAATTCCCAACCGCAATACATATAGCAGTCCTAAATCATTTGCGAAAATTATCTATTTATTTCTTCTTTCTTCCCTTTGCGTCCTTGGCGTTCTTCTCTAACGAGACGCTGCGCGATGGCGGTTCGTTTCCTTGTCTATATTTTTCACGAATCAAATAAGACTGCTATATTAGTTGTTCGCATATCCACGCAAAGACTTAAATTTACTTGTTGTACCAAGCTTTTCGCCACTGTTGCATCTCTTTAATTTCTATCTCTTGGGCTTTAACAATTTCTTGAGCTAATTTCTTGATTTCAGGTCGTTTAGACTTACTTAAGGCATCTTTTGCCATTGTTACAGCCCCTTCGTGGTGAGGAATCATCGCATTGATAAAGCGCAAATCAAACTCAGCATCGGCTGCACCTAAGTCTTGACTCATCATCATAGTTTGCATTTGGTCAGATGACATTTCCATCATGTGCCCCATTTGACTGTTGTAAGCCATTGGTTTATCTCCCGCCTTGGGATACCAAGCTTGTCGCCACTGCTTCATCTGAGTGATTTCTTGATTTTGCGATTTGATGATATTGTCTGCTAGCTTTTTGATTTCAGGACGTTTTGATTTTACCTGCGCTTCTTTAGCCATTTCCACCGCCCCTTGATGATGGGGTATCATAGCGTCGATAAATCGTAAATCAAAATTAGCATCAGCTGGGCCTAAATCCATTCCCATGCTGTGATTCATCATGCCACCACCGTGATTCATCATCTGCTTGTCGTTAGCATTGGTGGGGGTTGCCTTTGTTGCTTGGCTTTGGTTCTGGGAAGCACTACTAGTACAACCTGTCATTAACCCACTAGCTGAAGCGATCGCAGTAAAAGTTAACGCCAAAAAGCCATTCCTCAAAGATAGCAGTTGCATAAGTCTCACCTCATAATTTCCTAATTCTATATTTACTTATTAGCTTGGCAGCCAGAAATGAAATTAGGATGAAATCTCACTTATTAAATAAGTCCAGTATCTTGTTGTTTATTTATCACTCAAAATTGTGTAAGCATCATTAACTAAGTGCATTTTTTCTTGTGCTTGTTTGAGCAGTTGCGGCTGATTCACAAACAAATCTGGATGCCATTTTTTTACTAAAGTTCGATAAGCCTGCTTTACCTCAGCCTGAGAAGCATTTGTTTGCAATCCTAAAATGCCGTAGGCGCGAGTAATCTTATCTTTTTCCGTTTGGGTTTTTGGTTGGTTGGGTGCTTTATTGCTTTGAGTTGTATTTTGCTGTTTGCTAGTTTGGGAACCAGGCGCTCGCATCTCTGCTTTCATCCGCGCTATTTCCTCATTGAGTTCCCAATCACGAAATTTCGCCTCTACCTGTTCTGGACGCGGAGACGGAGAAGCTTTTGGTGATGGTGGTGGAGAAACAGATTCTACCCTTGTTCCACTATTTTTAGTAGTCTTTTCCTGTTGTTGCTTAATAACAGGATCTTTTTCAGGGGAAAGTTTAACTCTTTCTGGCTGTGGTGAATATTTTCTATTGGTAGTTGTGTATTTTGGTATTTCTTTATAAGGTTGATGATTTGAGAGTATTTTGACTTTTTCTAATTCTCGTAGCAATCGATTAAAACCATTTTGTAATTGCTGCAAATTTTCACGTTTATTGGTAATTTTTCCTGGTTCTTGGCTGAATTGAAAGCAAATTACTTTTTCAGATTGCCGTTCATATTCAGCCAAAATTAATAAACCTTGGCTGCTAAAACTAGAAAAATAATCTTCAATTGCAGTTATACAAAGTTTAGCAACTTCCTGGTGATAAGATTCCTTTGCTAATTGATCGTCTTGCTTTTGGATATTCTTGTTTAGCAAATAAGAAATACTTCCGACAACAGCAGCGCCAACTGGGCCGCCTAACAACCAACCGATACCACCACCAACAGCGATGGAACCAGGTTCACTCAAATCATCATTATTGTTTGGCTTTGGGGGTAGTATTACTTGTGGTTCACTAGGAAAGGGAATTAATAAATCTTGCGGTCGTTCTTCTTGGAAAAACTCGTAAGCTTGATAAAGCCATTTCACAGCAGACAATTGTAATTGACTCAGGTCTTTTTTAAGAATATTTGTTTGCCAATCTTTAAATTTATTTTCTGCCAATGCAACTGCCGCATCAGCTTGATATTTTGTAAGTAGCTTGGGTAATTCTAGCCAATCGCGTAATTCTTCGATGCTGGTAGCGAAACCTTTATAAATTAAGTTAGCTGCTTTTTGTTTAATTTCAATTTTACTATTTTGTTTATCATCAAAAGATTTTATTTCAATAGCAATCGGGTCAATTTTAGCTTTTAATGATAGTTGGATTTGAGAAGCGATCGCTTGCACTCTTGGCAAACGCACGCTACCACGATCTGGTTGCAAAATCCCCACAATATTTTGCAAAGCTGTTTCAAAAGCCCCTAACCCGCTACTATTAGCAGCAGCAACATCGCCTTTTAATCTAGCTCTTAAAGCAGGTAAAGCATCAACACGATATAAATTACTAAAACCTGGAGGTAATTCGGCTCGAAAGCTTTCTGCAACAAACAGCAGGCGATTTTGAACTTGTTTTTGCTCGTCGGGTTCGAGTAAGTTCAGAAAATTAGCAACAAAAATAACTGTTTTAATACCGCGATCTAATAGCCAATCTCGTAAGTTTTCCCGCTCACCTAAAGTCATTAATTTACGTGCATCTAATAATTGAATAACTAAATCTGCACCTAAAAGTTGTTCTCTGACTAAATTATCTTGTTCATCTCTATCATTAGTTCCTGGTAAATCAAGAAATTCTACTCCCGTTTCCAAGAAGGGATGCGGACAAAAAACTTCCACAGATGCTACATCTTTCCGCATCTGCCTATTGCCGTCAAGAATTGCAAATTGCTGTAGAATGTCTGTACCACTGCGATAGATTTCTGTACCATCTACCAACATGATGCGAGTTCGCACATCAGAGCCATAATTGACAGTAATCGATGCGCCTGTAGTGGGGATTAAATCAATTGGTAAAGTGCGATTCCCTAACATGGCATTCAGTAAGGTAGATTTGCCATGATTAAAAGGGCCAAATACCGCAATGCGAAAACTAGGATTAACTAGATGATTGCAAATGGTAATTATATCTTGATGCAATTGTGATTTACGTTCTAAATTAAGTAAGCCAGATGCAGATTTGAGAGAATCTGCTAAATCCTTATAACCTTCATATTGTTGTTGCATAGTTCTTCGTTCTCAGGCTCCACGTGGTAATACAAATCTTAGGGCTACTGTCTCACATTATTAAGTAGTTAAGCATAATTCAACATCAAATAAAATCCTAGATTGTAGTGAGCAATTAATCGCTGATAGTAAACGTTATTAGGACTAAAGCCTTTACTACAAAAATCCTAAATGAGTGGTAAAAATAAATCTCTGATTCTTCTCTCTGCGCTCTCTGCGTCTCTGCGGTTAATTTATTTTTACAAATGATTTAGGACTGCTATACAAACTTTAATTTATTTACGTTTAGCTACTTATACTTCAATACAGTTCAGTTAATGCTAAAAATCTTTGTCAAAGTTTGTTTTTTTAACTAACCGCAGAGGCACAGAGAACACAGAGAGAAGAGAAGAAAGAGATGCTTAACTGAATCCTATTGATTTATACTTATGGGAGGTAGAGCCTCCCAATAGCCATTCTATGCTAGAAGCTGGGAACAGATGTGTTAGCTATAGTAAGCTAATAAATTGCTATATGCCGCCTCGATTTTTTGCAACTGGGCTATTACATCTTCCTGTAAGTTTTTTAAGCGGTTGAACTCACCCTCACGATTGATTTCGCGGGTTTGTTTCTGTTTGACTAAATTATCTAATTCAGATTTGCGAGAGACAATATCATCGTTGATCCGCTTACTCACTTCTCTTTCGTAAGAGTCAAAACACTCTTTTACAGCACTGTATACAACCTGAGATTGCTCGTGTGCTACTTGAGGTAGATGTTTAACTAATTCTTTCTTCGCCGTTTTAACTAACTCCCTACGCGCTTGATCTGCTTGCAAAAATCCTACTCCTAAGCCTAGCAACGCAAATCCGATTGGGCCAAGCAAAACCCCTGTCACTGCTGTAATTATTCCACCAATACCAATTACAGTGAAGTAGTTTAACAAGATATTTTTCCAATCAAATCCGGCTCCAGCTAGTGCGAAACCAGCAAGATTTCCTTTAGACAGTGATAACAATCCCATTGCCCATTTTGCCCAACCGGGAGAGCTATCTTCTTCAGCAGTAGTAGTGGTATGTACTTTTACGTCTTTTCCGGTGAGCTTTTCTGTAATTTGGTCTGTGATTTGATTGTAAGATGCACCATATTGTGCTGCACTGCGAGAAAGTTCTTTAAAAGCTGCGTTAATATCTTTTTCAGCAGTTAATGTCCAAGCCGCAGATTTGTCGGTAATATATTGCTCAAAGGCTTTTTGCAGTGCGGCGTTAAATGCTTCTCGTTTCCCACTACTGAGAAAATCAAACAGATTTAATTCTGGCTGATAGCGTAAGAAGTCGTTTTCAAAGGTATTACCTAAGTTTAAAACGTAACTGCGGAAAGATTCGGAAATTGTTCTTGCTTGAGTATCTCTGGTATTGATAATTTCTTTTTGGAATTCATCTCGGATACCTGTGAGTTTGTTAAACTCTGGTTCTACTGAATCAATCCGTTTTTTTAATTCATTTACATCTTGATCAAGTAATGGTATGCGTCTAGCAACTGCTTCGCGGGTATGATTGCAAGCTTGTCTAGCTAAGGTTCTGACTTGACGGAGTTCTGCGATCGCACGTTCTCTGGTAAGAAAAGTATTAAGGGCTTCCATAAACTTCGGAAAGCCAGTCCCATCTAAATCAGCTTGCGGGTTCTTCAACCGTCGTCTAAGCGCTTGAATTGACGAAAGCTCAAACACCCTTTCGTCATAAATATTCTGACCTTCTACAGTACAATATTCTGCTAAATTGGCGTTAAATACTTGCCGTAATCTATTCTCAGATGCTTGTAATTCTTCAACATCATCAGGATCAATCAATGATTCCCGCACCTGATCCCAAGCGTTAACTAAGAAGAAAACTGTCAATCCTCGACCTTTGATATAATTTTCTAGGTAGCGACGCTCACCCAAGGTACAAGGTTGAGAAGCTCTCATCACAAATAGAATTGCATGGCAGTTATTTACATAACCCAAAGATAATTCGTTTCGCGCTTCTGTATCATTCAATCCTGGACTATCGACAATTTCAATTCCCTTTTGTAGTAGCGTTAAGGGATATTCAACTACTGCATAATCAACATCAGGAAAGGCTTGTTTTTTCTCCTGCTCTAGTTTTTTAGCTTCAGCCGGGTCAATGGTATATTTATATTTGAAGTTCTGAAAGTCTAGCTGTTGCGGACTTTTACCATCATTAAAATGAATGGTGACTTTCTTTTCTGGCCCATAGCGTAAAACTGTTAAAACTGCGGTACAAGGGTTAACATCACTTGGTAATAAGTTTTCACCAATCAAAGCGTTAAGAAACGTACTTTTTCCCCGCTTCATATCGCCCAATACTAAAAGGCGAAATACTCCTTGGCGGAGGTTTTTACTAGCTATTGTAATATCTTCAATATCTCGCTCTAAACTGAGTTTTCCTGATGAAGAGTCCCCAGCCAACTCAGCTTGATTAATTGTTTCAGCCAGTTTACTCAAACATACAGACATCTCCGATCGCACTTGAGCAACCCGCTCTAAATCTTGGATAAATCTATCAGTTGCTACCTGATTATTCATAACAGTTATACCTTTATTAAAGATTGGTTTTTTTAGATTCCAAAAATAATTTGTAAGACATCCATCCCAGCGCCCCAACAATAATAAACCCAGCCAATACTGAGGCTATTCTGACTGCAACTAGTGTTACTACAGCAAAAGCAAACAGCTTTCCACCCAGAATCAGTTTTTTCATCCAAGGTTTCTGATCTGGTTGATGCTTCACAGTTTGATGAAAAGCCGCATCGTTAACATGGAGGTTGGTTTCCATTTCCCGGAGTCGCAATTCAACTTCTCGTTCCCGTAATAAACGTTCCCGGTGTTCAAGTTCTTTTTGGCGATCGCTCTCAGATGTCATCGGTGTTCATCCCGTCTAAGACAATGAAAAGATGTCAGCATTTACCCATCAATCATGCTGTATCCTAACTCACGTAATTCTTTAAAAACCCCAGTAAAATTACTATTTAAATTTGATCTTTACCCCCTTACAAAGGGGGTCGCCGCAGGCGGGGGGATTTTATCCGAATCGTATTGGGTGTAATAATGCTTACTTGTCGCTCATTACACTGTTTGTGTAGCAGCCGCTTTTGAGTCTGCGGTGGATTTTAACCGGGTAATGATGGCTTTACGAATGCGATCGCTCTTGCGTACCCCACCTGTCATTTCGTATTCCCGGCTATCTTTGCCATACTTCGACACCACACCACTAACTAAGCGTTCTGAGGTTTCGCAAATGCTCTTTTCAAGGGTTTCTATTTTTGCCTTTGCCGAATCAAGGGCAGTTAGCATCATATTATACTGGTCGATCTGGCTGCGGAGTTGTCCGGTTAACTGGATTAAATTGTCTAAACTGATAGAATCACCAAAGTCAAGGCTGGAATCAATCGATTTAAATCCGATTACTCGCTTTTCTGTTTTTTCTAGCACGGAAGAGCTTCTTTGTTTGCGTGGCATCAATCTATGCTTTTTACTAAACTTTATCTTTCTAGAGTGTCTCAATGGGACAATGTAGCGGTTCAGTAAAGCTTGCAAAAAGAGGTGTTTTTTTAAATAAGATTGGATTGCTAGCTCAGTAATTGCACGATGCTAGACAAAAAATTGTTGAGAATGGACTTGTGTTCTGACAAAATAGACTTGTGTTTTGACAGAAGGGACTTGTGTTCTGACAGAATGAACTTGTGTTCTGACAGAATGAACTTGTTTTCTGACAGAATAGACTTGTGTTTTGACAGAATGGACTTGTGTTTTGACAGAAGAGACTTGTGTTCTGACAGAATAGACTTGTGTTCTGAATGAATATAACAATCAATACAGCCACATCCTTAACAACACCACAGATTTGCCCCCATCTATCCTGATTTTATAGTTGAACTGCGATCGCACCAATGCTGTATCTCGCCAATCACGCGAACTGTACCAGCTTATCGCTGATAACCATTAAGGCATTGGCTTTGTTGACGATTGAATTTACTGATAATACGGTGAAGGTTATTGTGCAATCTACCCTTGCAAACCATGCCGCTAAACTTTGCCTTCGCCCTCAGTCAACAGCAAACTTTTGAACTGCGCTGTGATTACGGCTCACGTCGCCTGGATAAAGCAGAGTTGGCAGCGCTGATTGATTTGTGTGAGCAAAATTACTATGCTCAACAAAGAGATCATCTACCTTATCTCACCCAGTTGGGACGGCAACTTTATCAATGGCTGGATGGTAAAGAAGGTTGGCTGAGAAGGGCGCTGGATGAGAAGGATGAGCAAACGATTAATCTAGATTTGATTAAAACCAGCGAAGCACAGGGATTGAACCCGGAAACAGAACGGGTAGCCTTGGGATTGGCACATTTGCCTTGGGAATTGCTACATGATGGTGCAGGGTTTTTAATAGAACGCCAGAATCTTTCCGTCTTACCAGTGCGTTCTGTGCAGCAGCGTCAAACTCAAGTTCTCAGCGTGCAAAATCGCCCATTGCGGTTGCTGTTCATGGCGACTTCTCCCGAAGATCCTAGAGTTCCACCACTAGGGTTTGAGCGGGAAGAAGCGAATATTTTGCAAGCAACTAAGGATCAACCTTTGGCGTTGATTGTCGAGGAAAGCGGCTCGGTTGCAGAATTAGCCAATTTGGTAAAATCCTACCCAGAAGACTATTTTGATGTCTTTCACCTCACGGGACACGGGATAATTTATACCAAAAAAGATTACGGCTTTTTGCTGTCAACAGGTATAACGCTGGCAGACAATACCCCCTGCTTCATCACTGAAGATGAGGTGGGGAATATGCAACTTACTACTGTCAATGATTTAGCAAAAGCCTTTCGCGGACGCTGGCCGCGTGTAACTTTTCTCTCTGGTTGTCATACGGGACAGGTTGCTAACAAAGGGACAGTACCCTCGATGGCGCAAGCATTGGTGAAGGCGGGGGCAGGTATAGTTTTAGGCTGGGCGCGTCCGGTGTATGACCGCACGGGTATTGTAGCGGCACAGGCACTTTATCAAGCTTTGGCGACGGGGGCAACTGTTGAAGAAGCAGTCAAGGCGGCGCAGCAGGAAATGATTGAGAAAGAATGCACCGACTGGCATCTGTTGCGGATGTATCGGGATACGCGCCCCATTGCAGAACTGGTAACACCTCTGAGAACAAGAAATCGTGAAAGGCTGAAGTTTACACCGTCAGAGCAAGAATTTTTGGATGAGAATAATCAAGTTAAAGTTGCCAGTCAGTTTGAGTTTGTCGGACGCAGACGACCTTTGCAACGGTGTCTCAAGGCTTTGCAGGAAAGCAGCGACCAAATCGGCGTGTTTATTGCGGGGATGGGTGGACTGGGCAAAAGTACTCTGGCGGCGCGGTTATGTACGCGGGTGCAAATGCAGCGTCCTAATTTTGCGCGAGTTGTGTTGATTGGGCCTTTGGATGAGATAGGTTTGCTGAATAAGCTTTCTAATAAGTTTGAGCGGTTTGCAAATGTGCCCCAACTGCTGAATGAACCAAAGGTGTCTCTCAAAGGACGGTTGCAAAACTTTTTTGAAGCAATAGAAAAAGAACACAACCAACCCTTACTGCTGGTGCTGGATGACTTTGAGCAAAACATTCCCGATACTAGCGTTAAAAATGGTTCACTGCGGATGACGGCAGAGGCTTACGAAATTTTAGGGGCGATTTGTGCGGCATTGGAGGAAAACGCGGCAGAAAGTCGGCTGATTGTCACCTGTCGCTATTTGAATGAAGACACCTTGCCACCTCATCAACTGCATTTGGAATCTTTGGCAGGGATGAGTAGCAGTGATATTGATAAAATCTGCTTTCTTTTAGATAAAGAAGTTAGGCAGCAGTTAAGAACTAAGCAAATAATCGACATTGCTGATGGTAATCCCCGGTTGCTGAAGTGGCTATTGGAGGTGATTCAGCAGCCAGGAATAGCGGCGGATGAATTACTGAATCGGCTGGAGGCGACTGAGAATAAGTTCCTCCGCGAAAATATCTTGGCTCAAACTCTGCTGGATGCTTTGGAATTGGAAGAACAAAAGTTTCTCGCACGCTTGAGTGTGTTTCATTTGCCCGTTACTGTTGAAATCATCAATGCCATTTCCCCCTCTGCCTCTTTTCTGCAAAAACTTATCAGTCTTAGCCTAGTCGAGTCTGCCACCACTCACCCCACCCAGCCAGCTAATTACCGGGTAACGACAATTTTAGAACCTTTGCTGGAAAACTTATTGAGTGAGAAAGAGTGGCAAAAGACACGGCAGAAAGCGGTAAGGGAAGTCTATCAAGTTTGGTGGGAGGAGACAAATAAGTCCTGCGCGGATGACAAAGCAATTGAGATTATACGATTAGGACTGCTGGCAGAACAATGGGAGATTGCCATTTGTGTTGGTGATATCGTCGCTGTTGATTGGGACAACAATTATCGCTTTTTAGAAGCTCTAGAACTATGCCAGCAAATCTTAGCAGTTGTTCGGGACTACCGCATATTGGGAAGTATAGCCCGTGCTAAATACAATTTAGGTTTAGTGGAAGACGCTCTTGCTAATTATCAGCAAGCTTTAGACCTTTGCCCTACCGATGACTTGAAAGAAAAATCCATAATTTTAAGCAACATGGCATGGTTAATTGCCCAACAAGGAGATACTAAAACAGCAGTTTCTTGTTGGCAGAAATCCTTAGAAATAGATGAGCGCATTGGGAATATCCTTGGCAAAGGCGCTACTCTTAATAACATGGCAGAAGTAATAGCTCGTCAAGGAAACATAGAACAAGCGCTTTCTTTCTGGCAGGAATCTTTAAAGATTATAGAACATATTGGGGAATTTAAAGATAAAGCCACCATACTCAACAATATGGCAAATGCAATTGTCAATCAAGGAAATATTGAGCAAGGGCTATCTTTGTTGGATAAATCTTTAAACATAAATAAGGACGTTGGCAATATTTTAGGTCAGGCTGAGAATCTAGCGAATATAGCTTGTGTTGCTGGTAAAACTGGAAATATACCTAGACAAATAGAGTTAAATCTGCAAGCAATTGAATTGTTTGCACAGGTTAAGGCTTATGGGCAGATGGCTACAGTTCTGCGCTATTTAGGCTTAAGTGATGAAAGTAACGGTTTGGTTTACTTAGCTCAAGCAATCTGGCTGACACTGAGAATTCAAGCACCTTTAGTAGATACCATTCAGTTAATCCGTGTTTTATATAATAAAGTGCCTCAAGGTGATGAACTAGAAGCCGTGTTAGGAGCAACGGCAATGTTCTTTTGCAACAGCCAAGGTGAAGGTCATCCGCAGTTAGAGGAACTTCAGGAGCATAGTTTCAAGATGATAGCAGGTGCGGCAAGTGCCCAAGGAATTGAAACAGAGGAAGCATTTGGTAATTGGTTTACTCAGCAACGTCTAAATGATCCAGAATATTTCCTCCCGCGACTCAATCAACGTCTAGAGGATATAGTTGGCGATGGGTGGTTGTTTGACCGCAGTCAAGTTTCAATGGGTGAATAAGGGGAAATGCGATCGCGCTAATCTTAAGTTAGTTGCTGACAATATAATCAGTTTATGCAATCCCTAAATATCATACTGCCAGATGCGATCGCTAATGCTCTCAGTGCTTACATCGGCGATCAAGAAGTTTCCTTACCTGCTAACGCTATTGTAGAAAATGCCCTCGAAGAATTCCTCAGCCAACGTGGTTATTTACCTCCACAAAAGCAAGGTTTACGCCTTACTCCTGCACCCAAGGGAAGCGGATTTAAAGATACGTCAGTAAATCACGATAAAATTCTAGCTGAACAAACGTTTTTGCAGTCATTGCCACCAAACACACCTTGAGAGCCGTAATTGCTGACACTGGGCCTTTATATGCTGCTGTAGATATAGACGACCAATATCATGAGCGCTCCCAAGCCGAACTACAACGTATAAATACAGAAAATTTAATAATCCTAGTTCCCTTTCCTGTTTACCTGGAAACATATAATCTTTTGCTATATCGTCTCGGAACTGAACAAGCGATTAGCTTTGCTAGACAATGTATAGGAGCAGTTCATTTCGTCAATCCTTCACAGGAACAATATATGGCAGCAGTTGAAAAAGCTGCAAGTTTTCCAGATCAACGGATTACCGTCTGCGATGCTGTCACTGCCGTTTTGTCAGAAGAAATGAAGCTACCAGTGTGGACGTATGACTTTCATTTTGATCTGATGCTGGCTCAGGTATGGCGGTAAACAACTATGATTATTGTTGGATTGCCGAGTGGGGAAATGCGATCGCGCTAATCTTAAATTACAGCTATTTTCAGGTAAATAGGCCACGTGGTAAAGGCACAGCACTGCTGTGCCCCTACAACAGATGTGGTTCAAATACGTGAAAACCTCTGTAATTGGTGACAATATAACCAGCCTATATAATCCCTAAATATCACACTGCCAGATGCGATCGCTTAGGTAACTATGATTATTATTGGATTGCCGAGTGGGGAAATGCGATCGCTATAAGCCAAAATTTTTATAGATACTCACACAGGTATAGTCAAAATGGATATTAAAAATGGCTTCGTCGGCGCTGTTGGCAACACACCCCTGATTCGCTTAAACAGCTTTAGTGAAGAAACAGGGTGTGAAATCCTTGCAAAAGCTGAATTTCTCAATCCTGGCGGTTCCGTCAAAGATCGCGCCGCACTTTACATTATTGAAGATGCAGAAAAGAAAGGTTTACTCAAACCCGGTGGTACCGTTGTAGAAGGAACTGCTGGTAATACTGGCATTGGATTGGCACATATTTGCAACGCCAAAGGCTACAAATGCCTAATTATTATTCCCGATACCCAATCACAAGAAAAAATAGATGCACTGATTGCATTAGGCGCAGAAGTCCGTCGCGTTCCTGCCGTACCCTATAAAGACCCAAATAACTACGTCAAGCTATCTGGCAGAGTCGCTGCTGAGTTGGAAAATGCTATTTGGGCAAATCAGTTTGATAACTTAGCCAACCGCCACGCTCACTACGAAACCACAGGGCCGGAAATTTGGAAACAGACAGATGGTAAAATAGATGCATGGACAGCTGCAACTGGTACTGCTGGTACTTATGCTGGTGTGGCGTTGTACTTGAAAGAACAAAATCCGGCGATTAAATGCGTTGTTGCCGATCCACTGGGTAGCGCACTTTATAGCTATGTCAAAACCGGCGAAATCAATATAGAAGGAAATTCCATCACCGAAGGTATCGGAAATGGTCGTGTCACAGCCAATATGGAAGGCGCACCTGCTGATGATGCTATCCAAATCGATGACAAAGAAGCTTTACGAGTAGTTTACCAACTGCTAAGAAAAGATGGGCTGTTAATGGGCGGCTCAACGGGGATTAATGTTGGCGCAGCTGTTGCTCTAGCGAAGCAGTTGGGGCCAGGACATACCATTGTCACCATCTTGTGTGATAGTGGTTCCCGGTATCAGTCGCGGATATTCAACCCTGAATGGCTAGCCTCAAAAGGACTTTCTATAGATTAGTCATTAGTCATTGGTCATTAGTCATTGGTCATTGGTCATTAGCAAAGGACAACTGACAAAGGACAACTGACGAATGACAAATGACATAGACGCGCCAGCGGCTTCCCGTAGGGTAGGACAAAGGACAAATGACAACTCAACCATCAAACTTCTCGACAATAGACCAACCCTCTTCTTCTAAATGTGTGCGGGTTTGTCAAAATCGTACCTGCAAAAAGCAAGGTGCAGCCAAGGTTTTTGCAGCTTTTACAGCTTTGCCAATTCCTGATGTAACGATAACGGCTAGCAGCTGTTTGGGGCAATGTGGCAATGGGCCAATGGTGCTGGTATTACCCGATATGGTCTGGTATAGCGGTGTTCGACCCGATGAAGTCTCTCTACTGATAGAAAATCATTTGCTAGGTGGTCAAAGAGTCAAACAGATGCTCTATTATCGGTTTCATCCCCAGAAATAAAGCTAAATATTTCAATATCAGGGTCGAATGGCACGCTTGTTAATCGCAAAGCCCTGATATAACTTGCTTTTTGAGTGTGGGGAGTGGGGGAAGTGTGGGGAGAAAGAGGAGAAATTGAATAACTGCATATCAACAAATGCTGCATTGCCTCCCCATCCTCCCACACCTCCCACACCCTGCCAGCAAGGAGGTTTCAGCTTTTCAAGCGTGCCATTCATATCAGGGTCTGTAATCTTGTTGACTGAAGCGAGGCATCCAATGAATATCCAACAGCTGCGTCAATCCTTAAAACAAAACTGGCTTGTTTACTACGAGCAAAATATTTCTTGGCTAGTCAAAATGCGAATTTGGGGCACTTACGATGGTCTGCGCCGTCCTTTGTCCGGTTTTATTTTGGCAACACTGTCTGTTTTAGAACCCCAGTTTGATGAAATACTTGCTTTTATGCTGGATCTGAATAACGATCCAGATAAAATAGTTGCCGCTTTAGGTCTTAACTTCAATCCTGATGAAGAGTTACGTTTAATAAAATCAGAGCATTCTATAGCTATAAGCCAAGCTGAAATCGAGTCGCCAGATGAGAAGCATTCTGAGGATAAACATCTATCATCGGTTGTAACTGCTAGCAAAATTGTGCCTACTTCTCTTGCCAAGACTCTAGACTCCAACTTGTCACGCGCCGATCGCCTTGCGCCATTATTTACGGCTACCACAGAGGTAGATCGCACCCGTAAACCTGAGTTAGTAGTTGCATTTGCTACTAAAATTGCTCCAGATACTCCGGTGAAAACGCCATCATCGGGTTTCTTGAACGAATATCAATCAGTACGTAGCGACTTTGCAGCTTCTCGTCAGACATCGCCCCTTGAATGTTTTTCTTCAGGAACATCGCTGACAATGACTGCTGAAGCCAACAGCAAAGCCAAAACTATGCCATCTGTAGCGTTAGCTACCGAGGTTAAAAGCAACGCGCCATCTGTCCGAATCCCTGTAGGCGCATTGCTGGCAATTACTACTGAGATTAACAGTAATGGTAAACCAGTGCGATCGCTAGCAATTACTACTGAGGTTAAAAGTAACGGCAAGCAACCGAATATTCAACCACAAAATGTTAAAAGCAAAGTGAATTTACCAACCACTAATGCCCGTAGTTTAGCTTCTTGGGTAGATGAATTTTGTTACGGCGCTAGAAATAAAGAAGAAGATATTTTGACTTGAATTACTTATGGGTACTCGTGAGAAACAAAGGGGATTTCTATGACTTCACCCTCAGTTTCTCCCACTTTAACTTTTAAGCCTACGCCACCAGCTTTGGTGCGAATATAACCGAGCCCAAAATAACCATCAGCCGTTTCTGTGTAACTGGTAAGTTTGCCGACCTTTTCATCTCCCACTGCGATCGCACTTCCTACTGACGCAGGGGCACTGAGGCGGATACCCAAAAGGTGTTGTTTTACACCTTTATATGTATTTAACCGAGCAATGGTTTCTTGCCCAATATAGCAACCTTTAGTAAAAGAAATTGTCTGCCACAAACCAACTTCCAGAGGATTGTAATCATCTGTGAGTTCGGAATCTGGCGCGGGGCGGCCTTGTAGGATTCGCAAAGCATCCCAAGCGCGATCGCTCATTTCTACCGCCCCAGCTTCTAACAATTTGTTCCACACCGAAGATTTGTCAGTATAAGGAAAAGTGAAGGTGTATCCGGGAGCCGCTAACCCACTACCCACAGCAATCCGCACTCCCTCAGCCGGAGCGATCGTGTATACTTGGTGATTACCGTAAGGTTGACCGATGAGTTCACCAATACCCAACTTTTCTAAAACAGCGTCGCTTCCTGGGCCAATGAGGCTGAAGGTGTTGGTGTATTCTGTGATATCAGATAATTCCACCTTGTCGGCATAGAAAATATATTTATCCAGCCATTCCATGAGATATTGGCGGCGGTTGGGTGAAACTAGCAGGATTACCGCATCTTCTCTAATATAGGCGGTTGCTAAATCAATTGTTCTGGCTGTAGAAGTGACGAAAACCGTATCACAACCTTGTCCTGGTTTGAGTATTTGGAAATTGTTAGTACTTTGGTTGTGTAAGAAAGTAAGGCGATCGTCACCAGATACTTTGATACGTCCCCAGGCGGTGCGATCGCATATTGCAACCCCAACTCTGGCGGCTTGGATTGCTGCTGCGTCTTTATCGTCAATTGTAGATGTTGGCATGGTGATGAGAAGTTGCCCTGTTTTAATGTTGTTGCACTGGAAATATTAGCAAATAAGCGTTTCCGGCTTCAATGGCGAAGGGATGAAAGGAATTATGCTGATAGCGATCGCTTAAATTGCGAACTCCTAACGCGAAGTACATTAGGACATTTGTGCTAACCTATGAACTGTAAACCAGAGGTTGATAATTAGATATGCGATGTTTGACAACAAGCCGCTCTGTATCTACACATCCTCTAGAAATATACTTTTTCAGCAATTTACCCACAATCGAAATACCTTGCTCAATTTCCTCTGGCGAGAGACAAAAAGTTAGACGCATCGCCGGATAACCTTGCTTATCGGGGAAAAATGCCGAACCGCACGCCAGGTAGACATTTTCTGCAAAAGCTTCGTTACGAATTGTCCCAATCGGAATATCATCTGGTAACTGTACCCAAAGAAATAATCCACCCGTGGGAACTGTCCACCGGATTTCTTCAGGGAAATAACGCTCCAAAGCTTGCAGCATTATATTACGACTTTGCAGATTATCTGTGCGAAGTCGGCTGAGGTGACGGCGGTAATGTCCTGAAGCGAGATATTCGCTAACTATTGTTTGCGAAATACTGGATGTGTGCAAGTCATGGAGCAACTTCCGCTCAATCATGGCTTGATAATGCTTACCTGTAACTACCATATAGCCAACTCGTAAACCAGGCATTAAAGTCTTAGAAAAAGTGCTTAAATAAGTCACCAAATTATTTTTATCTAAAGCTTTAATTGGCGCTGGCACAGCATCAAAATTTATTCCTTCATAAGCATTATCTTCCAAAATAGGGCACTCATATTTTTCTGCTAATGCCAGTAATTGTTGACGATGATTTTGTGTTGTCGTCAATCCTGTTGGATTGTGAAAAGTACTAATCGTATAAATTAATTTCGGGCGGTGGCTGCGGAGATATTGCTCTAATAAATCTAAATTCATTCCTTCCGCAGTCATGGGAATACCAATAATCTTGGCTCCTAAGTTTTCTAAAATAGAAATTGCACCATAATAAGTGGGAGCTTCTACAATCACCCAATCACCAGGTTGTACATAATAATTCATCGCTAATGACAACCCTTGCTGAGAGCCATTAGTAATAATTAAATCTTCTGGAAAAACCTCTAATCCTTGATGTACTAACATCTGAGCAATTTGTCTACACAGAGTTAGTTGTCCTTGAGGCATCTCATGGGGAAAGAAAATATCAGCATCGTCTTGTCTTAATGCTCGTCTGGCAATGAGGTTAATATCTTTTGGTGGACGAGGATAACCGTAGCCAAAATTAATTATTCCTGGCTGTGTTTGCGCTTGCACCAGTGGAGTGTACATATCATAAAAAGAACACTTTCCTGGTTTTGTAATTATGACATTTTGGGCTGGAGCAAATTTAGATTCTAGGTTAGTGCTTTTAAGAGGAATGCTACTGACAAAATATCCTGAACCTTGACGAGCAGAAACAATCCCATCTGCTTCTAAAACGTTATATGCTTCAATAACCGTGAGTTTATTAATCTGTAAACTTTCTGCCAGAGAGCGAATAGAAGGGAGGCGATCGCCACTTTTGAGTGCGCCAGATTTAATCAGATGACTGATGCGATCGCGGATCTGCAAATAAATCGGTTTTGGTGATTGCCGTTCTAATAAAATGTTCATTTTGGCACACTCGTCAATGACTAAATAATCATCAATACTGGCAATATAAACTATTTCTACCAACTTTACCTAGTACAGTTGAGAGTTTTTTTACTATACCAGTTGGAATACGGCTTAACTGTACTAGATCAAATCTGCCAAAACTGTACCTTCTCAGTTGAAAAGTATTACGTGAAAGTAAAAGTAATAGTTCAGTGTTTATCTGGTGCTTTCACTATGAATAAATTTAATGTTTTGTTAAATTTACAAAAATATTGGCAAAATTTTGTCATCTGGATGGCTAGTGGTTCTGACCTCCAAGTGTGGCATGAATCAGACTGGCGCGGTCATATTTCTTCTTGGCACGCCTACGATCCGATGACAGGACGTTCTGCCTGTTTTGGTTCTGAAGAAGAAATGCGAATTTGGATTGATAAGTGTTATTACAGATAAAATCTTTTGCCAATCAATCTTATACTTTGCGTCCTTCTCTAACGATACGCTGCGCGTAGCTTGCTTCTCCGTAGGAGTATGCGGTTCATTCTCTTAATCCATCAAAATTAATGGGACAGACTACTAGGAGACTTTACCAAAACCGCCTCCTCCAGGAGTTTCTATCACAAAAACATCCCCAGGTTTCATCTCTACTGTTGCTGTGCTGTCTAAATTTTCTTCAATTCCATTTTGACGTTGTATCCAGTTGCGTCCAACAATTCCGGCTTCCCCACCATTTAATCCAAAAGGAGGAATAACTCGATGTCCAGAAAGAATATTAGCTGTCATGGGTTCTAAAAAACGGATGCGGCGGACAACTCCATTACCACCTGAATATTTTCCTTTTCCACCGCTATCAGGACGGAGGCTAAAGCTTTCTAAAAGAATAGGATAGCGGGTTTCTAAAACTTCTGGATCGGTCAAGCGAGAGTTAGTCATGTGAGAATGAACACCATCAGTTCCATCAAAATCAATTCCTGCTCCAGAGCCGCCGCAGATAGTTTCGTAATATTGATATTGCTCATTACCAAAAGTAAAATTATTCATCGTTCCTTGAGAAGCAGCCATCACACCCAAAGCGCCATATAAAGCATCAACAATTGTTTGAGAAGTTTCTACATTACCCGCTACCACTGCTGCTGGATAAATTGGATTCAGCATACAGCCAACTGGGATAATAATTTCTAGAGGGTTAAGACACCCGGCATTCAAAGGAATATTATCATCAACCAAAGTCCGAAAGACATACAACACTGCTGCTTGAGTTACAGCTTTCGGAGCATTGAAATTACTATTTAGTTGCTCAGAAGTTCCAGTAAAATCAATAGTAGCACTGCGGCTTTCTTGATGAATTGTCACTTTTACCTTAATTATTGCCCCATTATCCATCTCATAAACAAATGAGCCATCCTTGAGAAGATTGATAGCCTTTCTGACTGATTCTTCAGCATTAACTTGCACAAACTTCATATAAGCTTGAACGGTTTCAATTCCATATTGTGCAACCATTTTATAAAGTTCTTGTCCTCCTCGTTCATTTGCGGCAATTTGTGCTTTAAAATCAGCAATATTTTGGTCAGGGTTACGAGCAGGATAAATATGATTTGAAAGATGCTGTCTTACTGCGGTTTCTCGGAAATTGCCATCTTCAACCAAGAGAAAATTATCAAAAAGAATTCCTTCTTCTTCTACTGTGGTACTGTGAGGAGGCATTGAACCGGGGGTAATTCCACCGATATCTGCTTGGTGTCCACGAGAAGCAACAAAAAATAGGGGAGTGGGGAATGGGGAACTTGTACTGAGCGCAGTCGTTGGCGCAGCCTCTCGTAGAGAAGTATAGGGAATAGGGAATGGAGTATTTTCACAATTCTCCAGAAAGACAGGAGTAATTGCAGTGACATCAGGAAGGTGGGTTCCGCCGTTATAGGGGTTATTAGATAGATAGACATTTCCTGGTTTTAGGGTGTCACTTTTATCGTTAATTAAACTGCGAACACTTTCACTCATAGAACCTAAATGTACGGGAATATGGGGGGCATTTGCTACTAATAATCCCGATGAGTCAAAAATAGCGCAGGAAAAATCTAGCCTTTCTTTGATATTCACAGATGTAGCCGTGTTTTGTAACACAATCCCCATTTGTTCAGCTATAAATTGATATAGATTTTTGAATATTTCTAAACGGATGGGATCGGGTTTAGTTGTCGTGTACATTTTGATATTTTCTTTAGATAGACGATTTCATCGCTAGATTTGCCCTATAAACAACAAATTTATTCATTTAAGGAAATCTAATTAGACACTTCCTGCTTTTCTCCTTAGCTAGCTCTTCATTAATATTTTGTCTAGCTTTTTCAACATTATCTAATTTTTGTTCAAGCTCTTGAATCACTTCTGGTTTAGCGATTTTTTGTAACTCTTGATTTTCGGATGTCAGGTCTTGAATATCTTTTTTATAATTATCGATTTGCAATTCTAAATTTGATATTTTGTTTTTGTAGTCGGATATAGCCTCAGACTCCTTTACAAGATTAGCTATTAATGGTATTGCAAAACCCAAGCCAAAAATACTGATAATAAAAGTAAATTTTAGCAGTCCATTAACTAACTCTTGCTGTTTTGCTTGTTTAGATTTTTCTGGCTTCTCGACTAGTCCTACATCAATTAAGTATTGAAAAACTACTTTTTCTTCATAATTTAAATAATCTAAATTAGTTTTCCAATCTACTTTGTTTCTAAAAGCAATTTTGCAGTAATGTAAAATATACTCATCTTCAATATGATTTGTTTGTGATAACTTTGTGAAAGCTGAGTTAATCGTATTGAAGTAATCCTCTTGACTTAACTTAGTTAGCTTCATTTCCATAGTCACTTGAATTTTTATTTTGAATTAATAAGTCTGACGTTTTAAAATCTGCTGCACAGAACCATACATTTCGCCTGTCAAACCTTCAAGTTCATGCTCTATATCCTCCCAACGTCCAAGTTTACTCGTCCATTTTCCGTTAGATAATTGTCTGGCGGCGTGTGTTGGTTCACCATCAGAAGTAGCGTATATTGCTATCTTCTCAAAACCCACTTCAAGCTCGGAATTATTGCAAAGTTCATACCCTAAGCTTTTGTATGCTTGGATAAAAGCTGACATACTTAATTCTGCTGTTACACCTTCTACCCAGTAATACATATTATCTGGGTCTATTGGACTCCACCAGCGTTCCCGCTTCGGGTTGCCGCAGGCATCATCCTCACCCGCAGCCCAAGCAAAACAATTATATGATGTACTTTGCTTGCTAGTTACAGAATATTGAGTATGGTATAAGTTGGGAAATTTATTTTCTCTGTAGCTTTCCAACTTACCATCTATATCCATTTGCTTTCCCCCATTCGATCCAAGCTACAGCCATTTGCTGAAGTCTACCACGCTGTTCGGCTTCGACAGGGTTTGCTCCGGTAATTGCACTTAAGGCCCAAAACCAATGGTCTGGTTCGCGCTCAAGTTCACGCATAATTAAAGGAACAACAGGTTGTCCCATCCCGATTATTCTTTGATAAGCGGGATGCATTGATATTTTTGAAGCAATAGAGAGCATTCCTGTCTCACGCCGCCATTGTTCTGCTAATTCTGAGAATGTAGTTTCTATTTCTGCGGTTTTAATAACCGGATAAACGTAAGGTGACATTTAACTTTTATTTAGGTTTACTACAAGTGCCTTGATATTGATTATCCTGTAATTTACAGACTAACCCTGATGAATTAATTAATATTTACGGTCTAAGATTAGATGATTTTTTGCAGTTAATCTTGCTTGCCAGTTAGGTTCTACTACAATTGTGCTAATTTTTTCAACAACGATTGCAGGCCCATTAATACTATCTTCTGGTTGCAAATCTTCTCGCCGATAAACAGGCGTATCATGCCATTTATCAGCAGCAAACATTCTTACTATCTCAACGGCTTTGGGGGCTTCAGCTAGAGAACGTGTACGAGTAATTAAGGGTTCTTCGGGAGTCTCCATTTTCTGAATTACTTCTACTGATGCTGATTCAACAATTAAGGTTTTCTCTAATTGAATGAAACCATAGCGGGATTTATGTTCATCCTCAAATTCTTGCCGCATTGATACCACATCATCGGCAAAGTTAACGGTTAAGGTAGAGTTAGTTCCTTCATATTTTAAGTTGACTTTATAAACCATTTCTGTTTGAGTATTATCTTCATTTATTTCACTTCTAGCTTGAGTTTCTAAATATTCCATTAACTGGTGTAATTTAGGAATTAATGCTTGGGTTAAAGGCTGTTCTACTCCTCCTTCTCTAATCGCCCGGACATCAGCTAATCCCATTCCATAAGCAGAAAGAACACCAGCATAAGGGTGAAGAAATATCTTTTTCATTCCCAAGGTATCGGCAATTAAACAAGCAACTTGTCCGCCTGCGCCGCCAAAACAACAAAGCACGTATTGGCTGACATCATAACCTCGTTGCAGACTTATTTTTTTAATTGCGTTCGCCATATTTTCCACTGCGATCGCAATAAATCCAGCCGCGACCTGTTCGGGAGTACAATGAGTTAATGTAGCAGCTTGAATATCTTGGGCTAATTGGGTAAATTTCTGAATGACAGTATCTTTATCTAAAGGTAAATTCCCATCAATTCCAAAAACTGAGGGAAAATATTGCGGGTGGATTTTGCCTAACATCACATTGGCATCAGTAACTGCTAATGGGCCCCCGCGTCGGTAACAAGCAGGGCCAGGATTTGAACCAGCAGATTTAGGGCCGACACGATAACTAGAACCATCAAAATAGAGAATTGAACCGCCTCCAGCCGCAATGGTATTAATTGCTAATACGGGAACTCGCATCCGCGCCCCAGCAATTTCCGAGTCTAGTTGTCGTTCATACTCTCCTTTAAAGTGGGCGACATCTGTACTTGTTCCTCCCATATCAAAGGTAATAACTAACTCAAAACCTGCTCTTTTACTACTTTGAACTGCGCCGACAATACCACCAGCCGGGCCACTCAAAATACTATCTTTGCCTTGAAATTGTTGGGCTGCGACTAAACCGCCGTCAGATTTCATAAACATCAATTTTACTCCAGGTAACTGACTCGCTATCTGGTTGACATAGCGACGGAGAATAGGAGTTAAATAAGCATCGACTACTGTTGTATCTCCTCGACTGACTAATTTCATTAACGGACTAACTTGATGAGATACAGAGATTTGGGTAAAGCCGATTTCTTGGGCGATTTTGGCTATTTGTTGTTCGTGTTTGGGATAGCGATCGCTGTGCATAAAAACAATAGCACAACTCCGAATACCTGTGTTGTAAACTGCTTGTAAGTCATTTCTGACTTGTTCAATATTTACAGGTCTTAATTCATTTCCATGAGCATCATAACGTTCATCAATCTCAATTACCTGCTCATAAAGCATAGTTGGTAAAATTATCTGACGCGCAAAGATATTAGGACGGTTTTGGTAGCCAATTCGCAGCGCATCTTTAAAACCTTTGGTAATGATCAGAACAACTCTGTCTCCTTTCCGTTCTAACAACGCATTTGTTGCTACTGTTGTCCCCATTTTTATAACTTCTATCGCTTCAGTAGGAATGGGTTCGTTACTAGAAATACCCATAATATCCCGTATACCTTGGATGGCTGCATCTTGATATTGTTCAGGATTTTCTGAAAGTAGCTTGTAAACTATAATCCATTGCTCTTTAGGTAGGGAAACAATTAAAAAACGTTCAGGATGTCTTGAAAGTCTGTCTATAATTGCCTGATTATTAGTAACGGCAACAATATCTGTGAATGTACCACCTCTATCAGCAAAAACTTTCAACATTTCTCTATTTCCTTAATGCTGTTTAAATCGTTATTTAAACCTCGTCTATCTTGAGAAGCATAGTTTTGTAGGTTGGGTGCAGCGATAGCGTAACCCAACATAAATAAGGCGGTAGTGTTGGGTTGCGTTTCACTCCACCCAACCTACATAAATATATCTTTTAAAAAACTCTAGGCTTCAACATAGATGAGGTTTATATCAAACGATTAAAATTGTTCAACATTAAATATAGACTTTGCTCAGTCACATTTTTACTGAACTTATAAAAATTATTTATTTAGATAGCTTCCTGATTTAGCGGAATTACAACTACAAATTCTGTACCCTGTCCCTGAGTAGAAATACATTTTAATTCTCCCAGATGTTTTTGAGTGACAATCTGATAACTAATAGACAAACCTAACCCTGTACCTTTGCCAACTGGTTTAGTGGTAAAGAATGGTTCAAATAAGTGTTTTTGGACGTTTTCTGGAATGCCTATACCATTATCTGCAATGCTAATAACTACCTGATTTTCACTATTAAGCTGAGTATGAATTTTAATTTGGGGAGTAGATCGGGCTGCTTTCTTTACTTCCCACTCCCCATTATCCACAGCTTCTTCTAAAGCATCGATCGCATTTGCTAGAAGATTCATAAATACCTGATTCAGTTGTCCAGCATAACATTTTACTAATGGCAAATCGCCGTACTCTTTGATGATGTCAATTGTTAGAGAGTTAGATTTAGCCTTGAGTCGATGTTCTAGAATGAGCAATGTATTATCTATACCCTCATGGATATTTACAGCTTTCATCTCTGTTTCATCTAACCGAGAAAAGTTTCGCAGAGATAGGACGATTTCTGTGATTCTTTCGGCACCAACAGTCATAGAAGTTAACAAGTTCGGCAAGTCTGCTATTACGAAATCTAGGTCGATGGCTTCTGTTTCTTTTTTAATTTCTTTTACTGGATTAGGATAGTTTTGCTGATATAATTGCACTATCTTCAGTAAATCTTCAATATATTGATTGGCATGGGTGATATTGCCATAGATAAAGTTGACTGGGTTGTTAATTTCGTGCGCTACACCTGCTACCAACTGCCCCAAACTGGACATTTTTTCGCTATGTATGAGTTGAGATGCTAACTGCTTTGCCTCTTGGCGCAATTGTGCTTCTGAGTATCGCAATATCTGCTCTGCTTGTTTGCGCTGGGTAATGTCGTGAAGAATGACGACATACTCCTGAAAATCCTGATGTGGCCTGTCTGAGATGGAAACTTCTAGGATTTTGTTTTTGCCATTGCGGAGTAAGGTTTGTTCGCTGCGTTTTGTCCACTCGTCTGGATAGTAGACTAATGCAGTTAGCCATTTGTTGAGGTGATTTCCCTCCAACTCAGATGGGTTGACACCAAAGAAAGATTCAGTGGCTGGATTCGCCTGCTGGATAATACCTCGATCGTCCACAACTAAAATACCATCTTGGGCAACAGTAAATAGGTGTTCGGCAGATTCACGGGCTTCTGCGATCGCAACCACTTGCGGTAAACTTGTCCAACAAGCGATCGCTACTCCCACAAATGCTACCGTCATCAGCAGCACCACAAATATATTTTCCCCCGCCTCGCTTGCCGTTTTATTTAGTTTGACACCAAATAACCAGCCAACTGCCACTGCACTGCATAGTAAAAAAATCAGGATGCTCACCTGGAGAACTACCGAGTCCTTGATAATTACCTGAGAGCGTGTGCGATATCGTTGCCTCCACCAACTGGGATGAAATGGAGGGAATTTCACCCGGCGAATCACTGCATCTATTCCCATAACCCCAATGGGAAATAATAGCCCAATTAGCAAGTTTAGCCAACCCCAGGCAAGTCCGCCCACCACTAGCACCACAACTTCTAACAGCAGAATGGCCAGAGATATGCGAGGGAACAAAACTTCCGAGCGATCGCGCCGCAGCCAAAGCCCCAAATGCAATAACATAAAGGAGACAAACCAGCCAACATTACCAACGGCTACGATTCGCGCGACATCTCCCCAAATCAAATAAATTAGGCACAACACCAGTGTTAATGTCAGTGCTGGCGCAAACACACCCCGACGTGAAACAACGGAAAATACAGGTGAGATGTGTTTGTCTAAAGCCAACTGATACAAAATCCGAGGGCAATTAGAAACAACCGTTGCCGAACCTAAAAGACAAGCAGCTACTAGCAAAAAGGAAACACTTATAGCTGCTGATTTTCCCCAGAAAGGTTGGGAAGCCGCCACAAGATTCATAAAAGCATTGTCTTTGAGGCTGGGATCGGTTGCTAACCGCATCATTACCCAAGATCCCCCCAAAAAGATCGGTGGCATCATCCATGCCGCAACATCTAGAAAACGTAGCGTCTGGGTGGGTTGGCGGCTATCGGCGACAAAAGAAGAAGCCGTTTCACAACTGTAGGTGGCATAAGTGACGAAAAAGAACCACTTTGCCCAATCGACAAAACCCAGAGATGACCAATTGCTAGGAAAAAACCCAGGACTATCACCAGAGAAAGCTAACCAGCCAAGACCCTGTACACAGAAGGTAATTAGCAATCCAAAGGCTGGAATTACAAAAAATAAATGTAAAATACTTAGGGCGCGAGTCCCACTAAACGCGACTATAAACGGCAACAGTGTAAAGCCAATATCTAAAAGTATTTCTGGACAGGCAATACCCAGCGCCTCCAAATTCACCTTAATTAAATCTTTGAGAACGATGGTATTAACTGACAGGTAAGAAACCCAATTAAGAAGGTATCCAATTGCTGCATAGCAAGCTATTCCTGGGTATTTTTGCAGCAACTTAGTAGCATAGTTAGGCGTTCCTCCAGCCACATTTATAAAATGCATACCCAAGCGTTTTACTTGGTAGTTGAGCAGCATTCCGAAAATCACCGCAGGTATCCAGACAAAAATAGCTTGGGGGCCGAGAGCAGCATGAATTGCTGGAACCAATGCTGTCCAGGAAATATGAGCTGTTAAACCGAAACCCCAACTTTCAACAGCACTTAAGCTTCTAGTCAAGCCAGGATAAGAAGATTGGCCCAAAGTGGGATGAGCAGGATGGGACATCATTGGCAGTGCTGGGTGGGATACTGTAATTAAACTTATTAGCTAGAGTTCCCATCTTCTAAATGTTGTGAACAGAGACTTTTTGCTCGAAATCATAACATATTCACAACACCAGCATTTCTTTACACCATAATTTCTCCTTTCAGATGCCGCTGTCTTTGGGAGTTTCAAAAATTAAATTATTCAATTTTGGGAGAGACGATGATCCTTAGCTTGATATCATCCAATACTTCAATATCTTTGCGTTTAGGCGCAACTCGATACCATGTTTCTGTTTGGGTTGAAACTACGGCTATCTAACCCCAAACGCCTCTCTAGCTCTGCTATTTTTTGACGCAGATCCTGATTTTCCAGTTCAAGCCTCTCAATTTTTTGATCTTTTTCTTCTGGACTCATACCTGAACATTACCATTACTCTTCCTTGCTTGGAATAATCCTGACCATCCTACCTGGGGAGTTACGAGAATCCTTTAAGAAGCAATTAAGTTCTTGAGAGCATCTTGAGCATCAGTGTTTTCTGGATCTATTTGCAGCACTTCTCGAAAAACTGCTGCCGCCTCTTGTTTTGAGCCATCACCAGATTCACCATAAGAAATCTCTCTGCCAAGTTTGATGTAAAGTTCTGCCATTTGGCGACGTGGTATTAGATTCGCCAACGGCTGATAAAATTCCATGACCCCAGGAAAGCCTTTTTGCTTGTAAAGTGGCAAGCTAATATTTGAGCAGGTGTCATAACTGCCTTCACCAATTTTTACCACCTTCTGGCAGTTTGCCAAGGCTTCATCTAGGTTTCCGTGTTGAGCTAGTGCTTCATTTAATTTACTGTAATAATAATCAGTGGGTTTTGTGGCAACGGCTTGGCGGTAAATAGCGATCGCTTCTTGGTGTTTTTCTTGTGTCATCAGCACATCACCCAATTCTACATACCTTGAAGCTTCAGGCTCGATTTTAATTAATTGGCGGTAGGCTGCGATCGCTTCATTCACAAAACCGCGCTTTAATGAGAGTTCAGCTAACTTTTCGTAATAAACTTCATTTTTTGGGTCATTTTTACTCGCTTGACGATAGATTGCGACTGCTTCTGAATATTCGAGAATATCACCCAAACTGTTGTATGCTTGATAGCTCTTTGGGTTAATTTCTAGGGCTTCTCGGTAAGCTGCGATCGCTTCTTCTCGTTTGCCTATTTTGAAGAGGGTATCGGCTAAATTGTTGTAATTATCGTCATCAGGCTCGATTTTAATGGCTTGACGATAAGCCACTACTGCTTCCTCTGGATTGCCCATTGCTATCAAATTCATCGCTAAAATGATGAAAGCTGTATCACTTTTAGCATCGAGTTTGACAGCTTGACGGAAAGCAGCGATCGCTTCTGCGGTTCGTCCCTTTTCAACCAGAAAATTACCTAATTTGAGGTAAATCGCCGCATCGGGAGTTAATTGCAACCCTTGACGATAAGCAGCGATCGTCTCTGCAATCTTTCCTTGGGAAGATAGAATGTCTGCTAGCTTGATGTAGGCATAGCTGTTTTTGGAATCCCGTTCAATCAAACTCCGCCAAATATTAGCAGCTTCTTGATAATTTTTCACTTCTTCGGCAGATGTCGCTTTTTGTTCCAACTCCTCTACCGTTTGCGCCACAGTGATTTGTGGAATCAAAACCAAACCTAAACTCAACAAAAACGGTAATATTTTCCGGCTAACCATAGACTTTCAGCTTAAAATAACTAAGTCAATCTTCAAACCAAGCTTAATCTCAGTATTTAAGTTTGTAACCCGTAAAACTTCTCATACTGAGAAAATCAGGCAAAAATATGGCAACCAAAATTCCTGTCACAGTGATTACAGGCTTCTTAGGTAGTGGAAAAACCAGCCTAATTCGCCACCTGCTACAAAACAACCAAGGCCGCCGCATTGCCGTTTTAGTCAATGAATTTGGCGAACTCGGTATTGATGGCGAATTGTTAAAATCCTGTCAAATTTGCCCCGAAGATGGTGAGGGCGACACTAATATCTTTGAATTAACCAACGGCTGCTTATGTTGCACCGTGCAGGAAGAGTTTTATCCGACGATGCAAGAGTTAATCAAGCGGCGAGATAGCATCGACTGTATTTTGATTGAAACCTCTGGTTTAGCTTTACCAAAACCATTGGTGAAGGCTTTTCGCTGGCAAGAAATTCGCAACGCCGCTACTGTGGATGCGGTAATTACGGTGGTAGATTGTGCGGCGGTAGCAGCAGGGACATTTGCTAGCGATCCAGATGCGATCGCAGCCCAGCGCCAAGCAGATGATAATCTAGAACATGAAACACCCTTGCAAGAACTGTTTGAAGACCAACTTGCTTGTGCAGACTTAGTGGTGTTGAATAAAATTGACTTGGTGGATGCCGAGACAAAAGCGAGAGTTGAGGAATTAATTAAGCAAGAGTTGCCTAGAGTGGTGAAGATTGTCGAGAGCGATCGTTCTCAACTAGACGCATCTATATTATTAGGATTCCAAGCCGCAGTTGAAGATAATTTAGATTCTCGTCCTAGTCATCACGATACCGAAGAAGACCACAATCACGACGAAGAAATTACTTCAACTAATTTAGTTTTGGATCGTACCTTTGATCCAGAAAAGTTGCAACAGCAGTTAGAGAAATTAGCACAACAACAAGAAATTTACCGGATTAAAGGCTTTGTTGCAGTGCCAAATAAATCTATGCGTTTGGTGATGCAAGGCGTAGGAACGCGATTTGATAAATTTTACGATCGCCCCTGGAAACCGGAAGAAGCTAGGCAAACGCGCTTAGTTTTTATTGGACGTGATTTGAAGTCTTCAGAAATCGAATCGCAACTTGTAGCTTTATAGGTATAGTTATATATCCGACTTCTTTAAGAAGTCGGGGATCTATATCTTGAGTGATACAAGTTAATAATAATTAGTTAATTCAAAACAAATAATAACTGAAAATTCTTCACTTTACAAAAATATGACGATCTCTCAACTATTTAACGTCGCCAACCTTTTCGTTTTGCCATTTTGGGCGTTGATGATTTTATTGCCAAACTGGAAATTTACACGGCAGATAATGTCATCATATTTGCCCTTTGTGCTACTAGCTGGAGCATATTTGTATTTGTTTATCAGCAGCATTACCCCAGAAAATGCCCAAGCTTTATCGAATCCCCAATTAGCTGATATCGCTAAATTTTTTGCAGATGAAACTGCTGCTGCAACAGGTTGGATTCATTTTCTAGTGATGGATTTATTCGTCGGCCGCTGGATTTATTGGGAAGGGCAAAAAACAGGTATTTGGACAATTCACTCTCTTGCACTGTGTTTGTTTGCTGGCCCTATGGGATTACTGTCTCATATCTTGACTTACTGGATTGCTAAGACATTTTTCCCGAAATTTCAGCAGAATGAAACGGTAAATGCAGAAGAAAAAGCTGCGTCATAATTTGGCGCTTATTAGGGTAGCATGGCTATGCTACCCTACTATTAATTATTAAGCATTGTCCTGCCTATAGTCGGCATCTAACCAACAGCGTGGTAAAACTTCACCTGAAGGAAAAACGAGATTTTCTTTTTTAAAACTTTCAGGTTGCTGTTCTTCTTGACCTTCTTGGTCTTTTGCGTGAACAACATCATTATTCGGGTCAAGTAATTCCTGAATTTCAAGAATCTTGACTAACTCGCCACTATCTTTGACTTGTAAAAGCATAGAAATTGCCTCAATGAATTTGCATGAAAGTTCAAAGCGAGTCTCAATATAAACTCGCTCAAATCTAAACTGATTTTGAACGCGGATATTCCTTAATTGTTAAAGGAAATTTTTATCACAAATCCACACAGAAATTACACGAGATTCATCTGTGTGTACCTGTAGAGTTAATTTTTATAAAATAGACACAGCAAACATATACCTAATTCAGGAACTAAAATCGAATTAGGAAATGCTGATCAATAAAATTGTCAAACTAAGATAATCTTGGTTTTAGCGATTAGAACTCGCGTTGATATTTTTCCAAAATATCAACTAAAGTAACCTGGCATTGCAGTGGCAGTAAATCGATTAAAGGAATTTCACTTCTACCGCCGCCAATTTTTACTGAAATGGATTCCAAGACTTTTAAAACTTGGTCTTCATTTACACTGTTGGAAGTAATTAAAGGATAGAGTCGTTCGGCAACCAGGGTATGCAGTTTGGCATTCGATAGATAAAGATGCCATTTGGCAATGTCTATGTAGACATTTTCGCCAATTTCAGCTGCTAGGGCTTCTAGTAATTCCGTGGTGTTAGTCTTAGCCATAAAAATAACCCTACATTAAGAAAAAGTGCGAAATCTCAGGCTTTTTTACATTATCACTCAATTAAAAGGCTGATTCCACTACCACAGGTTACAATCGCCCTAGCATTAGTAGTCCGTCTTCAGGTGGATTTGGGTGGAGTTTCGGTGTAGTTAGCGATCGCACTAATATAAATCAGATGCGCTAACACTATTCCTGTCCAACTTAAAGTCACCCACGGCAGCCACTCCCAGGTAGTGCCTTTCAAAATGTGGAAAAACCACAAGCCAGAGTTAATCGTAGCAGCGATCGCTACATGGGTGGCAAAATTCATCCGGTCATCGATCTTACGATAATCAGCGTCTTTGCGATCGGGTTTGCGAGGCCAACGAGGAGGCATAAATATTTGTTACAGATTTAAATACACCCTATTTATTCTAAGGTTTTTGTGGCAATGGTTGCTATTAGACCCTTACAACCGGAAGAAGCAGGGGGCAGGGGGCAGGGGACAAGGGGACAAGGGGGAATGGCACGCTTGAAAAGCTGAAACCTCCTTGCTGGCATGGTGTGGGAGGTGTGGGAGGTGTGGGAGGCAATGCAGCATTTGTTGATATGCAGTTATTCAATTTCTTCTCTTTCTCCCCACACTCCCTACACTCAAAAAGCAAGTTATATCAGGGCTTTGCGATTAACAAGCGTGCCATTCGGGACAAGAAGTGAGAACTTGAAACAAGTCTTTCCCCTTGTCCCCAATTCTCCTTGTCCCCAAGTCCTCTTCCCAATTCCCCATCCCCCATCCCCTATACATAATTCATCAACCTAGTGGATGACCTTTTAAGTTATCTCAGTTAAAAATGATTCATCTGTTTGATAGAGGGAGCAAATATATCCACTTGTGAATATGGAAAGAACCTTTAGAGGTGGATAAAAATGGCTAAGGCAAACCCAGTTGAAATGCAAAAACACTTAAAAGGTGTTGACTACCCTGCTGGAAAGAAAGACTTGATTAAGCACGCTAAAAAGCAAGGGGCAGATAAGGAGATTATTTCTCTGTTAGAGAAACTGCCAGATGATGAGGAGTTTGATAGCCCAGCCGATCTCAACAAAACTATAGGTGAGATAATCTAGGTTCTTGCTCTGGCGGGGAATAATCTCCTGATTTCCCGCCACTCTTACTTATTAAACGAATCGATTCAATTTGAATCGACTTTTCTAAAGCTTTTGCCATATCGTATAAAGTCAGCGCAGCCACAGAAACAGCAGTTAAGGCTTCCATCTCTACACCAGTTTCAGCTTTAGTTTTGACTGTGGCTTGAATTTGATAACCAGGTAGTTGGGGATCGGGTATAATTTCGACCGCTATTTTTTGCAAAGGCAACGGATGACATAGAGGAATTAAAGCGGCTGTTTGCTTGGCTGCCATAATCCCAGCCAATCTTGCAGTTGCTAACACATCACCTTTTGGGACATTTCCGGCTTGAATAGCAGCAAAGGTTGTTGGCAACATTCGTACATTGGCAGCAGCTACTGCTTGGCGGATGGTGGGTGCTTTATCAGACACATCTACCATCTGTGCCTGTCCGTGTTGATCTAGATGGGTTAAGCTAGCAAAATTAGATAGAAAATTATCTTGCGTCATTTAGTTGAACGTGTTAATATAGATTGTCGGTGAGGGCGTGTAGCTCAGTGGACTAGAGCACGTGGCTACGGACCACGGTGTCGGGGGTTCGAATCCCTCCTCGCCCGTTTTATCAGGCTAAGAGTTAAAAGTTAGGAGTGAGGAATTAAAGTTCTTCACTCCTAACTTTTAAGTTTTTCAAGGCATAAGCATCTGGAGCTAGACCTAGTGCAAAGCGCAGGGAGTTGGATAGGTTTTTGCTCGACTGGGTGACGAAGATGACAAGTGCAACAGAAGTGATCGCAGCACCATAGCCAAACATATCGCGGTAGCCGACTTGTTCTGCGATGATGCCCAAAAGAGGAGCAGCGATCGCAATTCCTAAATCAAGTCCAGCTATACATAGAGCAAAAATTTGCCCCCGTTCTTCTGGCAGTGAACGGTCTGCCATCATTACAATCATCATCGAGATTAGTGTACCACCACCAGCACCTTCAGCGATCGCAGCCAATAAGAAAACCATCGGGCTGTAAGCCTGCCACAGCAGTATTAACGCTAAAACATAACAAAAAATACCAAAGGTGATAAATAAACCACGACCAAAGCGATCGCTTGCCTTACCAGCAAATATCCTGATACTAAAACTAGAAATTGCCGCAGCTGTAAAAAACAGTCCGCCATTGAAGTCTACCTGACTGGATTTGAGGAACAACGAGACAAAGGTATGTACAGCACCGATGGACAAACCAACCAGCAACATAACTATAGTTGGAACTTTCACCTGTGGACTGCTCAAAATTTGCCAATAATTGCGTAGGCGTAGCCCGTCGTAGACATCCTCTGCCTCAGTTTGCTCTTGTGTCTGCACTGGCGGATTCATGACTTGTACAATTCCCAAGAGAGCGAAAAAACCCAGTTCCGCAGATACCAGAAATAATATTCCGTAACCACTTGTAGCTTCTAAATACCCACCCAAGGCAGGGCCAATTGCTAAACCAAGGGGAGTTGCTAGGGTCATGTAACCAATGATTTCGCCACGAGTTTCTGCGGGAGCTAAATCTGCGATTAAGGCACTGTAGCCAGTTGTAAAAGCCGCAACGCTAATACCGTGAAAAATCCGCACCAGGATCAACAGCCCAATTGATTGAGTTGCCAAGTAACCAAAGGGTGCGATCGTAGCTACTATCGTACCAATCAACAAGACAATTTTTCGACCACGTTCATCGGCTAACCGTCCCAGCATCGGGCGAAATAGCAATAACCCAATGGCAAAACTGCCCATCACAATCCCAATTTCTTGCTTGCTTGCGCCCACATCATCGATGTAAAGCGGTAAGGTTGGTAAGAGCGAAGACAAACTCGACCAGAATAATAAACCTGCTGTAAATAAAACCAGCAGGTTGCGCCGTAGTTCGGTGTCAAAAGTATTAAGTGCTTTCAAGGTAGATGCAATTTAATGAGGTTTTGTCATGTGTCATTTGTTATTTGACCAATGACCAATGACCAATGACTAATGACTACTATTGTTACGTTACTTAACAATTTTTGCTACTACTTCTCGCACGCGATAGATAGGCCGCCCTTGGGATTCATGGTATGTACGCATGAGCAATTCTGCTAAAAGACCGAAGCAAAATAACTGCACCCCAGTTACTAGCAGGAGAACAGCCAAACTTAGCAACGGGCGATTGCCAATCATCTCACCTAAAGCTAATTTGACAAAAGTCAAGTAAATTCCGATCGCTGTGCCTGAAACCATTGAAATCAAGCCCAACAGCCCAAAAACGTGCATCGGCCGGGTGAGGAACTTTTTCATAAATAGAATAGTTAACAAATCCATCAACACCCGGAATGTCCGCCAAATCCCATACTTACTGCGACCAAAACGACGAGCGTGATGACGCACGGGTATTTCAGTAATTCTAGCTCCTTCGATGTACGCCAAAGCCGGTAAAAATCGGTGTAGTTCACCGTAGAGGTTCATATCTGCCAACAGTTCTGCACGATAAGCTTTCAGCGAACAGCCATAATCATGAATATTCACGCTAGTAGTATTACGAATTAGCCAGTTAGCAATTTTGGAAGGAAGTAACCGATTTACAGCACCATCTTGGCGTTTTTGCCGCCAACCACTTACCAAATCGTAACCCTCATCCAGCTTTGCCAATAACATGGGGATATCAGCCGGATCATTTTGGAGATCGGCATCTAAAGTAACGATCGCTTTCCCGGCTGCATAATAAAATCCAGCAGCCATCGCCGCAGTTTGTCCGTAATTGCGACGCAAAATTACCGCCTTTAAATCAGTGCGGTTTTGCGCCTCTTTTTTCAAAAAATCCCCGGAACCATCTGTAGAACCATCATCCACACAGATGATTTCATAATTTACCTGACTAGAAGATAAAGTAGATGCGATCGCTTCTAATAAAAGCGGCAAACTTTCCACCTCATCATGTATTGGCACCACCACCGAAACATCTGGGACAATAGTCGAAATCGTCCCATTCTCCTCACTTAACCCTTGATCAACCAACCCACTCCTCATAAGCCTCAGCGCCCTCAGCGTCTCTGTGGTTCGTAACTCTTAAAAACTCTACCAGCACCTCGCAGCTGCTGATAATACGACAGACTAACAGCATCTCCCTGTTCCGAGAGAATATCAATCGCAATTCCATCCCGTCCCTGATCTTTACCAGAACTATGGATGTAATAACCATCAGCTAAATAAAGCCCGACATGGGTTGCTTTTTGGTTAGTTCCAAAAAATACCAGATCACCAGATGCTAGTTCTGCAATCGTAATTGGTTGGGTGAATCCTTCCTGTTGATAGGCATCTCTAGGTAGCCAAATCCCCACCGAAGCAAACGCCGCCTGCATCAACCCAGAACAATCATAATTTGGCCCAACCGTACCACCCCAAAGGTAATAATTTGATTGTTGCATCGCTTTTTGGGCAAAAGCGATGACTTCTGCGAGGAGTTTCTTAATTTCAGATTCAGAAAATGTTGCAGCCTGATAAGGTACAGTAGCAGGTTGTAATGAATCAAAATCTGAAAGAGATAACCATCCCGGATAGTCATCTTCACACAAATACACCTCGACCGCTAAATTTTGACGATTTGATGTTACCCACAAATGCCTCCCAGATGCAGATTGAGTTGCTAAACGTGTACATTCAGGAGAATCATATAAATTTAGGTCAGCTAAACACTGATACTCCCCTAATTTTGGATTTTGGATTTCGGATTTTAGATTAAAGGACATTATTAGAGAATGATTTTTTTTAATAAAGACGAACAACTCGAAAATATTGGTAATGGCATTTTAGATGCAACTTGGGCAGCATTTCCGACTTTAGCCCGGAATCAAATTGCCCTGACTTGGGTTGTTTACGATCCACCAGTGCGAGTAAATACTGGTGGGGCGCTGACTCCCAACGCTTTTTGGGATCATCCAGTCCGTGGTTTTACTTATCGTGGTGTTGAACGGATTTATCCCGCCAGTGTAGTCAAGCTATTTTACCTGGTGGCGGTAAATGAATGGCTAGAAAAAGGCATGAGTCAAACTTCCAAGGAATTGGAACGCGCCTTGCGGGATATGATTGTCGATTCTAGTAACGATGCTACCAGCTTGGTTGTGGATATTTTAAGTGGTACTACATCTGGGCCAGAATTACCAACCGGGCCCTTTGAAACCTGGAAATATCAGCGTAATATCGTTAACCGCTATTATCAATCTTTGGGTTGGGAAGAAATGGAGACGATTAACGTCTGTCAAAAAACCTGGGGTGATGGGCCTTATGGACGAGAACGGGCGTTTGCGGGAGAGTTACTAGAAAATCGCAATATGTTGACAACAAATGCGATCGCTAGATTATTGCATAGTATTGTAGGTGGCGTGGCGGTTTCCAGTGCGCGATCGCAAGCAATGATGGCTTTACTGAAACGTCCTCTCAACGATTTACCCACTGACACCGAGGAAAATCAAGTAACAGGCTTCTTAGGTAGTGGAATTCCTAAAAATGCTCAAATTTGGTCAAAAGCAGGCTGGACAAGTCAAGTTCGCCATGATGCAGCATATATTGAGTTACCAGAACAGCGCCCTTATCTCTTAGTGGTATTTACTGAAGGTAAAGCCCAGGCGAAGAGTCAGGCTATTTTGCCCTTTGTTTCTGGGCAAGTTGCCGAAGCGATCGCTAGTCTATGATCTTCAGGTTAAACCCACCTCCGTGGGTTCCAATACGCTTGGTTAAGGGTTATTGGTGTAAATGATTGGTCTTTCAAGACGCGATAAATCGCGTCTCTACATCAGGGTTTTGTTGCTCATTATGAACTGTATAGCCCTGGGTTCAACACCTCAATTTTTTCTTAACCTGTTCCACATTTAAATTGCATATACTGGGCGGGCAGGATGCCCACCCCACAAGAGTTATATTTAATTCTATTATGCAAATTAGATGTTTTTTAGCTTAGTCCGCGGAGGCGGACTTTGTTTGTGTAGCCGCGAATTCCATTCGCCCCGGCTATTTCTATTTCAACTTAAATTCGTCAAACTTCACTACTTCCGAATCAGGTTTGCGAGTGTCAAAGCGATAACTACTTATTGTCCCTGCCCCCGTATCAAAAATACTAAAAACCGTAATATTATTACTCGAAATATAAGGCATTGGCTTTCCATCTTCACCCAACAAAGGGGCAATAGTGGGCACTATTGGTTCCAAACCATTGGGATCGCCAACCTTAACATAATCCTCTTGATATCCAATTGGCACTTCTCGCTTTCTGTCACCCCAAGCAGCGCCGTAAGTATTGCCCACATTAGATGTTTCTAGAAAGTGCATTCCACTGGGACTAACAAAACGATTCCACAAATGAGAGTGCCCATAGAATACCAATTGCACATTAGCCGCTTCTAATAAAGGCACAACATCGCGGATAATATAATCTGCATCTTTCGGGTATTCGTAACGCACGGTTTTAATATTATTACCATCCCGTTCAATTATTGGAACAGGTTCTGTATAAGCAGGAACGATATTATCACCCAGAGTATGGGGAGGATGATGGAACATCAGAACTTTGTATTTTGCTTGTTTAAATTCAGAGCTGTTGAGTTCTGCTTCTAGCCAATTATACTGCTTGCTGCCTTTAGCAATTGGCTCATAAATTAGCTGTCCATAACCCCAATTTTCAGGATTATTTAAATCCTTTTCAGCTTCCTGATATCTACCCCTGCGCTTTCTATCTAAGTTGGGAGTCCGCCACATATTCGTAGCGTACAGTACCACTAAACGCACATCCCCAAAACTGACTGCATAATACCTTTTTCCACCCTCTTTACTCTTTGGTAAAGAGAAAATCTCTTCGTAGGTATTAGTATTAAAAGAATTATCTATTAAAGATTTGTCTCGATAAATTTTTTGAGCAACGACGCGGGGAATTGTATCATCAAATTCATCATTTAAACTTCCCATCCTGGCAAATCGCCCCATCACCTCATGATTGCCTATGCAAGTAAACATGGGTGCGTGTTGAATTATTTGTCCACCAGTGTAGGTTGTCTTAATGTCGTTGTGCGTCATTTCATAAGTAGCACGACCTTGTAAGCCGGGAAACAACGCACCACCACTATTATCATCAAACCATTCTGAGGCGCGATCGCTAATATTAACTAAATCACCAGCAAACCAGACTCCATCAACTCGTCCAACTGTTTCTACCACCTTTTGCAGATTTGCTGCTGTCATCGGCTTTAATTGATGATCTGAGGTAAGTAAAATTTTTAGTGGTGTATCTGGTTTGGGAGTAGCTGCAAGGGTAAAAACATCACTGTTAATACTCTCGCCGTCTTCTCGCACACTCGTAACCCGATAGTTTAACCGCACACCAGGAGTTAACCCACCTACCTCAGCCTCATGTCGCCAAATGTCACGCTGAAAGGGTTTTTGATAAACTTCACCGTCTTTGGTTTGATTTCCAACTCTTGATTGCTGGTCTTCACGAGTGCGATTGAGCTTGGTAGTATTTGCCTTAGCAGTTTGTTTAAGATTTTCACCATAAGTTACTGTGTGTTTAACACCAGCAAACTCAGTAAACCAAACTACTTGCACTGAGGTTTCAGTTGGTAGTTGTAAAAATGGATCGGTGAGCAGTTGGGGTGCTGATGTCATAATTGTTTGCCCAAATGAACGCACGCTTACCAGAGTAAGGCATATCACAAGCGCAAGCATAGCCACTAAGGAAATTTTACGGCTGTGTAAGCGTCTGAGCATGAGTAACATCCCAAATTTTTAAAGTATTCACCGACTGAACGCAATACGGTTTAGTTAAGGCTAAAACTCTTTCTTTGTCAAAGTCATTTTTTTTTACGTAGACGCGGAGCGGCTTGCCGCAGGCTACTACAGAGACGCAGAGGGCACTGAGAGAATAAAGAAATGCTTAACTGAACTGTATTGCGACTGAAGGCAGGCTTCACTTATTTTCATAAAAAGCCGTGGAGAAATCGAAGTCATTAGTACCAATGACTAATGACCAATAACCAAGGACAAATGACTATTAACTAAATGGTTTCCAACCTGCTAGCAAATTTGGGTAATCTACAGGTGTGGGGAAAATTTTCTGGAAGCCAGTTTGTCGTTCTTGTGGCTTTTCTTTGCTCATATTCCAGAGGGTTTCATAGAAAAAGAAAGAGACTCCAGCAAAATTGCGATCGCGGATTTTTTGCACTTGTGTCTGAATCTGTTGCATCGGCACAGATCGGTTTTTTAACCCAGCCAAAATGCCCACACTCACTGGAATATGGCTCTTTGCCGCTTTCACTTCTGGATATTCTAATTCGTTAACAAAAACATTCAAATCATCACGATATATCTGCAAAACTAAGTCTTCAATGATTCCTAGCCGTTCCCACTTTTGCCAGTCGGCTAAAAAGAACTCGTAAGAAAAACGTTGAGGATTGGGTGCAATAGAAACTAGGCAATCTTTTTTAGTAGCTTTGATGGTTTTGAATACCCGTTTCATAAACTCGGTGATTTTGTTAGCTCTCCAACGCACCCATTCTGGATCTTTAAAATTTTTGGAGGGAGCTTTACCACGGTGTTCTTTTTTGTAAAGTGCCACTGTGTAAGCATCGTAACCTAATTCTGATGGTAAGCCAAAATGGTCATCAAATTGAATGCCATCAATATTGTAGTTTCTGACAATTTCAACGATTAAATCTTGGATAAATTGTTGTACTTCTGGGCGAAAGGGATTTAGCCAAACCCGGTTATGCGTGCCTTCTTTGACAATCCGAGTCCCGTCGCTGCGGCTAGTAAGCCATTGGGGGCGATTTTTAGCTAAGAGAGAGTCGGCTGGTGCCATGAAGCCAAATTCAAACCAGGGAATTACTGTTAGCCCTTTTTGATGTCCCACATCGACAATTTCTTTGAGAATATCTCGCCCTTGCAATCCGGGTGTGGGATCGAGCGATCGCCCAATTACTTTTTGGGCAACTTTACTGGGATACAATGTATATCCCCAATTCCAAACCGCCGGATAGATGGTGTTAAAATTGAGTTCATCAAGGCGTTGCAAAGATCCCTTGAGGCGATCGCGCTCAAATAACACATCACTATCAATATTTGTTAACCACACCCCCCTTAGCTCAGATGCCAGTTTTGGCGGTAGATTAATTTGAGCGTTCAATGGGAACGATAGCATCACCGTTGCCACCACACTCAAGGTAACGATAACGGCAAATAACCCCGACTTTCTGCTTTGGCGAATATTCCACCAAGAATGAAACCCAACACACCACTTGAGTAACCTTTTCATCATCAATCAGCATGAATAGCGATCGTTTTGATTGTAAGCGCTAAAACAATCGCTATTTAATCTCATTGCTGAGGTTGATCATTTATTGGGCGCTGGCTACGAGTTGATTCCAAGCTTTGACTGCTGCTTGTAAATTCGTTGGCAGATTATTTCGAGAAATATCATTGTACTGAACTGTACCCTTTTGGCTGGTAAGAGTGAAGGTGATATAATCAGCAGCACCACTAGGGGCTGGGTAACTCAAATTTTGGAATTTACTAAAATTAGAGCGTTCCAAATATCTCTGAAATTGTTGCACCTGTTGCACAGAAACGCTGCGAACACTACGTTCAGAATCATTAGCATCACCAATTCGCACGCGAATCAATCGCCCATCTTTGAGTAAGACAGTCTGGTAGGTTCTGCCAGCAAAACCGCCACTGGAGATTTGCCGAAATACTATATCTCGATCTAACGGTGGTGGTAACTCGCTAGCTGGAATTTGCACAGGGGTAAGTGTACCTTCGTTAGCCTTTTGATTCAGTCTGACTGCGGAACCTGTTTGATTAGTATGATAAACCAAGGTTTGGTCAACCGCACCAACAACTACTCGCCAGCCTGATACCAAATTTTGGGTACAGAGTTCATCAGCATTAGCTAATTCTAAACAGCCATTTCTCCAAGTTTGCCGTTGAGCCTGAATGATGGTTAGCTGAGAAATTGGCTGTTGCAAACGTCTGGATGCAGCTTGCAAAACAGCATTTTTTACAGACGCAGGTAATTCATCTGGCAGGTTGTTAGAAGGAGTATTTGCCGAAGCTAAACGTAGCGATCGCCCATTGTTATTGGTATGATAAACCCAGTTTTGTTTGCCATTAGACACCACAATCCGCCAACCAGGAACTAACGCTTGGGTGCAGATTTCATCAGATTGAGGCAGTTCCAAGCAACCATTGCGCCAAGTCTGTTGGCTATAATCAATAATTTGCAGTTGGCTAGTAAAAATTCCCTGTTTGCGGGCTAAATCTCGCAGTACCGCCTTAGCTACTGGACGTGGCAAGCGATTTGGTTTAATATTATCTTTGAGGACTTCATTGTTTGTTTCTAACGAGAAGTTAGCAGAAGCGCCCGTCGCATCTTTGATAAGCGTTAAACTGCTAGTTACAGACAAAATTCCAGTTAAAATCAAAGCAGTGAAAATTCGTGCTTGATTGGTGTTAAGGTATTTTTTCAGCATGGTTCTCATCGTAATATAGCGATGTTACTCAATAGTTATAGAACTGGAAAATAGTATCCAACCACGTGTAGGCAATAAAATATATAATTCCAGTACTTCACCAGTTGGAATTAATTTAGTATATTTGTCCTGAAACAGATATAAATACAGACGCTGATGTACTGATTGTTTGTTCCTTATACAAATTCTGGGTGAAAATTGCACTCAATGAAAACGCCATATATCCCAATACGCTTGGGTTAAGCGCTATTTCTACAAAATCGTGGGTTTTGAGACGCGATAAATCGCCGTCTCTACAAGAGTTTTGGTCTTATCTGAACTGTATTGGCCTATATCCTACCGCAATTTAGGAATAACTCAGAAGCGTTGCATTGGATAAAAAGTTTGTTGTGGATTCTCTTCCACGTCCCTATCTGGGAAAATAGCTTGTTTCGTTCCGATGTAGAGGATGAGAACGAGTAAAAGCTTATGAAGCTAGGTTTTTAGGACTTATGTGTAAACTATATCCTCGCATCAGAGAAAAATGGAAGCAAGGTTTTCCAATCCCATGAGAAGTTAGGGTAAGCGAAGGTTAAATAAAAGTAATTTTATAAATAATTGAACAGAACCGTAGCTTAGATTTTGCTCGGCTCAACCTAGCATCTACAAATATTTTGAGTAATCTCAGCCAATATTAGGCGCTGATGGCTCGTTGTTCAGATTCAACTAGCTGATTGTGAGGTACATCAAATCTAATAGTACTTGCTGCCCAGTCTTTGAAATCTGGTGCTAACCAGACTAGCTTGCGGAGAATTTCATCATTAACCCACAACATCAAGGGAAACCGAAACTGTTTCCGAAACTCATTTCGCATGATGTTAGTACTGATGATTAGTTGGTTAATTTCTACTACGGATTCTAAACCCCGTACCATCAAAGCTTCGGGTTGGGTAGCACCAATCGCACTTGTAATAGCTGTATACAATGTGTCAGCCGCAGGTGAGAGCAAGATTTCGTGGATATCTGTCGATGAAAATTCTGTTAACAGATTCAGCACTTGCTGCTGTCTTTCAAGACTGTTACAACAAGCTAATATCAGTGAGAACTCCCCACCAGAAACCATCATCGCCCTTGCCAGCCTCTTAGTGGATGCTGTGCTGCTAACTTTGTCGTTTTCTGAATTATTTAAGCTGATCATTAAAAAATCCTGCTTTTAATTTTAAAAATATCTGAGCAATATTCAGTTATTCTACCCTATTAATTTTTATGCAAAAGTGTTAAGCGGGTAATTTATGATAAGCTTTTCTCTTAAACTGACTATATTACTACGGATTACCTACCAAAAGAGGATATTCTGTATTATCCCACAATTATACTTAAGGAATAATGTAAAGGTAGTATTAAAATCACGTAAGCAAAAGATAACGCAAGTAAAAGGAAGTTAGGAAAAAATTAACAATTTAATTACACTGTATTTTTATAGATTTTGGCATCTACCATTGGTTAAGTAATTAATTCTTATATTAAGTTAAAAAAATATTCAGTATTAGTTTAACAACAAATATTGACAACTGGGAAAAAGCTCAATTCATCCTTTTGATAGAACTGTGGCTTAAAGATTTCTCGTTATTCAGAGGATACTGAATTTTTAGCTTTATTAAGATTGGTTAAGAATACCTGAAATATAACAATTCATGAATTCAGACAAATCTGAAAGGGAAATACAACACGCTGAGTTTATTACGAATTCTCAACAACAGGCGATGTCTACGACGAGCTACGCTAATGCACACCCTTGAGATGAATAAGACTGAGAATCTTCTACCCACCAAATAAACGCCCCCAAAAACCCTTCTTCTTATTTCTATAAATCTCTAAGTTTTTACGAATCACAGTGTCGTTAGGGTTAAGGCGAACAGCTATTTCCAGCTCGGTGATCGCTTCTTCCAACTTTCCTTGACCGTACAGCGCTGTCCCCAGGTTATTGTGAGCGAGTGCCAAGTTAGGGTCAATTTGCAGAGCTTCTTGGTAGGCGGCGATCGCTTCTGGCAACTTCCCTTGACTTTTTAGCGCACTCCCCAGGTTATTGTTAGCGAGTGCCAAGTTCGGGTCAATTTGCAAAGCTCTTTGGTAGGCGGCGATCGCTTCTGACAACTTCCCTTGATCCTCCAGCGCTGCCCCCAGGTTATTGTGAACGCCTGCATCGTTCGGGTCAATTTGCAGAGCTTCTTGGTAGGCGGCGATCGCTTCTGACAACTTCCCTTGACCGTACAGCGCTAACCCCAGTGCAGTGTGAGCGTTTGCATAGTTAGGGTCGATTTGCAAAGCTCTTTGGTAGGCGGTGATCGCTTCTGACAACTTACCTTGACCGTACAGCGCTAACCCCAGGTTATAGTGAGCAATTGCATAGTTAGGGTCGATTTGCAAAGCTCTTTGGTAGGTGGTGATCGCTTCTGACAACTTACCTTGACCGTACAGCGCTAACCCCAGTGCAGTGTGAGCTAGTACAGAGTTCGGGTCAAGATAGAGGGCTGCTTTGAACTTGACGGCTGCTTCCTCAAACTTTTTAGCTTCGTACAAACGAGCCGCTTCGTTTATCAAGCTTGTGACTTGATGTGTAGTATTTTTAGCAGGAGTTGAGGAAGAAGTGTTTGATTTCGCCATTTCTTCAACTACTTTGCGAATCCCTTGAGCGACATTTAAAAAAGCCTCATCTTGGTCTTGCCAGGTTGTGACAGGTTTAGCATTTTTAGGCAGTGCTTGCAGTTTACCAAAAGGTGCGCCATTCCAGTCTGCCGGCTTTAGAATAATCGGAATTACACGAGCTTCCCGCGTTTCATGTCGCTCCATTGCCCGCTTCATTTCTTTGTCGTAGCAGTAATCTGAAGCCAGAAAGTTAGCACTCACTAGCAGCAGAATGATATCTGCAATATCAAGATTATCATCTATCTCATTAGCCCATTCTCTACCAGCACTGATTTCGCGATCGTGCCAAGCTTCGATAACTCCCTGACGTTTCATCATGCTCAGATGAGTTGCCAACTCGTCACGCAAGGCTTCATCTTTGTGGGAGTAGGAAAAGAATACTTTAACTGCATTAGACATAATTCTTGGTTCAATATCATCAGATTACTGTACATGAATATACAGTTGAACTTTTCAACGATAAAAGCCCAAACAAAGAATTCTGAATAATACCCTGTAATTAAATTCACAGAACCCCGACTTCTTTGAAAAGTCGGGATTCTTATCTCTCATGAATTATTAAGTAGGGCTGATCAAAGCAAATGATTTTGCGATCGCTATTCACCAATTCTCAAAGCAAACAAAGCGATCGCCAAGCGATTTTTATAACTGAGATTACACAATCTAAAATCTCGAATAGTGTTGCAATGCCAACCTTGCTGCACCCACTATCCCGGCAAAATTGCCTAACTCTGCTGGCAAAATCTGTAAACCATCTCGTGATAAAGGCTGCACTCGCTTCTCAATTTCTGCCTTCACTGCTGGTAAGAAAAACTCAAAGCTGCCACTTATACCGCCACCAATGACGATCGCTTGCGGTGTGAGTACATAAATCAAACTCGTCAAGCCAATTCCCAGATTTCTACCATATTCTTGCCAAAAAGTCAATGCTGCGGCTTCTCCTTGTTGAGCAAGAACACCCAATTCGATGGGTTCCTTGAGAGTGCGGCGGCGAATGGCAGTAGCAGAGGCATGTTGTTCTAAAGATCCTTGATTACCACTATTACAAATTGGCCCATCAGGATTTAATGAAATTAAACCCAATTCCCCGGCGGCTCCCTGATGTCCAACAAATAGTTTGCCATCAAGGATAATCGCGCCACCAACCCCAGTTCCTAAAGTTAGGAGAATCAGATTTTGAAATTGGCGACCGGCTCCCAGCCAAGCTTCTCCCAAAAGAGCGCAGTTGGCATCATTAGCGATCGCAGTAGGTTTGCCAGTTTTAGCTTCTAACCAATCTGCTAAAGGGACATCGATCCATCCAGGTAAGTTAATGGCGATTTTGGCGATGCGTCCTGCTGCATCGGAGGGGCCAGGAGTCCCAACACCAATAGCAAAAGTTTCATTATTTGGATCAATTTGCGCGATCGCATCTACCAGCACCGCCAGCACGGCCTCCGGCGTTGTCGGCTGGGGAGCCGCCATAGTCAACGATTGCAGACAAGTTCCATCGGCTGTAAACCGCCCCAGCTTAATTGCTGTTCCCCCCACATCAATGCCAATTACTTGAATTTTGTCATTTGTCATTTGTCATTTGTCATTGGTAATTGGTGAACAGCTATTCCCTATTCCCTATTATTGGGTGCGAGTAGTTTTCATCCGCGATCTGTTCGCGTAGCATCTCCGCCTGGAAGAAGACGCGAAGCTTTCAACTCCGATTTCTGTAAATTAGCAAAAGTCGTGGTGCGGAAACTCGATTGCTCTTGCCAAGCTGTAACTGGCGCACCTCTTAAGATGCCAGCAAGGGCAACAGAAAGGAGAAACCCACCAGTAGCGGCGGCAATTAACGTCAGGTTATCTTTCACACAAATCTCTCCAGTTATCAAATTACTAGTTATTAATGATTAGCCCGTTGACTGATAAGTGTCCACTGTTTACTAACTATTTTCGGATTCTATTTTCTCTCCGTAATCGGGGATTGACAAATTCGTTTAACCCCTCACCAAGTAGTGATAACCCTACCACCATGAATGTCATGGTTAAACCAGGGAAAAGCGTAGTCCACCAAATGCCAGTAGGTAGAGCTTCTAGGGCTTGTTTTAAATCATGTCCCCATTCTGGCACTTCTTCGGGAAGTCCTAGCCCCAAAAAGCCCAAACCGCCCAACACCAAAATTGCATCAGCAGCATTGAGTGTAAAGAGGACGGGTACGCTTTGAATGACGTTGAAAAATAGATAACGAGAAAGCACAACCCAAGTGGAAGCACCCATTGCTTGAGCAGCTTCGATGAAGACTTCAGTTTTCACGCTAACAGTGTGGTTGCGAACAACGCGATAATATTGGGGGATGTAGGCAATGCTAATAGCGATCGCTGCATTTAATATCCCACGTCCCACCACAAACGCCAGTGTCACAGACAGTAGTAGCCCCGGTAAAGTGTAGATGCTATCCATCAAAAACAGCAACACTTTATCCAATTTACCGCCGAGATAACCACTCAGCATCCCCAGAGGCACACCGATAATCATACTTAGTGCTGTTGCCAAGATCACAACCTGCAAAGCAGCTTGAGCGCCGAATAATGTCCGGGAGAAGACATCATAACCCAGGCGACTAGTGCCAAACCAATGTTTAGCTGAGGGTGGCTCGTGAATTGGATTAGAGAGAAAATCTTTCGGGTTTTGCAGCCATCCCCAAGCCTGGAATAGGGGAGCGAAGAATGCCAGGAAGATGAAAAATAGGGTGATGGCTAACCCAATGAGCATGAGTTTTTGGGAAAGATTGGAACTTTTGCCAAACTGTAAAAATGTCGGTAGTCGCCGTTTTGTAATGGCCATGTGCGATCGCCTGGATCAAAGCTTGATACGCTGACCATTTTACATATCAGATAGGTTATTGCGTAAATATTCTGGATAAAAGTCCGGCTGCTTCACGGTATATACAGAGTTAGACTGAGGTAGAGATGAGACTATGCCTTATTTTTGCTAGAGATAAATTACCAGCCAGTGTTACCACAAAGTTTAATTATTCCAAGTAGAAAAATTTTTAATATGTTTTATATTTGGCAGTACGGGATAACGTATTTACAGCTTTGTTTGAGGAACCAATTAGTACACTTTTAATAGAAACTGAGAATCTCAATTTACTCGTTTTTAATCCAGAAACTGAGAGGATTATTCAATGGATACCTTAGATAATTATCGACGGATCATCAAAGAGGTATTAGTATCCTACACACAAATTCCTTATTCGCACGCAGCTATTGAATGTAAAACAGTATTTGATAGCGAAAAGGACAGTTATTTGCTGATAACTTTAGGCTGGGATGGTGTAAAGCGAATTCACGGTTGCTTAGTTCATATTGATATTATTGATGGCAAAATTTGGGTGCAACGAGATGACACAGAAGATGGTGTTACCTACGAATTGGTCGCAGCAGGAATTCCCAAAGAGAAAATTGTCTTGGGATTTCACCCGCCAAATGTTAGGCAACACACAGGATATGCTATTGCCTAACTTATTAAGGCTACCATTTAAGCCAACTGTAGCGGGTTATTGGGCAGAGTCTTCCCCACTCCCTATTCCCTAAAGATTACTTTCAATTAACTGGCGATATTCGGTTTTTTGCTTCACGCCTTTAACTTCCTTCACCAATTCCTTGTTTTTGAACAATTGAACCGTTGGCGTTCCTGTCACACCAGCATTTTCAGCAATATCTCGGTCTTTATCGATGTCAATTTCTACAAAGTGAATTTTGCTGTCAAATTCATCCACCACTTTATTTAAAATTGGCTTCAGGGTATGACAAGGGCCGCAACCAGGAGAGACGTATTTAACTAGGAGTAAGCGATCGCTTTCATGGAACAATTTCCGTAGAGCGTAACCTCCCTCATGGCGCGTTCCATTCAAATTAAATCCAGCTTCTTCCTCGGCTTCAGTCTTTTTGGCTGGCTGATGTTCTAATTCATTGTCTGCTGTTTCTGGCTGTTGATGGAATTCTTGAATCAAGCCACTGGATGACAACCAGCGTTCTGCTAACATCGCCGCCATACAGCCAGTACCCGCGGCTGTAATTGCTTGGCGAAACTCATGATCTTGCACGTCGCCGGCTGCAAAAACACCCTCTACACTAGTTTCTACAGAACCGGGTTTAGTGACAACGTAACCTACCTCATCCAGTTCTAGTTGCCCCTTAAATAAAGAGGTATTAGGACTATGACCAACGGCGTAGAATAAACCCTTAGCGTGCAGTTGGCTTTCTTCACCAGTTTTAGTATTGCGGATTTTCACTCCTTCCATGTGACCATTACCAAAGATATCCACGGCTTCTGTATTCCAATGCACCTGGATTTTTGGGTTACTCAAAACCCTGTCTTGCATGGCTTTAGAAGCCCGCATTTTATCGGTGCGTACCAACATATTTACCTTAGAACCGTATTTGGTGAGGTAAATAGACTCTTCCGCCGCCGAGTCACCAGCACCAATTACAGCCAATTCTGCACCGTGAAAAATTGGTGTTGCACCATCGCAAATTGCACAAGCGGAAATACCCCGACTCCAAAATTCCTGTTCGCTAGGTAAACCCAAACGCTTTGCTGTCGCACCCGTAGCAATGACGATGCTATTGGTTTTAATTTCCCTTTCTTGCGATCGCACTGTAAATGGACGCTGACTCAAGTCAACTGATATAACATCTTCAGTATATAGTTCCGCTCCCCAGCGTTCCGCCTGCGCCTTCATCTGATCCATCAGTTCCGGCCCAGTAATCCCTTTGGGAAACCCTGGAAAGTTCTCGACTTCCGTTGTTGTCATTAATTGTCCACCAGGTAAACCCCCGGCTTGGAAACCTTCAAATACAACGGGTTTCAGATTAGCACGTCCGGCATAGATGGCGGCTGTGTACCCTGCTGGCCCAGAACCGATAATTACTAAGTTTTCTACTGTGGGGTTAGTCATGACCATATACAAACTCATAACGACTACGTTTAATATAGCATAACAAACTGTGATTGGCTATGCCAGATGGTAAGCGATCCCTGATGTGTCTTTTGTTAAAGCTGATCGCCTCAAGAAGACCAAGCGCGACTTTGTAGAGTTAGTTCCAGACTTGATGGTTGAGATTAAATCTAAAAGCGACAGAATCAAACCGCTTGAAGAGAAGACTCAGCTATTTTTGCAACTTGGGTCTACAGTGGGCATATTGATTGACCCTGACAAATTGACGGTAACGGTTTATCGAATAAACCAAGCTCTGGTGGTAATGCAGAATGGCAGCACACTCACACTACCAGACTTGCCACCAGGTTGGAAACTGGCAATATCAGAGTTGTGGCTACCTGAGTTTGAGTAAGGCGCTTTCACAATCGAAGTTGAAAATCTAGCCCTTGGTTAACACCAGTGGCTCAGTAATGTTTGTGCCCTTTTGTCTGGATGCAAGAATTATCACCACGAGCAAAAACGCCTTCCACACTGGTGTGTACAGAACAGTATTTACCCACAATGTAACTTATCTGATCCAGTTCTAATTGACTCTTAAATATTGTGATAGAAATCCTCGTAAGTTGGGAATACTCAAGATTGGGCGTGCCGCTAGCTTGGACAGCATGGCAAATGTTCGCAGGTATGTCTTAGCTGTCAACAAGAGTTGGCGTAACGGTGGGGAGCATCAGAACAAAGTTAGTATGAGGAGCAATTTCAATGCCCAGTCCAACATCTGATTTTTTCTAAAAAGTTTTAATGCTTGACCCACAATAGGTAGAAAAAACGATACAAAGTAGCAAAATACAAAAAAATGACAGACATTAAACTTCATATTGGTGGACATCAAACACATCCAGACTGGAAAATATTCGATATCGAACCTCGTCCAGAAGTAGATTATATTGGGAACGCATCTGATTTAAGTCAATTTGAAAGTAATTCAATTGCCGCAATTTATGCCAGTCATGTTCTAGAACATTTTTATCATGCAATAGATAATGAGCTAATCAATACATTAACAGAATGGTATCGTGTTCTCAAACCAGGCGGACAACTTTTTATTAGTGTTCCCGACTTAAATACATTGTGTTGGCTTTATCTTTTTCCAGGAATTAAATTAGTTGATCGTTTATATTTAATGCGGATTATATTTGGGGCGCAAACCAATATATATGATGTTCACAAAGTAGGATTTGATTTTGAAATCTTGGCTGTATGTTTAGAACAAGTTGGTTTTACCAAATATCAACAAGTACAAGAATTTGATTTATTTAATGATTCCAGCAAAATACGTGTTTCAAGTATACTTGTTAGCCTAAATGTAATTGCTAATAAATAAAAATTTCAAATTCAAATCAACTTTTCATTTAATATATAATAGGCGTTAATTTTTAAATTATTGCCAAAAATGGTAGCTTTTGACCGTCAATGTTTTTACAGACAACCTAAAGAAATAGCCCAATCTAGTTTATCAATCTAAAAACTACTATCAGGAGCAACTTTAATGACCAGTCCAGCATCTGATTTACTAGATAAAATTCGTCAACAATTTGACACTTCTCCCTATCCGAGAGTTCCTCTTGATAAATCTCCTAAAGATGATCCTAATTTACTTTACATTCATAACTTAGTCACGCCTTACTATTTAAGAAACCAAAAATTTATCGATACCAAAGGTAAAGTAATTTTGGATGCTGGATGTGGCACTGGCTATAAATCATTAGTCTTGGCAGAAGCTAACCCAGGTGCAAAAATTGTTGGGATTGACATATCAGAAGAATCGATTAAATTAGCACAGCAACGCTTAGAACATCATGGATTTGACAATGCAGAGTTTCATGTATTGCCAATACAGGAATTACCAAAGCTAGATTATCAATTTGACTATATTAATTGTGATGAACTTCTATATCTTTTTCCTGATTTAGCTGCTGCCTTACAAGCAATGATATCTGTTTTAAAGCCTAATGGCATCATTCGTAGCAATCTGCATAGTTCAATCCAGAGATTTACTTATTTCCGCGCTCAGAGAGTCTTCAGAATGATGGGTTTAATGGACGAAAATCCAGAAGACTTGGAAATGGAAATTGTAGTAGAAACAATGAAAGCTTTGAAAGATAATGTCGATCTCAAAGCTAAAACTTGGAATTCTAATAAGTATGAAGGAGAGAACGGAAAAGAAAGAATTTTAATGAATTACTTATTTCAAGGAGATAAAGGTTACACCGTCTCTGATATGTTTATGGCTTTGAAGGCAGCTAACCTAGAGTTTATCAGTATGGTTAACTGGCGACAGTGGGACTTAATAAATTTGTTTAAAGAACCAGATAATTTGCCTGCTTTTCTGGGCATGAGTTTACCAGAAATTTCTATAGAAGAGCGGCTACAGTTATTTGAACTAATAAATCCTATTCATCGGCTGATTGACTTTTGGTGCGGTCATTCTAATCAAGTACAGACTTTTCTGCCAGTTTCACAATGGGCTGACTCTGATTGGCGACTGGCAAAGGTGAGTCTGCATCCTCAGTTAAAAACTCGCAATTTCCAAGAAGAACTCGTAGCCTGTATTACAGAATTCAGAATATTTCCTATCAGCAACTATTTATCATTAGTTGAGGAATTTGTGGGGATAGATAGCTCATTAGCATTTTGCCTGATACCTTTATTAGAACAACCCCAGCCGATGAAGTTCTTAGTAGAGCGCTGGAAACAATTTAGACCTTTAGATCCTATAACCTTAAAGCCTACAGATGAAGAACAAGCTTTTCAGATGGTGCAACAGCTGTTACTGATGCTGGAGAGTTTTGGTTACTTAATGTTGGAACACCAATCCTAAGCAAGTATGTATAGTACATTCCAACCTGTCAGCTCTCCCATAAAGTCTTTGTAAGTTGGAAAAGGGCTGAAGTGATCTTTAATAACCCGCAACCAGTATCAATCGTATCTCCCCGATGGCTTCAACAGTAGATTTCTTTAACTGAACAATACCGAGATTGGAGGGTCTGCAACTGATATAACCCTTTCTATATAAGGAAAATAGCCTAATAATCTAGCGCGATCGCAATATAAATAAAAACACAGTTGAATAGTTGAAAAAATTTTTGAGGTGGGGTGATATGAAACTAAATACGAGTGGGTAAGTTATATCTAGAACACACAACCACATCCTACACCAGGGAAAACACTTATGAAAACCGAATTGAAAGCAAAGTTTCTCCAACACATCATCGGTAAAAAGAAGGAAAACGAAGGTTTCACACTTATTGAATTACTAGTAGTAATTATCATTATCGGTATTTTGTCTGCGATCGCACTACCTTCTTTCTTGAACCAAGCTAACAAAGGTAAGCAGTCAGAAGCTAAACAGTATACTGGTTCCATGAACCGCGCTCAACAAGCATACTTTTTAGAAAATGCTGCATTTACTACTAGTATGGATCAGTTAGGACTTGGTATTAGAACCCAAACTGAAAATTATGTTTACAAGGTGGCCGGGGATGCTACTCTAGTTACCAATAATGGTTTATCTCTCAAAGCACCTCTCAAATCCTACGCAGGGGTTGGTGTTAGATCAATAGTATTATCTACCAGTGAAGCAACTACTCTAGCTGTGTTATGTCAATCGAACGCTGTTGGTGTGAATGCTGTAACAGATAGTGTATCTGGAACAGCGTCAGCAGCTTCCCCAACCCAACCAACATGTCCCACTGGTTTTGCAGAGTTGACATCGAAGTAAAAACTGGATTTATATATCTAATTGCAAGCTTTATAAAGTGGGTAGTTTAAGCTACCCACTTTAATTTTGTTCTCAATTCTGGGAATAGTACTAGTACTATCCTAAAAATTCTTGACTATGACTTCTGTGCAAATTCCTACTAACATCACCCCATCAGAGCAGCAAGCCCAGCAATATTTTATTAAAGGTAACTATACTCAAGCTGCTAGCTGCTATGAACAAGCTATCGAAACAGAACCAGAAGTGAAATTTCACTACTGGAACTTAGGATTAATGTTGCTATTGCAGGGGCAAGAAGCAGAAGCGCAGATGACTTGGTTGCTGGGTATGGAGGAAGGAGAAGCCGAACAAGTTGAGCAATGGACTGTGGAATTGATAAAGGTTCTGCAAACCGAAGCCGAACGCAGAGAGACACTGGCAGATTATTCAGTTGCTTGGGCACTTCGCCAACATATACGGGAAATTTCTCCTAAATATGTGAATAATCTTCTGTATTTGATTGAGCTATATATCAAGTTAAAAACTTTTACTGGTGATGAATTAACTTCCCTAGAGGTAATTGAGTTAATTCAGTCAGAATCAATTATAGATATTGAGTTATTGTTGCAGATATTAGAGAGTATCATCAATGATGACCCTTTGCATCCCTCTATCCTAGAGTTTGCAGAATGTTGTCTAACCCATGTTAGTGAGCCTCAATCTTTCATTAATATTTTGCTGCCAGCCGCAGTTAAAATTGCTCATTCTATGCAGCAGCCCAAAGTAGCAATATCATTGATTGAGCTATGTTTACGGCTGGAACCTGAAAATACAGAGCTTCTGCGCCATATCGCTGGTTTTTATCTAAAAGATTACAATTATTCTCAAGGAATCGAAATTGCTAAATTATGTTATTCACTCTCAAAGAATTTAACCGATCAAGTCTTTGCTAAACACCTAATACAGCGAGGATTAATGGAAGCTCCTGCTTATTGGAACGAAGCATGTACAGTTTTTCTAGAGCAGGAATCTTTGCTAAAATCTTTAATCGAAGAACAACCTATAAATCTTGAATCAGCTAGAGTATTGCGTCTATTTAATGCCAACTATTATGCACCTTACTTACAAGATAATCCGCAGCAAAATAGACAAATTCAGAATCAATTGGCACAACTCTGTCAGATGAATGTGCAAGAATATGCCACTGAAAAAGTTCAGCGATATAAACAACGTAGTTCAAATAATAGAAATAAGCAAATAAAGATTGGCTACTTATCCCATTGTTTATCTAGGCATTCAGTTGGCTGGTTAGCTAGGTGGCTAATTCAACACCATACCCGTGAACAGTTTGATATTTATGGATATTTTATAAATTATAAACAAGTAGATGATTCGTTGCAGGAATGGTATGTCCAGCAATTTAATCAAGCTTATCTAGGGGGAATTTATAGTGATGACATTGCTGAAAAAATCTACGAAGATGAAATTGATATTTTAATCGACTTGGATAGTATTACTCTAGATGTTACTTGTGAAATTATGGCACTTAAACCTGCACCTGTACAGGTAACGTGGTTGGGTTGGGATGCTTCGGGAATACCAGCAGTTGATTACTTTATTGCTGATCCTTATGTTTTACCCGATTCTGCTCAGGAGTACTATACAGAAAAAATCTGGCGATTATCGCAAACTTATATAGCGGTGGATGGTTTTGAAATCGGTGTACCAACTTTACGACGGGACTCTCTAGATATTCCTAGTAATGCTGTAGTTTTTCTGAGCGCTCAAAGAGGATTTAAGCGCCACCCTGATACAGCACGGCTGCAAATGAGAATTATTAAGGAAGTTCCTAATAGCTATTTTTTAATTAAAGGGGTAGCAGATTCTGAAGCTGTGCAGAAATTTTTTATGCAGTTAGCAGAAGAAGAGGGTGTAGAGTATTCGCGTCTACGATTTTTAGACTTAGATCCTTCTGAGTCTGTCCACAGAGCAAATTTAGCCATTGCTGATGTTGTATTAGATACTTATCCTTATAACGGCGCGACGACAACCTTAGAAACACTTTGGATGGGTATTCCCTTAGTAAGCAGAGTTGGACAGCAATTTGCCGCCCGAAATAGCTACACCATGATGATAAATGCTGGTATCACAGAAGGTATTGCGTGGACTGATGAAGAGTATGTAGAGTGGGGTGTGCGTTTGGGGAAAGATGAAGCTTTACGCCAGCAGGTGGCTTTGAAGTTGAAAGCATCTCGACAAACAGCACCATTGTGGAATGGTAAGCAGTTTACCCGTGAAATGGAGAAAGCTTACCAGCAAATGTGGCAAAGGTATATTGAGAAAAAATAAGTTCGTAAGCTAATCGTCATTCATTTTTCCAGACTGATTCGCTTGTAGTAAGGGCTTCAGCCCTGGTATTATGCAACTTAAATGCTCATTAGCTTAGTGAGGGCTGAAGCCCTCAAAATAACCTATTACAGCAACTAAAAACCCCTCTCCAAACCTCTCCCTGAAACGGAGAGAGGCTTTGAATCTTACTCCCCTTCCCTTGTAGGGAAGGGGCTGGGGGTTAAGTCTGTATTAGACTCTACCCAGAAGTGCTATAGGCAAAACAACCCAAGCACAAATTATTAAGTTTGTAGTGAGCGCTTCAGTGCTTACTACAAACTTCTTTATAGAAGGCTTCTAAACCTTCGACACAAGCTTTATCATCAAAAAGACGATCGTGATTTTGGCTCATTCTTTCAGCAATAGCGCCTCGCCAAGCTTGATCTAGTCCTAATTTGACAGCAATTTCGATATATTCGGCTTCGTTTTGAGCGATGGTATCCGTTACCCCTAGCATTTTTAAGAAGCTCTCAGAATGACGACCCCGCATAAATTCTCCAGGACAGGTGACAATGGGAAGATTACAAGCGATCGCTTCTAGAGTAGTATTACCACCAGACCAAGTAAATGTATCTAGATAAACGTCTGAAAGTAAGTTAATCATTAGATAGTCTAGCCGCTCTGGAATATTGAGGAATACACAATAATCCTCACTGTTAAGTCCAACAGCAGCAAAAGCACGCTTTAAACGTGGCTCAAGTAAAGTACCACGCAAAAACACAAATTTAGCTTCAGGAAGACGACGAGCAATTTCCGCAAAAATAAAATCATATTGCGGTAGGTATTTAAAAGGAGCTTGACAGCACAAGTAAATGACTGCATCATCTCCTAACCCAAAATCTGAACGGGTTTTGATAACTGGGGGAATATATGGCTTAGGGTAAGAAACTCCAATGTTGGGTAAGCGAATTAATTTTTCTGAATAATGTTCTTGGGCATTTTCGGGTTCCATTAACTCGCTAGATAAAAAGTAATCAATTGTGGGTAAGCCAGTCGTTACCGGATGTCCCCAAGCCACGCATTGCAAAGGCGCAAGCCGCAGACCGGCCATTTGCATGGTTTGTGCGTCCATACCTATTTCAGGAAAGACTAAAATATGCAATTTATCAGCAATTATCTGTTCACAAGCTGCTGATAAGTTATAAGGAATATGGTGAAAAACATCGCTGTAATTTTGGAACTGTTGGGTAACAGGATCTGGCTCATTTCCTATGTAGTAACAGTAAATTTCAAAATTTTGGCGATCGCAGTAACGTAACCAGCCAGTTAACCAAAGTGTGCCACTATAAGAATGCAGGTAATGTGAAGCGTAACCAATACGAATTTTTTGATTAGGCTGAAGCTTAGGCATAGATAAAGGAACTAACCATTGTGGATAGTTAGCTGCCATAATTTCATGTACTAACTTTCCATACTGGCGTTGTAAATATATATCATTTTGTGCTTGATATGATAGGTAAAAATTTGTGAGGCGACCTATTCCTGCTAAAGCACTTTGTTGCTCTTCTGTAGTTTTCAGATATGTTTGCTGAATTAAATCTTGTAGTCCTTGAATAAAGCACTGGCGATAGAAGTTAATTTCCTCTTGATTTTCATATATTGATGGAATTGTCAAATATTTGAGAATTTTAAAAGTGTAATCATTTGGTAAGCATTTAGCCGCATTCTCTGCACTTAATATTGCTTCTTGAATACGTCCATTACGCCGTAAATCGATGATTAATGAAAAATGTAATCTTCCTTCTTGAGGGTAAAGTTGAATTCCTTCCTGGAGAGTCTGGAAATATTCGTCTAGCAGGTTTAACTGTCTATAGCAATAACTTAAATTATAATAAATATCTGCATCACCCGATTGGATTTCTAAAAGTTTTTGATATTGAGCGATCGCTTCTGTCCATCTGCCCTCTTGAAATAATCTATTACTTAAATCAAAAACTAAATGCTCTATATGTATATTATTGAAGCTTTCTATTTCATATGCTGGGATATTGTCTATTAGAGATAATGCTAAACCCTCCAGATTTTCATGTCGTAAAATAATTCGACCGTGGAGGAAAGGAATTATAGCTCTTAGTTCAATTTCATCTAAATTTTCCAGCAGAGAAATTTCGCATTCTACAGTAATATCAAAATTTTCTGTTAGTAGCAGATTCATCGCCACAGTAGATAAAACTAAATTGGCATCATCTTCAGAAATGCCATTAGTATTTATAAGTAACGTTATTTGGTTACTATCACAATGATTGATTACCGTTTTAATTACTTGTTCTAATTCTAAAATCAGCGACTCTTCTGATTGTAACCAATCAGGAAAAATTATAATATTGATATTTCCATATTTTACGGCTAATGCGTCTGTAATAGATACCTCCTCTCTACTAGTTAAGTTAGTTTTTTCACCTTTAAATAAAATATTGAGTTGGTTGCTTAAATTATCAATTTGGCAAGAAGGAATTTTACCTACTGCCACTTGTCCTAAAGATTGTTGATCCTCATGTTCTAAAATAATTCTGGCATTGATGCGAGGTAGCAAAGCTTCCCACTGAATATCAGCCAATTTTTTCACTAGAGAAATTTCTAATCCTTCGGTAACGTCTAAATCTTCCTGTACCAAAAGATTCATAGCCACACTAGATAAAAACAGTTCAGCATCCTCACCAGGAATGTTACCAGTATGAATAATTAGGGTAGTTTCTTCGTTATTAGGATGAGTGGCGATCGCCTTGATAACTTGTTGTAAGTCTAAACCAAGAGACTCTTCTGATTGTGACCAATCAGGGAAAATAATTAGATTAATTTTGTTGAGATTTAAATAAATCAGTGTAGCATTAGTTAATACAGAACTAACAGTTTGCGCCATTTTTGCCCAAGAGAACTGTTGTGCCTGTACTAAACCTGCGCTAATTAATGACTGACGAGTAGTATATTTTTGCACTTCACAAAGTGCATTTGTCATTTCATGTACATCATCATCATTCACATATATTGCAGCTTTACCTGCAACTTCTGGAATTGAAGCATTAGGACAAGTAATTATAGGACAACCACAAGCCATTGCTTCTAATATAGGCATACCAAAACCTTCATATTTAGAAGGATAAATAAGCGCCACTGCACCAGAGTAAGCTATTGCTAACTCTTCATCACTAAGATGCAGCAGATGAACGATGCTACCTGATGTATAGGCTCTAAATTCTGGTGGTAATACACCGTCACTTCCTGTAACAACAATATCAAAACCATAGCTACTTGCAAGCTGTGAAAAAGCTTTGAAAAACAAAATACTATTCTTATAAACAGTACCAAGACGGATTAACAGAAAGTAGGGTTTGGTAATACCGTATTTTATTTTAAATTGATGAATATCTTTCTGACTAGCTACTGAAAAGGTTGTATGATCAATCCCATTTTCAGCAATTGTTACAGATTCCAAAGAGATTTGTGGAAAGTAGCTTATTAAATCGCGTGCTGTATTTTTTGAAACTGCAATAAAAGCAGACGCATGTTTAATTGCATAATTTTTTTCTTGCCAGATGATATGATTTAAGTTTGAACCTATTCTTTCTGCTATCATGTCATGAGCCATGAATACAGAAGGTGTAGTAGTCGGCGTTGTATGGTAGGATGAAATAAATAAATCTGCACCTTCTTCATCGCACACTTGCTGTAGCATTGATCGATCGGAGTCAAGATTATCGTAATCATGATATGAGATTGTGCGATATCTAATACCAGGAATTATGGGTGCAGTGCCACCACGGTCAAGCACAACAATATGTTTTGCAAAACCATTATTAACCCATTCTTCTAACAAGGATTTCCAGACACGAGCAATGCCAGTTTGATAAAGTTGAAAGAAAACACCATCAACTATAATTAGTGGTGTTGGTTTTTGAATTTGTGCAATTTGCTGCTGTATTTCATCTGGTTGTAAGAACCGCCAATTATTGCTGCTAAGTTCTTTTTGTGCAATTGGGACTATACCCAATTTTTCAGCATTATCAACCCTCGTTTCATCTCTTACCCATGATAAGTATTCACGCAAAAGAACTGGAAACTTAGTTATTTCCTGTAAAGCCTGCCACTGATAAAGAGCATTACTGTAACCATAGTATTGCTCTTTAAATTGCAATTGTTGTGCTGTTACATAGGCAAAATGCTGGAAAACTAAACCAAGCTTTTCAGTTTCTTCATGTAAAAAAGGATTAACTGCTGCAACATTTTTATATTCACCATCTAACGAGGTTTCTACTAATACGGGAGGTTCATGTGCTGCCCAAAATGCTCCTCGTTTAAATCTCCAAGTTCTTAGCCACTCTTGTTGAGGATTTTGTGTATAGCAGTTACGAGTACTGATAATTAATTTTTCTCCTACAAAATACCAGCACCAATAAAAAGCAGCTGTTTTCTCAGGGTTGCTAATGAACATTTCTCTAGCAGTACAAATCTGCTCTAATGTCCACAATTCATCTACATCTACCTGCCACAACAAACATTCCTCTTGAATGTTAACAATTGGTGCATTTACCATTTCTCGTTTTCCGTCCCAGAAAACACCCTCTGGTTTTCGGTATATTGTGACTTGGGTCGGGTAAAGTTGCGCTACTTCATCTAGATATTCTGTAGTCCCATCGTAACTACGACCATTTTTATGGATTTCATCACTGATATTTCCACCTAGTTTCACACTCCAACTTGTGTCGTGTTTTAAGTCTGCTACACCTTCAACAATATGCCAATGCCATTTAAAAGGAAGATGTTTAAATACTTCAATGTGATACTTAATAAACGGTTGCCCATTTAGGACTATTGTAAAAAAATGAATTGGCAATTCTGGCGTTGAGTTATTAACACCCTTCAAGACTTCTAACTCTTGACGAATAACCAGCTTAGGCAGTTCAATTTTACAAATATTATCACTATTAAAAACTGATTCAAATAAGTATTGAGCAGCTTGATTTTCTGGGATTGTTCTGAGTTCTTGTATAATTTGTGTTAGTGTACTGTTTTTAAGTATTCCAAATGACAACACACTAAGCGGAATGTTGAGTAGTGGAAGTATTTCTAATGCTTGTGGATATGTAATGTTTCCCTGGCGGAATACAAGTTTTTGTTGCTGATTGAATACCCCAGAAATAAATACGCCATCCTCTATTCTGTTTTCTACAGTTGATAGCCAACCTCCGGTAAAAACTCCATTTATATCTTGAGAATCTGTAGATGTTAGGATATCAATGGCTGAGGATATAAATGATTCATCATACTGAGTATAGTTGTTAGCGATAAGTATATAGTCTGCTACTATATTTTCTGTTAAAGATAAAATAGAGTCTATGATAGTTTGATAATTGCTTAATTCGCAATCATTAATTTCATATATCACTATGTTTTTATATCGAGATTTATGCAAATAATCAGGGAAAATTTGACTTTCAATCGGTGATAAAGTATTGTATTTTAGATATATAATAGCTACTAAACAAATATCTGGAACTAAATTATTATGATAATTTAAACTCTGTTCTCTTATGAGAATTTTATGATTTTCTATTTCTTGCAATTCTTGCTTGTAAAAATCTTCTTCTTGTTCTGGCAATCGATTATCCAAATCGTTACTAGGTAAATTATCGAGGGAAGAACCTAGCATAATTCTGTTACAAACTTTATCTAAGCTTGGATCATTACCTGGCTGCAAATCATCTAAACTTTCAAATCTCAAGTCGTGGGAATAAAAATTCTTTATACCAATTGAGCGAAATTTATGAGAAAATTTAAAGAAGTAAGCATTCGTAAAGCGATAAAGTCTCTTTAAATCTTCTGATGTTAGTTTAGATGAATCTTTCAATAGGTTATCAACGAGTTGATTTAGATGTTCAATACTAGTGTCTTGAATAGTGTATCGTGAGGCTTTTTCATAGGATGAAGTTGCTAATGTTGCTGTTGGTACACCTCTAGCGATCGCTTCAATTGCCACTGTGCTAAAAAAGGCGATCGCTGCATCTGTATGCCAAAGCAATGCATAAGAAGTTAACTGCTCAGAAGGCATCACAACGCGGACATTTTCTGGTAGAGAAAATACCTGTTGATAAGCTTTTGATAAAGAATCGCTTTCTATTGGAGTATCTTTATTACCTCCTATATAAGGATGATGACGAATTACTAAGTATTCATTTCTATTTTTAAATATCTCTATTAAATTTTTAATAATATCAAATTGCGTGGTAACTTTTACCTTCCCTTCTAGCGCCGCTAGTTCATCTTCGCTTGACGTAAATACAGCGAATATTTTTGCATCTAACGGTATCCTAAGTTGACGATGGATATTTACCGGACTTGTTTGAAAGTTATAAAAAGCAGGCCAGTTTATATCTATACCATATTCACGCTTTATAAAATAATTTTTAGTCTGTACTAATTCTTCATTAGTCAGTGTTATTTCTTCCCATGCTTTTACACAATCTAAGGGTGGTTGGTAACTCCATGTAGGATGGTTATCAAAGAAAGCAAAGCTATCATCAATCGAACCTCTTTCGTGAGTAATTACGTCAATTTTCATCTGACGTGCTACCTCAAATGCTATGCGATAGGGAGCAAATCGACCATTAAACAAAAATACATTAGTCGGTTGATATTTATTAAATAATCTAATTAATGCATTGTAAGTCACTAAACCATCTATTAAATATTTTCTATGGATACTCTGGACATAATTGCTAGATAGCCCTGCATCAGCTATTCTAAAGTGAGTATGAATAGTTGAAGTCACCCATTGACCAATTGGTAAATTGTAATATTTAGCATTTTTATAGTCTTGAGGAAGGACTGTTTTCACCCATTCATTAGCAATAATATAATCGTCGTTTTCAATGAAATTACGTAGTTGCATATATGGAAGGCTAAATAAATCTTCAAAGAAGTTTTTGCCGACTTTAGCACAGCTTTTACATAATTCTTTGTTATTATTAAACCTTGTAATAGCGCAGTCATTGTAAACTCCATCACAGCCTATAACCAAAACTTCACAGCCGCGAAGTTGCAAGGAAGTAGCTACAACAGCATCGAGTTGGTTATGAACTAACCAAAAGCCATATGGAGAAAAGAACAGAACCTTATTTTTTTTAGACATTATCTTGATGTAGTTGCTAATAAAAACTAAATTGTTTACGTAAGATTTTTTAAACCAAACTGCTGATTATAATCAAATTTCTCAGATGACTTTGATAGAAAAATATTTTTTTACTTTTGGTAGTTATAGTGGTAACAGTTTATAATACCCAATACTCGCAAAAATATTTCAAATTATAAAACTAAATTATCGCCTTGCACAATTGAGCTACTCGTAAATCTGCATTATGCTGCTGTTTACAAAATGTCTTGTCTATTTCACTATTTTGGGTATAATCCAAAAATTCTTGTACCTTTTCTGGCGATTTTAAAGGGACAGTAACTCCCCATTTATTGGTCATCAGTGTATCATTCACACCCATAAGCAAACTGCCTGCTGGTATCCCCATTAAAACTGCTTCAATTAGAATAATGGAAGTAATTCCTAAAACAATATCTTGTTGTTGCAGGGTGTCCAGTATGTCGGTACTTTCGTCAATTGCAAACGGTAAATCTGATTTTGCCAGCAAATCAAGGGAATCACGACACTTACCTTGGCGTGGATGAAACCGGATCAGCAATTTTTTCAAAGGTTTATAGTCAGTTAACACCTTAATTAAGATGCGAAGAATATCAATCTCGTTAGCATTAGGTTGAGAAGCAAATAAAATATTTTGTACTGTTTTTATAGTACTTTTTCTATATTTTTGTCTAGCAACCAACCAAGCAAAATAAGGCTGTCCCACAATGCAAATTCGATTTTTCGGTAATCCATCGGTAAGCATTCCTGTCGCACACACTTCATCTATGGCTGTGATAATATTTGGAAAAATTGCTTCCGCATCAGGATTGTTGAATGGTTGAAAACGCTGACGATAATTTGCCCAATAGTCTATAACAGCAACACTAGGAATACCCTCTTGCCTTGCCCAAAAAATAGCATCGCGTTCAAACTCATCATACTGAGATGTTCCTGTTAGCAGAATATCTCCTGTTAATCTCACAAAAAGAGTTTGGTGTTCCTCAGAAATTGGCGTGCAAGCAACTGCAAGACGTTGAAATTGACGAATGCCTGGGCCTTTAGCATACGCTTCTACCTGTGTACCTGCTGCCCGCAAGGCTGCAACGGTTGCAGCCACAGCATTAGCACCACCTGGATCGTGAGCGATCGCAATAATCTTCATTTATCTTTTCCTCGACTTAACTCTTCAGCATGAGCCAGGACTTTAGCAACAGAAGCTACGAAACGATCAACTAAGTCAATACCCCCAGGTATTTGGATGAGAGTTGTAGATAAAAGTGTCTCGTTATATGTCTTTTCAGCTATGGGACAGACACCAGTAGGATGACTGACAATTGTCTTGCCTTCTTGTTGCAGCTTTTGGAAAAGAGGTAGTCTGTATAAAGGACGCACATAACGCCCCGTTAAAGGACATCCTTCTGCTTGAAGTGCCTCCACAAATCTGTCCCGCGACAATCCAGCTTGTTGTGGATCGATCCAGATGGGATATGTATAGTAAACATGGCGATCGCCACTACCAACTTTAGCCGTCCGCAATGCTTTAAACTCAGACAGCCCTTGGTTTAAAGCTTCAGCAATTTTTAGTCGTGGCTGTGTCAATTCTTCCAAACGTTGGAGTTGAACCTGAGCGATCGCCCCTTGAAGTTCAGTTAAACGGTAATTGTAACCAACAATATCAGCATCTTCATACCAGTTTTCCGCTTCTATTGCGTTCTCTCCATGATTACGCACCAGTGCTACTCGCCGCGCCAAGTAATCATCATTAGTGACTACAATCCCCCCTTCACCACACTGAATCGTTTTGTGACAATTGAGGCTGAAAACTCCCAAATGCCCAATTGTCCCCAACCAACGGCCCTGATGCTGACCTCCTGGTGCTTGGGCATTGTCCTCAATTAGAATCAAACCATGTCGATCTGCTAATTCACGTAAGCGCACCAGTTGGGCTGGGCCCCCAAACAAATTGACTGCGATAATTGCTTTTGTGCGTGTGCTAATAGCACCTTCAACAGCTTCTGGATCAATGCAGCAACTAGCCTCCTCATGATCGACAAAAACAGGAGTACCATTTGCCATAACCACTGCTGTTGCCGTTGCTGACATCGTTTGCGGTGGCACAATTACCTCATCACCAAAACTAACACCAGCTGCAATCACAGCAGCATGTAAACCACTAGTAGCAGAGTTAACACTTAAAGCGTGACGAACATTAAAGTAGTTAGCCCATTGTTCTTCTAAGGAGCGAACTTGTTTGCCACCCATAAAGTACAGTCCAGCAGCACCGATATAGTCAGATAAAATACCGCTTTTCAATACTTGAATCGCGGCTTCAGTCTCCTGAAAACCAGTACTGATATACCTTGGTAATGGCTCTGGAAAAACCTTGGAACCTCCAAGCAAAGCCGGTTTTTCTCTAGTAATAACCATCAAATTACCTACTTAATTAGAAATTTGTTGTTTCTTGCCATTTCAACAACTTGTAAAGCAAGCACACCATCAGCGCCAGAACAGGTTGGTTGTCCGCCAATTTGTGCTAATTGCACAGCTTCGGTAACAGCCCCCAGAATGTGGCCTTTTAAGCCAGCTTCACAGATCATCTTTGCTTGACTTAACTCTTGAAAGCCTGACCATTGGCTAGGTTGAACTGTCTGCCAAGTGACTTGCTGCCCCCCGGCGCTATACCGCAGCATACCGCCGGTTCCCCAGAGTTCGCCTTCGCCGATTGAATACCCAGTTCCACGTACTGCAATCAAATATGCAGTTAATCCGTTGTCCCAGGATAGTGCAATGGACTCAGCAGTGTCATCTTGAAGAACAGGTGATTTTTCCAGACGATATGCACAAGCAACTGATCCGAATAAAGCCAATAACATATCGATCCAATGGGTTCCATTGTGCAATAAACCACCGTTATAGCGTAAGCAAGCACCAATTGGGGTTCCCAAGCCATCATCTTGGTTCGTTAGATTTTTCAAGGCTTGCAGCATTGGTGTCCAACGACGCGAATAGTTAGTTATCAAAATACAGCCCTGTGCAGAGCAAGCAGCTAGCATCATTTCTGCTTCTGCTAGATTAACTCCAAGGGGTTTTTCGCACAGAATGACGCGCGGTTGCCAAGCCAGCGCAGTAATAACTCCCTCAGCGTGTAGGTGAGTAGGACTACATATTGATACTACGTCGAGGTGAAGTCCATCTGGTACATCTTTCAGACTGGAGTATACCTGCGCTTCAGAAAAACGTTGCTGAAAATTTCTACAAGCCTCTGGATCTGGATCTACTCCTAATGCAACTGTTACATTAGGGATTTGGGCATACCCTTCGGAATGGCTGAGTGGATCGCCTTGTCGGGAAATGCCAAAGCGATGCCCAATTTTTCCCAGACCAATAATACCGACACACACTTTCATGAGCTTAATCTCTCTTAGGAGTCAATCCATCCTTGTTGTTGGGCATAGTGAAGAATGTCTACTGTAGTAAATTGGGGATTCTGGGGATAAAGTGCTTCAAAAATGGCTTTGATGCGATCGTAGTCTTCTTGATAGTCAAGGGTAATACGGAAAAAAGGATTACTTAAGCCTGGAGGAGCAATGATATCCAAACGACGATATTGCTCTGGGTGTCGTCGGACGTACCAACCAACGTGTTCACGAAAGGGTTTGCTGGAGGCAAAATCAACTGTCTCGGCTAGTGTTTTCCAAGACAACACCATCAGATCCAGCCCATGAGGATATGAACGCACTTCACAATTAGCAACATAATCCACATGGGGATAAGCCGCGAAAAAGGCACAGATGTGTTGGTCAATTACATAAGGGTCAATTAGGGGACAATCTCCGGTTAAAAGGACACTAACTTCTGCTTGATAGTGTCGCCCAGTTTCCACAACTCGTTCTAAGACATTTTCTTCTGAACCACGAAAGTAAGGAATATTGTGTTTGCTGCATAAAGATGCGATCGCTTCATCTTTTTCATTTGTGGTTGTAGCAACTACTACTTCATCTATATAACGAGCGCGACGGATACGCTCAATCATCAACAACAGCATTGGTTTACCCACTGCTTCCTTGAGGACTTTACCAGGAAGACGTGAAGACCCCATCCGAGCTTCTATTGTGGCAATGACACGATTCACAGTTTTAGTTACTTCTCCAGTTAAATTTTTATATTTATTTATAGAGATTCAAATTGTCCTTAAAATCTGTTACAAAATAAGGCTTTATCTCTGGATTAAAACTGAGTTTGTAATCTCCTCGATTGGGAGAATTAACTCCTACAAAGTCAACTTCTTGCAACTTGCGTTTAAAGCATTCTTCAATTAAATCAAGTAGTAGAAATGTTGAGCCACCAGTTTCTCTGTATTCAGAATTATTCCCAGCAAACATATAATAACCACGCTTACGATCAAAGAGGAATAAAATCGCAGAAACAGGAATTATATCCAGATAGCATACTTTCAGTATTCCAAATCCTTTGTCTAAAGATTTTTGAGTTATTGCTTTAAGTAAGTAAGATTCTTTTTCTATATTTTCTATTCCTTGTCTAGCCCAAACTTCTCGGTGTAGTTTGTCTAAAATATCAATATTGTCAGACACCTGAATAGATAATTTATTCTTGATAGCTTTCCGCATTTCTTGCCGCCTGACAGCGCGGATGCAACTGAGATAAAAGTCAAAGCTCTCAAATTTTGTTAATTTTAATATACTCGTGTATCTGAGTTTAACTTCAAACTTTCCCTTTTCAGGTGTATGGTAGTTATACCATTGAAATGGTCGTAGGTCTTGCAATTGCCATGAATGGGCTAGGGAAATTTTTTCAAATTTTTCTATAAGTTGTTCTATGAACCAAGTTAAAATTAAAAAATCTTCGCAATTTCGTTTGTGATCTGTTTTAGTAAAATTGTCAGATAGTAACAATCCTTGATAGGGCGTGAAAGGGAAAGGAGCAGGTAATGTATTGCCATCTTCAGAAAATAAAATAACAGTGCCTGCAACTATTTTATGTCTAAAAGAGACTGTAATAATTTGAAAGTGAACTCCTAATGAATTAAGAAATTCACTTTTAGCGAAAACAGTTCCCTGAGCAGAATCTTCAACAAAATCATCCCAAATATTTGCTACTTCCTGCCAATTAATTACAAAATCTTTAGTATTCATTTATTTATAAACATAAATACAAACATCACAATGATAGTAGTGATGGAACAATATCACCTTCCTAGACAGATTCTTAATACAGAAATTTAAAACAGCTTCTGGTTCGTGATAAGCCATTAAATCTTCTTGGAAATTTACGTAGGAGGAAATAAAATTAAATGCTAAACCTCTTTCACAGCAAGAAAATGCTTTTTGAATTAAAGTTTCAAGAAAAACTTTGCTGTCAGGAAGGGAGTTATTTAAAACAGCAGATGCAAAAACATAATCATAAGTATAGCTTGGTCTTTCTTGCGTTATATCCAGACAATCAAATTGCATAGTCGGAAATTTATGACGTGCAATTTCAATAGCTTCAGGAACAATATCTACCCCAGAATATTTACAATTTATGTTTTGCTCCTGTAAATATGCTGCAAAATTACCTAAATTGCATCCTATATCTAAAAGCCTACATCCATTTAAATCGCCAATTTTAACAAGTTGAGCATATCGAGCAAGTAGTCCCTCTTTTGAACCCCACTGCCCGGATTCGAGTGAATCACCATATGTTTCCAAAAGAGTCTGATAATGTTCTCGTAGGATCTGTACACTTGTGCTGACTTGGCTCATTGAGATTAATCCTTCATTTTTTAGTTTTTAATATATTGATAGAAACAAAAACTTGCGTTATTTTGAGTATTAATTCACTTTTTCTCCTCAGTTAATAATACTAAGTTCCAGGTAAAAGGCGTACCTTTTTTGATATTTTGATTAACTGCTTTACCAATAACAATTTCGAAAAACTTGGGCGGTAATCCTAAACCTGGGCGTACTGCTCTTAGGTTTTCTGGGGTGAGAATCTCTCCGGCTTTCATATCTTTGGCAACATAGAGCGATCGCCGATACAACAATGACTCTTTTTCAGCCTCAGTTGCTCCATATTTTATATTGCCCAAAGCTTGCCAAGCTCTTTGCGATTCTATTACCAATTGCTGCATCTCTGCTGGTTCCATTGAAAAGGCTGAATCGACTCCACCATCAGCCCGACACAGAGTAAAGTGCTTTTCAATTAATGTAGCTCCTAAAGCAACACTGGCAACAGCAACTCCAATACCCATTGTGTGATCAGATAACCCCACCTGCACATTAAATAACTCGCGCATTTGAGGAATAGTTAGCAGATTAGTATTTTCTGGTGTAGCAGGATAGCTACTAGTACATTTGAGTAATATTAATTCTTGACACCCAGCTTCTCGTGCTGTCCGAACAGTTTCATCTAACTCAGAAATTGTCGCCATACCAGTAGAAATAATCATCGGTTTACCTGTGCTCGCAACTTTACGAATTAGAGGTAAATCGGTATTTTCAAAAGAGGCTATTTTGTAGCAAGGTACATTTAAAGATTCGAGAAAATCTACAGAGGTGGCATCAAAAGGAGTGCTAAACCCAATTATTCCTAGTTCCTCGCAACGCTCAAAGATAGGTTTGTGCCATTCCCAAGGTGTGTAAGCTTGCTGATATAGCTGATACAGAGATTTACCATACCACAGACTATTAGGAGAATCAATGTAAAAATCACCCTCATTTATATCTAAAGTCATCGTGTCAGCAGTATAAGTCTGAAGTTTCAGTGCATCTACCCCAGCTTTAGCAACCGCTTCAACGATATCTAAAGCTCTTTCTAATGAAAGGTTATGATTGCCAGACATTTCGGCAATAACAAAGGGTTTTTGACTACTACCAATTTTCCTACCCTGAATTACTATTTCTTCCATATAATTAGCTTTTTCCAAAACATACTATTTCTATTTTTGGTTTGTTAATTATCCATTCATCTTGCAATAAAGCCATGCTTATCACATCTTCATACTTGCCATTTTTAAGTATATGCTGTTTAAAGCATCCTTCTTCGGTAAAACCAAACTTCTTATGCAATTTTATAGTTGATATATTGAAAGCAAATACTTCACAACACAATTTTCTGATTTGTAATACTTCAAAAATATATTCTAAGAAAAGAAACTCCATAACTGCTCCGCTACCACGTGGTACATTAATATCTCCTAAATAAAAAGCCCAAAAGCATTTTCTATTATGCATATCTACTTGAATTACATTTGCTACCCCTATTGAGCGGGATTTAAATTCAAAGATTTTATAAATAGTACTTTCACTGTTGCTATTATTTTCAAACCATTTTCTATGTTCATCCATACTAATAATGTGGTCGCTGTACATATTGGCTCGAATTCGGTCAGAATTACGCCATTCTAATAACTGCTCTAAATCTGATTCTTCCAGAGGTCTGAGTCGGTATTCTTCACGTTTTGGCATTTCCATTGATTAGATTTCCTTGCAAAATTGACTTACCATTTTCATCAAGATTAATCCTGGTACTTTCAACATCTATTTTTATGTTTTTCAATTTGTTATTGAAAGACCTTAAAACCATAGCTATTCCTTTACCATCTACCAAGTCCTGACCACACCTGACCATTCCTGATCTTGTTTGAGTTGATATCATTAATTCTGAAACTGCTGCTGCTATTTCACTAGTTGAAATATCCTCATGCCAGCCCAAATTAATGCCAGTCACGCCATTCAGTTTTTTGGCACTAGGCCATTGATTATCTGCCAGAATTAACATCACACTAGGCAAACCCATAAAAGCCAGTTCCCAACAAGTGCTACCACCAGCTGTCACTGCCACATCAGCCCAAGCCATTAGCTCAGGCATATTTGTCACATTCCTTTTCAGTTGAATAGGAAAGCGCGATTCCTGACTAGCCGATCGCAGCTGCTCATAATGTGGATTACTTCCTCCAACTACAACAACTGCTTCTAGCTCTTCTATTTCTACTTGTTGCAATCCTTCAATCACCTTAAGAGTTACATTATCTGGATCTGCACCGCCTAATGTAACTAGTAACTTCTTAGCTATTGGAGGGAGCGATCGCTGCCATTCCTGCCAATGCCAAAATTCCCGCCGCAAGATGCTATAGCTTGTACCAAGTAACAGTTTGGTATATGGCTGTCTATTCTTGTACAATTTCTCACAAGCATGAATATTTTGATTTAAAACAATGTCCGCGTGGTACTGTTTGGCGTGTCCATAATCATCAATTAATAAAAATTTTAGCTCTGATTCCTTGATGATTTCTTGATACTTAGCACCGAAATGATAACCATCTAGCACAACCCAATTTGCATTAAACTGGCGTGCGAGTTTCGCTGTTTCTTTGGCATCTTCAGCACTTCCAACTTGAATTGGCAGGTAGATAACTTCCATTCCTTCCGCCTTTAATCGAGTTTTCAAATCTGCTGCTTCCGTTGCCATAAGGAAAATTACCTGACCACCTACATCTTGCCAAGCCTGCGCTAAAGCTAGACAACGCATTACATGACCTGTACCTATTTGTGTTGATGCATCTACTCGGATAAATAGCTTCATTTTTGATAAATTAATTGTTATGCAGCATATTTCTTTTGTTCTACGTGTGCGTTAATTAATGACCAATCAGGATATTTTCTGAGCAAATCTAAACAATCCTCAAGAGTAAATTTTGGAATTTGAGGATAAAGCGCTTCAATAATTCTTTTAATCAGTTCAAAATCATCTGCTGTGTCCACTGTCCAGCGATGTGAACTTTGATTTTCTGAATAAACTACCTGAGCTAATCGATAACGTTCAGGGTGCATATAAATAAATGGAGTAACATGCTCTCGGTCAGGTTGTGCGATTGCTTCTACAAATGCTTGATGTAATGCTAGAAATGAAAAAACCTCAGTATCCATCCCCCGTGGGTAGGTTCTCTCTAAACAGTTAGAAACATAATCAGATTCATATCTATAATCCAGATAAAATTGAATTACCTTTTCAATTACTTCTGGATCAATTAGCGGACAATCAGAGGTAACGCGAACTACTACATCTGCTTGATGTTCTTTAGCTGCTCCATAATATCTGGCTAATACATCTTCTTCAGAGCCTCTAAAATATGGTACTGAAAGACGATTGCAAAGTTCAATGATTGGCAAATCTGTACTATTGATGGTAGTAGCAATTACAATTTCATCAGCCAACTTGACTCGCTTTAATCTCTCAATCTGATATTCTAATAAAGGCTTATCCAATACCTTTTTGAGTACTTTTCCAGGAAGGCGAGTTGAAGTCATTCTTGCCTGAACAATAATTACAGTTTTCATGTCAGGCTCTCTCTTAGCGAAATTACTACTTTATCCTGACTCTCTTCATTTAGCCCATAATATAAGGGGATAGTAATAGCTTCCTCATAGTATTGCTTAACCTGTGGAAAGTCTCCTAATTGAAAACCTAATTTTTGGTAGTAAGGTTGTGTATGAACTGGAATGTAGTGCAAATTCACACCAACTCCTGTGCTGCGAAGTTCTTCAAATATTTGTCGATGAGTTTTATTAATCTTATCCAGCTTGAGCCGAATTACATATAAATGCCAACTAGATTCAGAATCAGGGTGTTGCCAAGGTAACATCAGGGGTAAATCTTGTAGTAGCTGATTATATCTTTGAGCTATCAACCGCCGACATTCTACAAATTTATCTAGTCGTTGTAGTTGACTACTACCCAATGCTGCTTGGATATCTGTCATACGATAGTTGAAGCCTAATTCCAATTGCTGATAATACCAAGAACCGTGACATTCTCCTTGCATTAAATCTGGATTGCGAGTTATGCCATGACTTCTTAATCTAATTAATCTCTGATACAATTCCTCTTGATTTGTTAGTACCATACCGCCTTCACCAGTTGTAATAATTTTTACTGGATGAAAGCTAAAAACTGCCATATCAGAAAATTGGCAGGAACCAATAGGTTGTCCTTGATAGCTCCCACCAATCGCATGAGAAGCATCTTCGATATTTTTGAAACCATAACGCTGTGATAAAGCAGCAATTTGTTCCATCTCACAAGATTGCCCTGCAAAATGCACGGATATTAACACTTTAGGCAAACAACCTTGCTTTTCTGCCTCAGCTAATTTACTTTCTAATTCATCTACGCTCAAATTGTAGGTATTTGGGTTAATATCAACAAAGTCAACCTTTGCACCACAGTAAAGTCCACAATTAGCTGAGGCAACAAAGGTATTTGGTGATGTCCACAGAATATCTCCTTGCCCCAAGCTAGCAGCAAGACAAGCAATATGTAATGCAGCTGTCGCACTAGAAACCGCTACGGCATATTTCGCTCCACAGTAGTTGGCAACAGCTTGCTCAAATCTCTCTATAGCTGGGCCTTGAGTAATCCAGTCTGAGCGCAAAACTTCAATTACAGCATCAATATCTTCTTGATTAATATCTTGCCTTCCATAAGGAATGTAGTCACTCATTGCTTCAGCATATCTAGTAATTGGAAACCTTTTAGCCATTCTGTATTTATCTCAGAGCTATACTCAAACCCTTCTGGAACGGGGATTCCTTTTTCACTTAAAGCATTGCAGGCATAATCCACAGAATGAGCATATTCAATAGTTGGTCTAATTACATAATGATCTGAAAACTCCAATACTAAATGTGAAGCCTCAGAAGAAAACATGGCTTCATGTAATTTTTCTCCTGGTCTAATACCAACAATTTTAATTGGAACTCCGGGTGCAAGTGTTTCAGATAAATCGGTAATTTTCATTGAAGGAATCTTAGGTACAAATATTTCTCCTCCTTGCATTCTTTCAAAGCTATTAAAAACTAAATCTACAGCTTGTTGGAGTGTAATCCAAAAGCGAGTCATGCGTGGATCTGTAATAGGAATCTCTGGGGCTTTTTCTTTAATCAGCTTTTGAAAAAAAGGCACTACCGAGCCTCTTGAACCGACAACATTACCGTAGCGAACTACGGCAAACCGGGTTTTCATTTCCCCAACAATATTATTAGCTGCAACAAAAAGTTTGTCAGCAGCTAGCTTGGTTGCACCATAGAGATTAATTGGATTAACTGCTTTATCCGTTGAGAGGGCAATCACCTTTTCTACTTCTTGATCGAGGGCGATATCAATAACATTATTTGCCCCATGAATATTAGTTTTAATACATTCCATTGGGTTATACTCAGCAGCAGGAATATGCTTGAGCGCCGCAGCATGAATTACATAATCGACACCCCGCATTGCCAGACGTAGCCGATCGCGATCGCGCACATCTCCAATGAAATAGCGCATCACTGGTGCATTAAACTCCTGCGCCATTTCGTACTGCTTCAGTTCATCCCGTGAATAAACTATGACTTTCTGAGGTTGATATCGGCTAAGAACCGTTTTTACAAATTGCTTGCCAAAGGAGCCTGTACCACCAGTAATTAAAATAGATTTGCCGTTAAACATCTTGTATTTATTTTTAATCTCAAAATTAATGATTTTCCAAAAATATTTAAGTGAAATTATTACTTAGATTTGGGCTGCTTATTTGGGCTGCGATCGCTATTTCCCTCTTGCTTCTTAATCTGCTCTAATACAACTTTGTAATCTTGCCGATCGGGGTGCAACTTCACCAGCTTCTCCAAAAGTGTCATCGCACCCTTAGCATCCTTCAAGTGCAACCGCACTATAGACAGTTTCTCTAAAGCAAGTTGGTTTTCTGGTTCCCGTTGTAAAATCAACTCGTAGCCCTGCGCCTGTTGCTGTAATCCTGACTCAACAGAAGGAGACGCAGTTACTGGCTTAGGTTGACTAGCTTGTTGGATTGCCGGAATTACTGCAAACACCGTAGAACCAACAAACGACACTAACGACACTATAGTGACGATCTTTTGTCGCCGCTCAATCTGCTTTTTGCGGGAAATTAGGTATTCATCCCCCGAACCAGTCATGCTTTACATACTTGCTGTGGTAAATACTGAGATATTAGCAAGCCTCCCGTTTTGAGGATACCCATCTGCTCAACAGAAACTAACATCTTGGCTAAAAATTTTTACACAAACTTTAAAAGCTGACTCTGAAGACGAGGGAAATTTATGGTAAGCCCATGCTGTACAAACAATTTTGCTATGCGTAGTTTACCGCCGTAGGCATCGCTCCCATACTTCAAGCAAAAACCTCTCCTACGCCTAAACAGAGCCAAACCTAGAGGTCTTATTCTTTAGGCGGAAAATTAAAATTATATAAATATTTGCGATGATTCTGCCTAATGCCAGATGTTTGCGATATTCTAAATAACATTTAAATAAACAGAAATAGAGGACATTTCAACTAAACTGCAAATTTTCCTTGTCAGGCAAAAACTTTCAAACTAGCCCTTGTCATTCTTGGCTGTTTAAAAAGCAAACATATTATAGAATTTTCCTAGTCCTCCTCAGTCTCACTACTTAGCGCAACTTCCAGAAGGACTAATTATTTTCGTAGGTGTTCACAACAGATATCTGACAAAAGGTACTGTTGTACTCTCGTGCTTAAAGGCTAGAAGTTAAGGGGAAAAATAACATGGGGAAAGGTTAAAGGAAAAACAGAAGCATCCTTTATCTTTTAACCCTTACCCTGAACTTTTGTCTTGTTTCTGCAAAAAGTTTTAGGACTACTTGGTAAAATTGGAGTTTTGTGGTGGTAATTACCGTACAAAACCGAATTTACCAGTAATTTAGTAGAGTTTGTTATGGTATAGTTAAAAAGTTAAGACTAGCTTTACCAAAATTACACCACTCTACGACCCGGCAACAATTGCAGAATGGGAAGCAGTTTTAATTAAGTATTTACCAACAAAATCTGAATTCAATCGAGGTTATGACTCAGCAAGTGATTCACCCGATGGTGAAATTGCAGCGCAACGTGCAATCACTCATAGAATCGAATATTATCAAGCCAAGTGATAGCATCTGGAAAATCGCTTTGCTCTATGGTAATGAATGGCAGCACTGGAAACAGGAACTCCTAGACTTTGGCTTTAGTATGCAAGACCCAGTTAGTGAACTGCTAGCTGTAGAAACTTGGGATGAAGAATAGGTAATAGGCAATAGGGAGTAGAGATTTTTAATATTCACCACTCCCCATTCCCCATTCCCTAAACTTTACAAGCAGCTAAAGCCGCAGCTAATTCCTTTGCAGTTTGGTAGCGATCGCGTGGTAATGGTTCTGTAACGCGATCAATTACATCTCTTAATTGGGAACTGATGGTGGGAACTTTTGCCACATCAAACCTGAAGTTGCGCCCCTTTTGGCGATAATACTTAAACGGGTTTTCGCCTGTGAGCAGAAAAATCAGCGTTGGCCCAATTGCATACAAATCAGATTGAGTCAAAGGTTGTCCTCGTTCTTGTTCAGGAGCGCAATAACCTTCTGCACCAATCCGGGTACCGGGCGCTGTGCCAATTTCCTTAACTGCGCCAAAATCCAGGACTACTATGCGATTTAGTGAACTTCGCACCATTAAGTTGGCGGGTTTAATATCGCGGTGAATTAGTGGAGGTTCTTGGCTATGAAGATATTCTAAGATATCGCAGGTTTGGATCATCCAAGCGATCGCTTGGCTTGGCGTAACTGGCCCAGTTGTATAGACACGTTTCTCTAAATCTTGTCCGTGGATTAGTTCCATTGCCAAGTATTTTTTTCCGCCTTCGACAAAGAAGTCGTAATACTTGGGTATTCCCGGATGGTTAAGGGATTTGAGAGTATGCGCCTCCCGCTCAAATAATTCTTGAGCTTTGGCAATTTTTGCCATATCAGCATTCATTTGCTTCAACACCAGCAGTTGTGGGATACTCCCAATCTGACCAGCCCCATCCCAAGCGAGATAAGTAGTACCCATACCTCCTTGTCCGAGAGTTCGCAACACCTGATAATGACGAATTTTCTGTTGCACTGAAAGAGGTTGACCGCAGTGGATGCAAAACAGATTGTTCGGGGAGTTCCCTTCATGCGTACAAGTGTATTGACCTTGGGCTGAATAGACTGTTGCAACGGCGTTTTCTTCTGTTCCTTGTATTTGTTGTGGCGATCGCAAACCAGTTTCCAGTACTGTTACCTCCTGAATTTGGAATTGCAGTATTGGGCCTCCTTGTGCTAATTGCAAAAGGGAATTATCTGGTAACGGACTCTGAATCACAAGGACACCGTTGAGGAAAGTCCCATTTGTACCCTGACTAATCAGCCGCCAACCACTGCCATTGTCGGCAGAATCAACGTGTCTCAGTTCTAGATGATGCCGCGAAACTAAACTATCAGTTAAAACAACGTGATTATCTGTTGCTCGACCAATCCGAATTATGGAAGAGTTCTCAAAGCACCACTGCTGGAGGGGCGTTTTCTGTTGCGGTTCTAAGAGAGTCAGACTAACCACAATACAACCTACAAGGTAAATGGATTAGGGAATGGGGGATGGGGTATGGGAAAATGGGAATTAGGCATTAAACTATATGTAAATTAGGTCTCAGCCCCTGATTTATAAGGGTTTAAGGTTAATTTGAAGATATATCTACTGGGAATTAGTGATTCTTTTTATTACCCATTCTCAATTACCCATTCCCAATCCCCATTTATTTTTAACTTTCCAAATTTGGGCGTACTTTTGCCCGAATAAGTATACCAGTAATGTTGTCGTGACCATTGTATTGGTTTCCTAAATCAATTAATTTGGTAACACCTTGTTCTAAGTTAGCGCCCGAACTAAGCAAGGGTTCTAAATGAGTCTGCCAATGGGTTTCTAGTAAATCATTATCTGATAGACCGTCCGATGCCAAAAGCAGAAGAGTATCTTCATTAATCTCAAAAAAGCCTACATCAGGATTAATCGAATTTTCATCACGAGGCCCCAAAGCTTGGGTGAGTTGGTAGGCATCCGGGCGGGCGTAAGCTATGCTTGCTTCTACTCCTCGGGTAATTTCCCGTTGCCCAACTTCATGATCTACTGTGACTTGTTCTAATCCCCCCTTACGCGTCAAGCGATAGAGACGGCTATCTCCCACATGAGCAACTGCTGCTTGAGTATCTTGAATTAAGAGCATTACTAGAGTTGTACCCATACGCCCTACTCCAGAACGGGCATCTTGTTGATTGAGCTTGTAAATCGCCTCATTAGCTAAATATACTGCCTCACGAATGCTATCTTCTGTTGGCAATTGATTGGCAATCCAGTGTTCTTGAAAGTATTGCCGTAGGGTGTTGACTGCTAACTCACTGGCTATCTCGCCGCCAGCATGTCCACCCATACCATCGCAGAGAATATACAAACCATGCCCTTCTAGAACTCGACTTTTAGGGAACTCCAACTTTTGGATTTTGGTTTCAATACCAAAGTAGTCTTCATTGTGATGGCGTTGACGACCTACATCTGTGCGTCCTGCATCTTCCAAGCTACTTAACTGCATCGCCAGCACAACAGTTGGCATATCATCAATTTTGCTAATGATATCTTCTGGTTCGTCTGATTGCGGCATAGTCGGCACAGTAGTATTGTTCTCCTTTATTGGGGGCAAAGTTGCGGTTCCTAGTGCTTCCAGTTCAATAGAGATTTCCTCCAAACGCGATCGTAATTGTGCGATTGTGTGAATCTTACCTACATCTAAATCTCCCAACATTTGGACTACAGAGCCAAATTGAGTGCGTTGAGACTGCCTAAATAGTGCTTGCCAAACTCGCCCCAAAGCTTGAATGGTTAACGGCTCCTCTGGAATAGCAGATGTTTGGGCTTCGGCATCTTCTGGGGACTCGCTGACAGACAGAGAACTTGATGATTCCACATACAATCTTTGTAGCGCCAGCGTTTGGTCTTCATCCAATCGCAAATTTGATAAATCTAAAAGGCTTTGACGACAATTTACTGGTTCCAACAATGCCCAAAGTTGGGTCATTTGATAACACCAGTGCAAAATTTTTAACGAACTTGTTGTCTCTTCTTGCCATAAGTCAACTAAAGGCTGCCAATTTGAGCGGTCTTCAATTATTACTACCTGCATATCCCCCTGCTGCCATGCATCGTGAATCAGTGGTATCTCGCGCTGATTTTGAGAGTGTAAGGCAATATAAGGTTTCGCAAGGTGAGGAATTCCAGTTGCATCTACTGATGGCGTTAGTAAATCGGATTGCTGACTTACTAGTATTGCCTCAATTGGTGATATTTGATACGGCTGGCAGTCTAGAACTCTCACACCTGTAACAGTAATGGTGGCAGTTTCCGTTTGGGTAGGTAGCGGATCTAACAATTGATAGCGCTCTTGGGAGTCTAAATAAGAGCCTAATGCATGAGAACTAAGGGATAGAGGAGATGACGAGGATATTGCTTCTTCATCTTCCTCTAATCCCACATTTTCCTCATCTGTCTCTACTCCCAAAACTTCCCCAATCGTTTCTTTAGCAATAATTGCCCAAAACACTGTTCCACATTCCGTGCCACAGTTGTGACAAAGTAGTGCATTTACAGGTACATCTTCGGCGCTGCATTCAGGACAAACTTTGTGGGTCAGGGATGTGCCACAGCTTTGACAGAATTTATTGCTTTTGGGGTTTTCAAATTTACACTGAGGGCAAATCAGCATAGTGGAAGTTCCTTTATTCGCGCTCCAAGGTGCTTCTAGCCACTAAGATCAAAGGTGCCACAATTGGCTGTCCCTGACTAAAGTAGACCTACAAGAGATTGTAGTTTATCAATGAATTTTGGTGGCAGTATTAATTGTGACGCATATTAGATAAATATTTAATATATTGGCAACCAATTGCTTATGAATGGGGAATGGGGATAGGAGGCAGGGGAAGCAGCTTTCAAGGGTAGGTATTTAAAAATCAGGCAGTAGAGAGAGTGATTTGAGAAACATTAAGTTGTGGAGTAAAGCTTGGCCAAGGCTCAGGGAAAAAACCACCGATTGGTAATGGAAGACGATTAAGAACAGCGGCCTTAATCACTAAAAATCCACGGCGGAAGCAACTAAGCCAACGGTGAGGGAGACTATTTTTAAAATTGCGTCGTGCAATATGAGTTTGGGGTAATTCATCTAAACTACTAATAGGGAGATTTGCATCAACACAACCACCAACACTTACTTGCCATAAAATAGCGATCGCTATGGCTAACCAATGTCTTTCGGCACGTTTAGGGTCAGTGATTTTGGTTTGATGCCAATCAAAACCACCTCGTTTACCATCTTTAAACAGACACTCAATCCAAGAGCGCATAGAATACCAGCAAGCATCCGCAACCTCCGGCTGTAAATCAGTGAGAATTAACCAAGGTTCGGCATAGCCATCGTCATAGCGAGCTAATAAGGTACATTTGATTGAATTAGTTTTAAAACAAGTTATTAAGCCTTTGAATGACTGACCCACTTGTGGCACTAGAGTATTTAAAGGCTGCCAAGCATCCTGCCCCAAAACTTGAAACTGTCCAATTTGATTAATCCGCATAAACGGATGCCAACCATTGGATTGAATTTTTTCATACAGCCAAGGAGCGTAAAGTCCTCGGTCAGTGGTAACAATTACAAACCAATCTGCTGGGATGCTTTGGCTGATCTGGCTCAACAGTTTTTGCCAGTGCAGTTTCCAACTCCCTGGTTTAGTTGCTTCTACTATTTTCCAAGCAATAGGAATTCCGCAACCTCGGTAAACAATACTAATTGCTAGTACAGTAAAGCGATCGCTCAAAGTCGAGGCATCTGCTGCCAGAGCCAAACGCTTTTCGTTCTGCGGCCAAAGGCTTAAAATCCAGCACAGTAGTGGACTAAAACAAGTTGTAATATCTAATGAAGTCCGTCCTGTCTTCGTTTTATCCTCAGCATCTCGATACCATTCTCGCAGTTGCTGGCGCACAGTATTCTCTTTTTTACCCAGCAACTCTGCTAAAAATACTGAAACTGTTGTTAGTCCACTTGATTGAGTCATCACTATCCCAAAACTCCACATTGCCAGTACTACTGCTTGCGGCTTTGTGAGATTCGGCATTTTTTCTATGACTTTTCTAGTCCATTGTCTTAATTCCTCACTTTTTCCTATCTGCATTTACCCTCCTACAGCCTTTAATTCTGCTCCGCATCTGCCTTGTATATTTTTGCGGACTGACATCAGTTCTGTATTTTACCTGTTAATTTGCCCCTTTCTTAAATACCTACCTTTGAAAGAGGGGAAGCAGGGGAGCAGGGGAGTAGAGGAGAATACCAATGCCCAGTCCCCAATGCCCAATGTCAAGAGCTTGGCAATTGAGGGGGTTCTGCGTTTAACCATTTTTGATAAATTTGCTTGTAAGTTCCATTGGATAACAAAGTCTCTATACCTTTGTTTATTGCATCTAAATGGGGGGAGTCTTTAGGTGTAGCAATCCCGTAGTACTCTTCAGTGAGCAGATCGGCAACAACTCTGATGCCTTTGAGTTTGCCATTTTTAATCGCATACAAAGTTGCAAAAGCATCGCTAACCACAGCATCAACGTTGCCATTGAGCAAGTCTTGGAAAAATTCTGGCCCAGAATTAAAAGTACTAATTTTGGCATTGGGGATGGTTTTGGCAAAATCTGCCCCGGTGGAACCAATTTGTACAGCGATTTTTTTACCTTTGAGACTGTTGAAGTCTTGAATCTTTTGATTGTCTTCGCGGACAGCGATCGCTAGTCCGGCTTTAAAATAAGGTCGTGAAAAAGCAATTGTTTTCAGGCGTTCGGCGGTAATGGTGATTCCGCTAATTGCCGCATCAACTCTTTTAGCTTGCAAAGTCGAGATCATGCCATCAAAAGGTAGACTTTCAAACTTGACTGCAAAACCTGCTACTTTAGCGACCGCATTCATCAAATCAATATCAAAACCTTCCAAGTCCCCGCTAGCCTTTTGAATTTCAAAAGGGACAAAGGTGGGATCTGTTGCCACCCGAAGAGGTATAGCATCTGAGTTATTAGTAGGATAGAAATTTTTACAGGCAATAATCAGTAGCAGACAGCCTAAGCTTAAAATTAGCTGCTGCCACTTGAGGTTAAATGATTTCACTGTAGTAATTCCGTTCTATCAGTCAAAATTCACGATAGTTGTCATGATGTTATAAGAAAGAATACATCCGTCAGTAGCCACAATCCACCATGAATGCTGGGCGACTAACGAAAGTTTCAGACCCCCACTCTCGTTAAAAGTTGAGATCAGAGGAAGCTTCCAATCTCGGTTTTCGCCAATAACCTTCTTGTGTGTTCTGTACTCTGACTTCCAATTTTTAATTACTTATGGTTTCTACAACCCCTGCTTACCGAATTACTGATTTGTTCGCCGAACGCGCAAAGAACCTTGCACCACCAACTTACGGTACAGAGTTAAGCAAAATCGTCACCGTCAGCTTTGCCTACGGTCTAGCCGATCCAATTCTCTTTCCTCACACTGACTTGGCTGCTGCAAGTGCCGTTGTGCTGGCAGAAGAGGCTCCGATCGCTCTCAATTACGGCCCGCCTTCCGCTCAACTGTATGAGCAAATTATCCTCCGCTTGCAGGCGAAGGGAATTGCTGCCGATCGCGATCGCCTAATCATTGGCTACGGTTCTGGTCAAATTCTCGGCTTGCTACCAGATGTGTTTGTGGAACCTGGTGATGTAGTAATTGTCGAAGGGCCAACCTTCTTGGGAGTAGTTACCAGATTTGTCCACGCTGGCGCACGCATAATTACCATTCCTGTGGATGAGTTAGGGATGGATGTAGATGCGCTAGAAGTAACATTGAACGATTTAAAAAAACAGGGCATCCGACCCCGATTTATTTATACTATTCCCACCTTTCATAATCCCACAGGTGCTACTATGCCGTTATTTCGCCGCCAAAAACTGGTAGCATTAGCGGCTGAGTATGGCGTTCTAATCGTGGAAGACGATGCTTATAGCGATTTGCGCTTCCGAGGAGAAACTATGCCCTCCCTGGCAACTCTCGACCAAGAGGGGTGGGTATTATATGTGAGTACCTTCTCGAAAATTATTGCGCCTGGTATCCGGCTAGGCTGGGCTTGTGGCGATCCAGCGATTATTGAGCGGCTGGCGATGTTCAAAAGTGAGGGGCCTGTGGGGCCATTTGTTAGCCATGTAGTTGCCCGCTATTGTGCTACAGGGAAACTAGACAATCACATTCAAGAGCTAATTGCCTGCTATAAACATAAATGTAATTTGTTATTAGAAGCGATCGCTCAAGAGTTTCCCAGTGATGTAGTTGCTCTGCGTCCCGATGGCGGCTTTTTCGTTTGGTGTAAATTGCCACCAGATATCAGCGCTAAAGCACTTCTGATGGCTGCCAGTGAACACGGCATCAGTTTTCTGCCAGGGACTCGCTGCTACGCCAATGGACAAGGGGATGATGCCATTAGGTTAGCTTTTAGCTTTCAGCCAACACAGAAGATTGTTGAGGGAATCGCTACATTAGGAGCGGTATTGCGCGGATTGAGGTAATTCGTAATAACGCTCTCTATGAGATGCTCTTGCTAGCTTGCTTCTCCCAAAAATCGAGATTTGGAATTTGTTAAATATCAACCCAAATCTCAACCGTAAGACACTTTGGATTAATCTCCACACCCACTTGACATTTTAGCGATCGCTTTTAGGGCAATATAGTTCAGTTAAGAGAACTCCACAGAAAAGATGATCCAATAGCTATACTGGTTTAGCAAAAATTTCCACAAACCATTTTTTGAGATTGGGGAGTCGGTTAATCTGGGTTTCAATTTCTTCCATAGCTGAAGTTGTAAGTTTAACTCCTGTGGAGTAAACTTTTTCTACTAGTGTGGCAACCGGATTTTTCCCCTTAAATGTGAGAGTTTGGGCAAAATTCAGTACGGTCTCAACGGTGTCAAGTAAACTACCATTCCAATGCTGTTCTAACCAACCTCATCTTCGTTCTATTGGGTTGTATTTGCTATGATACGGCGGATAATAAGCAAGTTGTAACTGATGTAAAGAGATTTTAGGTTCTCGGTGAGTTGAATGACGGATACGGCGGGGTGGTTCCTGGTTCAACGAATCGGTAGACTGTCGCGCTGCCTACCGCCTCTCTCTCTTTCCCACGAGCCGCTACTACAGTCTCGGTTTTCGGGTTGTGTGTTCGGTTTTTCCAGGACTCTTTTAGCCCTTTAATCTCTTTCTCTTTTGCCCTCTACTCTTTTTTCTTTACCCTTCTTTTGCGCGAAGCGCGTTCAAAATTTTTTCATATTTCTTCCATCGGCAATCAATAAATATTGCGCGATCGCTCATAGGGGTAACTGACCCCTACAATAGTTTTTTGGGACAGGCATCGGTAAACGGGGCGGTTCCTGGAACAACTTTGAAGAATTATTTTAACTTTTCAATTTACAAAATGTCCCGTTCTGGATACACACTCCCGGTTTTTGCGTGTGCTGCTGCTGTTGCAGCTTTACACTGGTTACACGATCGCAAACCCCTAACTTTAGCGTCTGTAGATTTGATTGAACCGACTCAAATCGCCGAAATCCCAATTGAACAGGTAGCAGGATTATCTGAGAATACAGCTTTAGCAATAACCCGTAGCGATCCCGGTGATAATCTTGATCTGACTAAAGATACACCGATTTGGGCATTGGTGGAATGGCGAGAAGAGGGGGAGACTGTAATTATTAAAGGCGGGGAAGGGATTGGCAGACAGATGAATGCTGATGACAAACCTGCTATTTATGCTTATGCTCAAAGGCTTTTAAAAGAAAACTTGCAACGAATACTAGCACCAGGGGAAAAAATCACGGTGACGATTATTCTACCTGAAGGGCGATCGCTAGCTGTTCGAACTTCAAATTCTGCTTTTGGTGTGGTTGAAGGACTTTCGCTTTTAGGCACAACCGGTATTTCTCAACCTTTGAGTACACCAGATCAGCTTGCAGTCTTTCGGGCGGAATTACAAAATAAAGCCAGTCGTTTTGAGAGTTTAGTATTCTGTATCGGCGAGAATGGCCTAGATTTAGCGCGTAAACTAGGGATTAATCCCGAACAATTGGTCAAAACTGCTAACTGGCTCGGCCCAATGTTAGTAGAAGCTGATGTGCTAGGCGTGAAAGAAATTTTATTATTTGGCTATCACGGTAAGCTGATGAAATTGGCGGGGGGAATTTTTCATACCCATCACTACTTGGCTGATGGACGGCGGGAAATTTTGGCCGCGCACTGTGCGATCGCAGGTTTAAAATCACCAGATATCCAAGCTGTGTTTAACAGTGCTACCGCAGAAGCAGCACTAATATATCTAAAATCGCTAGATGCTTCAACCAACAGTGATTGGGTAAATCAAGTTTACAGTGCGATCGCAGAAACTATCGATGTTCGTTCCCAAGAATACATTCAAAGCCATAGCGAAAGGGGCACAGAGGTTACAGTCTGTGGCTCAATTCTCTTCGATCGCGATCGCAAAATTATCGTGAAGAGTAAAACTGCTGGTCTGTTGATGGGAAAATTATGTTAATTTATTATGAATAATCGTAAACAATCCAAATAAATAATCTTTTAAGTAACCACTCTAGGGTAAGTTTATCGTTTTCATACCATCTCTAGCTCCGGGACTAGACCAACGCACATAACCTCGCGTTTGTCTAGGGCTTCTATACCATTATCAGCCTAAGCAGGCTGAATAATAGCATCACCATAGACCATAAAGCATCTATCCTTAACAGACATAACACTTCCATCATGAATACAGTGGTGACTCTACCGACAGAACAAGCGCCCCAAACATTGGAAAATGTTGGGCGACTTGATCGCCAATTAATTATAATTCTGGACTTCGGCTCTCAATATTCTGAGTTGATTGCCCGTCGCATCCGCGAGACTCAAGTATACTCTGAAGTTTTATCCTATCGCACTACTTCTGAACAATTGCGCCAACTTAATCCCAAGGGAATCATTCTCTCTGGTGGACCGAGTTCGGTTTATGGTGACAACGCTCCCCATTGTGACCCAGAAATCTGGAATTTGGGAATACCCGTCTTGGGTGTCTGCTATGGGATGCAGCTAATGGTAAACCAACTCGGTGGTGAAGTGGCAAAGGCTGACCGAGGTGAGTACGGCAAAGCATCATTATATATTGACGATCCCACAGATTTACTTACTAACGTCGAAGATGGCACTACTATGTGGATGAGTCACGGAGACTCAGTTACCCAAATGCCATCAGGGTTTGAATTGCTGGCACATACAGAAAATACCCCCTGTGCTGCGATCGCCGACCACGAAAGGAAACTTTACGGAGTTCAATTCCATCCAGAAGTGGTGCATTCTCTTGGTGGCATAGCATTAATTCGTAATTTTGTCTACCATATCTGCGATTGCGAACCCACTTGGACAACTGCGGCTTTTGTTGAAGAGGCAATTCGGGAAATTCGCACCAGAGTTGGCGAGAAGCGAGTGCTTTTGGCACTATCTGGGGGAGTTGATTCTTCTACCCTGGCGTTCTTGCTGTATAAAGCCATTGGTGAGCAACTAACTTGCGTGTTTATCGATCAAGGCTTTATGCGAAAGTATGAGCCAGAGCGATTGGTAAAGCTGTTCCAAGAGCAGTTTCACATTCCTGTGGAGTATGTGAATGCACGCGATCGCTTTTTAGCTAAGGTTGCTGGTGTTACAGATCCTGAAGAAAAACGCCGCCGCATCGGACACGAATTTATCAACGTATTTGAGGAAACCTCCAAGCGCCTTGGTCATTTTGACTATTTAGCTCAAGGGACTCTTTATCCAGATGTCATCGAATCTGCTGACACCAATGTTGATCCCCAAACTGGTGAACGGGTAGCGGTAAAAATTAAGAGTCATCACAATGTTGGCGGTTTGCCGAAAGACCTAAGATTTAAATTGGTGGAACCACTGCGGAAACTATTTAAAGATGAAGTCCGCAAAGTTGGGCGTTCCATTGGTTTACCAGAAGAAATTGTCCAACGACAACCTTTTCCTGGGCCTGGTTTGGCAATTCGCATTTTGGGGGAAGTTACATCAGAGCGGTTAAATATTTTGCGCGATGCTGATTTGATTGTGCGGCAAGAAATTAACCAACGCGGTATGTATCATGATTTCTGGCAAGCGTTTGCTGTATTGTTGCCAATTCGTAGTGTTGGCGTTATGGGCGATCAACGTACTTACGCTTACCCCATTGTCTTGCGAATTGTTACCAGTGAAGATGGCATGACTGCTGATTGGGCCAGAGTCCCTTACGATGTCCTCGAAGTGATTTCCACGCGGATTGTGAATGAAGTAAAAGGGGTGAATCGGGTGGTTTATGACATCACCTCTAAGCCACCTGGAACCATTGAATGGGAGTAATTAAGTTTTGAGTTGAGTTAACTAAAAGCTCATCACTCTTTCTGATTATTCAGGTTATTTGCAGTAATTTAGATTCACATATTTTAAATGGCAATGCCGAGCTGACTCGTTTTGAGTTTTGGCATTGTCTATTTTTTTGGCTATAGCTTTGGTAAGCTACTCTACATTTAACTTAAATAGTTATGGCAGGTAGGATGCCCATCCTACAAGAGCTTGATTTAATTTATGCAATCTAGATGTTTTTAGATTTCTAGCAAAATGTCATAGTTGCTAAATTTAAAAGCCCCAGCAAAATCGCAAGTTTTTCGTAATAAAATAGGCAGCGATTATCAAAAGAAATTTGTAAAATAAATTATTTGTGAAAGTGAATTTCTAAATATAAATGAATTTAAACACAAATATAATTTTATCCAGTCAAGAATTATAAATTCCAGCGAATAATTAACCATCAATTAGATGGTGGCTAGACGAATTGAATTATTGTCTAGGAAAATAGGCGCGATCGCAGTAAAATTATCAAGGGTGTGGTAAAAGACAAAAAACCAGCAGCTCATTAGAAATAACTTTCATTTGATAAACATTTATGGAGATGTTATGGAACCTCCTCTCCCCCTTGCTGGCTTAAACATCCTCGTCGTTGATGATGATGACGATAGCCGCTTTTACATTACTACCGTGTTAGAAGCTGATGGAGGCACCGTTATGGCAGTTCCATCGGCGGCGGTAGCATTGAAAGTACTACCTGAGTTGCAGCCAGATGTCTTAATTTGTGATATTGCTATGCCTGGTGAAGATGGTTACACCCTTATCCGCAAGATCCGGGCGCTGAAGCCTGATATTTGGGAAAAACTCCCTGCGATCGCTTTAACTGCTTATGGCGATAGTGAGTATCGTAGCCGTGCTTTGGAAGCGGGTTTTCAGACTCATGTACCTAAACCAGTCGATCCCGGAGAACTAGTTGCGATCGTCGCAGAATTGGTTGCTTCTTATGAGAGTTAATACAAATCTTGTAGAGAGCGTGATTTTGAATTTTGAATTGTTAACTTTCCGCTCTCTCATTTTTTGAATCTGCTCGATTTGAAGCGATATTATGTTTGACAAAGATTCTAAACTCTACAAATGAGTTTTATTGTCCTTTGTTTATGAGCGATCACTACTTGAATAAAACTAAAAGGTTCGATTACTGCCTTGAACAAGACTGAAAGACAAATTTTGTTGTCAGTAAAATTTTCGCTTTTAGTCAAAATTAGAATATTTTTGAGCGCAAATTTGCGTGACACTAATCAAATAAACATTACCACTTTAATAATCTCAATAATACTTATTCCATAAACACTCTAAGTCAAAGGCTTCAGCATTATCTCCTGTCCGAAAGCTCACTGTTCCTTACCAGGATAACAGTATCAATTGCTATTGCTACTGATGTGATGTATAAACTAATGTAGCCTGTATTGTCATTTGACAGTTTAACTCATGAGTCAAGAAACTTTTACAGATTCCTCTGCAAACTACAAATTTACTGAAGATAATTTTGCTGTACCAGATGAAGAATTTTCCCTAAAATACTTTGAGGCACAAGTCACAAAATCCGATATGTACTGGAGGCGCTTTGGCGGTCGTCCAGACTTCTCCGGTAAAGTTGTCCTTGAGATCGGCTGTGGATATGGTGCACTGTGCATTGATGCAGCCATTTCCGGAGCGCGGCGGGTAATCGGTCTTGACCTCATAAGTAGCCGGATCGAATTTGCGCGCAATATCGTCGCAGAACGCTACCCAGAGATTGCAGACAGAATAGAGTTTCATCACTTGGATATTGACAACCTGACGACGCTTGACGGCCAGGTTGATTTCGTAATTTCCAAAGATACTTTTGAACACATCATGGGCATAGAGCGAGTTCTTCTTTCAATAAAACGAGTTCTACGGCAAGGGGGCTTACTAATAACTGGTTTTAGCCCACTTTATTACAGTCCTTTTGGCGATCATGGATATCATGCAATCGGAAAGCGCATCAGGCTACCGTGGGCGCATCTCATTATTGGCGATGAGCGTGTTGTTGCAGCTTATAATAAGTACCATCCCGGAATCGAGTGCCATTCGATCTATGACCTTGGACTCAATAAACTCAAGCGCCGCGACTTCCTGAAAGCCTTTGATCAAAGCGGATTTGTGATTGTTAGCGAGACTACAAATGCTTTTGAAGGGGCTTCCAAATTGATGCCGTTGTTTCGCTTTCTGAGTAAAATTCCTGGACTCGAAGACTATACAACAGTCAATATGTACGTTATGGCCCGTAAGACCTATTAACTCATCTCTATGGTGTACACACAAGTCCTAAAATCCTTGTTTGGTAAGATACAAGTCTTAGTAGCCAAGGTTTTGAGTTTATTATCAATAGTGTTAGTTAATTGATAATAAACTTAATGGAAAATCAACTCTTTTAAAAATTATTTTTCGTTCTTTTCCCTCTATTTGATTTCCAACTCCACTTGTGTGAACACAACTATTTCAATCCAGTTTCAAAGCTAATTTGCTCAGACTTATATGCTGGTGGCTCTACGTGAATTAAAATCCTCACTGGACGGAACCTTTCTTCTAATCGGCTTTCTACTTCTTCGGTGATGTGGTGAGCGGTTTCTACGTCTGATGCATCTACTATTAAATGCATTTCAATAAATACCTGACGACCAAGAACACCGCGAGAAGCAATATCATGACAGTTAATTACACCTGAAACAGAAGTAGCGATCGCATGAATTGCTTCTGGTGCGATCGCCATTTGATCCACAAGCCAAGGCAAATTTTCTTTTAAAACTGACCAGCCACTCCAAAATACCAACAAGGCGACAGGGAAAGCTAACACCAAATCCATCCATTGATAACCTAGCCAAACTCCGATCAAACCGCCAATTACAGAGATTGTCACCCAAATATCACTCATGGTATGTGTAGCGTCAGCTATGAGGATTGAGCTACCTACCCGCTTACCCACAGCACGTTCGTAAAACGCCACAAAAATATTCACGCCCAGCACAATTAGTAATAACCACAACTCCGGTGGCGATATTCTCACAGGTTCACCACCACCTTTGAGAATTCGTTCGATTGCTCCTTGCAGAATTTCAAAACAAGCTATTCCTAAAAATGAGGCTATTCCTAAAGCCCCCACAGCTTCAAACTTGCTGTGTCCATAGGGATGTTCGCGATCGGGCTGTGGAGAAGAAAATTTACTTGCAATTAATCCTAAAACGTTGTTGGCGCTATCTGTCACACTATGCAAGGCATCAGCTAGCAAGCTCAACGAACCTGTCCAGTAACCCACAAGTGCTTTCAATCCCATTACAAACAGGTTGAGTAGTAGGGTAATAATTAAAACTTTTCGTACTTCGGCGCGGTTATCGTAAACCATAGATAATTTATCACATCAAGTTCTATGACTTCTAATGTAGAACTCAAAACATAAATAAACACAAATAAAATGTATCAAAGTCTTACGCAGTAAGAATTAAGTCTCTCTATAGGCTCTATCTTTTTTACCATTCTGTTGAGATTATTTATAGCTAACAACAGCTACAAGCTTTATAGCTATTAGTAATGCCTTTATAAATAACAGCATATTTTTAGCATTAATTCCAGAAATATTTTAATTAATTTTGTTATTTCTACATCTAGTTACTCCAAACAAAATTGTATCCAGAGATATTATGACGACCATCAGTGGTGTGTACTTACTTAGGATAACTGACGAGTGAAGGAGTTTTATTTACTACCTGACAAGGATAAAGAAGCCTGTGCTTCATTCAAAAAATAGTCAAAATTTGAGCAGCAAAATCGAAAAATATTTACAGGTTTTGGAATAATTTAGTAAACCTAGAGGTAAATTTTCGCGTTCCCCTCGCTAAAAATAAATTAACAAGCCAGAGTAATGAGTAAAAATTTAATCCTCTTACGAGTTTGAGTAAGAACTTAAGCCATATAATTCCAAAGGTCAATTTTCCTCAGACGGCAAGTTTCAATCACGAATATTATGAGTACCAAAAAACTTACAGGTAAGGTGGCATTGGTAACAGGCGGCTCACGCGGTCTGGGAGCAGCGATCGCCAAACGTCTCGCAAACGATGGTGCAGCCGTCGCCCTCACCTACACTAGCTCTCCGCAAAAAGCCGACGAGGTGGTGCTTGCCATCGAAACGGCTGGTGGAAAAGCCCTGGCTCTTCGCGCCGACAGTGCCAATGTCGAAGCCGTGAAAAACGCTGTTGCCGAGACAGTGAAAGCCTTTGGTCGTCTTGACATCCTTGTGAACAATGCGGGGGTCGCCACTTTAGCCCCAATCGATCAATTCTCAATGGATGATTTTGATCGGCTGATCGCGGTTAACATCAAGGGTGTCTTTGTGGCAACTCAGGAGGCTGTCCGCCACATGGGTGAGGGCGGACGGATCGTTATGATTGGCAGCGTCAACAGTGACATAATGCCTTTTGCTGGCGGCTCCGTTTACGCTTTAACCAAGGGTGCGATCGCAAGCTTCACACGCGGTCTTGCCCGCGATCTCGGCCCTCGTGGCATCACGGTGAACAATATTCAACCCGGCCCGATAGACACTGACATGAATCCGGCGGAAGGCCCCTTTGCCGACACTATGAAAAGTATGATTGCCCTCCAACGGTATGGTCGAACAGAAGAAGTCGCCGAGATGGTTTCCTATCTCGCCAGTGCAGAAGCTGGTTTCATTACCGGTGCAAGCCTGAAGATTGATGGTGGCTTTGCAGCCTGATAAAGCAGAACCAAGAAAAATCCGATCGTGTAAATCTGTGTGGCGACAATATCAGCGCTTGGGGGTGCATCCTCAAAAAATTGGGCTTCGCCGCCGTCGATCTCGGCGGCTTCGTCTCTTCTTCCGGTAAGATTAGTACTTATCAATAAGCTTTAATAAAAACTTATGTCTTCAATTCCTCTAACATTGAACCTAATTGAAGGTTCTGTCTCCTTCAGTTTTTCACCCCAAGCAGCACGAGAATTAAAGACAGCGACAGATCAACTGATGGAGCGCCTGAAAGCTGTCGCCGCTAAACCCACTCCTGGCGGTGGTAAAGTCACTCCCCAGCCTCCAATGGAATATCGTTATACGGGTGAAGTATTTTTAGAAATTTTCTGTAATCCTAATATCTGGCCAACGCCTTTCGCAGCCAAAGTTTTGCTCACTGTCCGCAACGTCAACATCCGCTTGACTACTGAAGCTGAACTTACCCGTATTATTGAAGACATTAATCAATATTTAGAGCAGGTCGGATAATCGTTTATATAATTGTTTCTCTGCTTTTAGAGATTTTTTAACAAATAATCCTATACAAATTTGGGATTTTGCGAAAGTTGAGCCAGTTACTTGCGGAGGTCTCCTCTATTGTCGCAACTGGTGTCGATTAGCCCGACTGAGCAAACTTTTCCAGACGGATTCTACCTTTGAACAGTAAGCGATGCTGTCAATTGCGAGTCAAAAGTGAAGTTCCTACACTTCTATCGGATCAATGTAGGAGCTTCACCGAATTTACATATTAAACTCAAGCTGTAGCACCAGATATACAGAAAAAATGGTTCTGATGCCTTCTTTAACTTGAAAACTTATATAAATTAAGACTCCAATGCTTCTGTGTTAATGAAAAACGCAAGATTCTTTATGGGGCAATGCTCATTAAAAACCAGAGATTATCCCCCAAATTGGGCGTAGGATCGTTGACTGTGACATCCACACATCGAAAATTAACCCCCAACCCCAAACCCGAAATCAAACATTGATTTAGTCGTTGTCCCACTGTTCACGACCAATTAGGTCGCCAATGCGATCGCGCAACAAAAAGTCACATTTCTCTAATTCACATTCAACGCAAACCCACTCTCTCGCTGGAATGTATTGGCAAAGGGTATATATTGGCTGTTGTCGGCTAATCATTCCCTTTTGCACCAGTCGACGTGCTTCGTCTTGGATCAAATCGAGAGAGTAGTAATTGATAGAAGGCACCGTATTCACACTCATGGTTTTTACTCACAAATTAACACTTACGATAGTGTTCCCGTTAATAATTAGGAACAAACATTACAGAAATTAGACTTGTGGCTAGTATTTTGTAGTTTGCTATACGGAACTATTTTTATTTTGACGCTAGATATCCTGAAATTATCTCAAGAAATGTTAAGAAAGTCAACGAATCCTGACATTTATCAAAAATCTGCTTTACAAAAAAAATTCCGAGTAGTTAACTTAACCTGCTATGGCGGTTGTATGGTTTTTATGCAACAAGTCTGAAAGTCTTGCCATTACTGTATTTAGGCAAGATTCGCTGGGTGGTAAGAATTCATATTGCAATCGCTTACATATCAAATAATCACCTTAAAGCCGGATCTAGAACTGCTGGTATTTATCTAAGGGTAAACAACACAAGAATATTTGTCAGATACTACGGTATAAACTGTTGCAAAACATAACGGCTAAAGTACACTACGAAGGCTTTTACCCTATCATCTGTTAACAATTTCTTAAGTAAAATTGCAATTGCTTAGTTATTTTCAGCACTAATATTACACAGTTTTCTTTTGATCAACATCTGTAGAAGGGTGGAGTAAAGGCAGGAGGAGCAAATCAGTTGGGGATTCAACCCCTAAGATTTGAAGCCACCATTGCGTTAGCTTCCCGCAGGGTACAGCCAAAACCACAATTTTCAGTTAGCGGCAATTCACGCAGACGCATACTCCTAGTAGTACGCCAAGGGAACTTGGCGGGGTAAAAGGGAAGGGGGCAGGGGTCCCTTACCCTTTTCCCTTTCCCCTTTCCCCCTTCCCCTTCTTGATAAAGCGTATAGATGCAACTACCGATCGCTGAAGTAGGTTATGGTTACATTAAAACAGACGCGATCTAGTCACGTCTGTAAACTGTTTGGCGGATTTGCTGAGATTAATTGTTCTGAAGTTACATTGTTATTTAAGTTACTTATTCACTAAATGATTCATCATCTTCATCTGTGCTGTCTTCTACTGCTAACAGGTGTTCTGGTGGACGATCGTGATTGAGTTGGCTTAGTAGTGCCAGTACCTTGTTACCGCGTTCTATGGAACGATCTTCGAGAAAGATGACCTCTGGTGTACGACGTAGCCGTACCCGCGCCCCAAGTTCACTGCGGACGTAACCTGTGGCTGACTTTAAGCCTGCCATTGTTTCTACCTTAGCTTCATCTGTACCATAGATACTGACGTAGATTTTGGCGTGTTGGAGATCGCCAGAAACATCAACATCAGTCACACTTACCATTCCTGTACCCACACGGTCATCCTTAATGCCGTTGAGCAGCATTTGGCTAACTTCCCGTTTGATCAATTCTGCAACGCGGGAAACCCGGCGATTTGTAGCCATAAAAATTTCGCCTCCTGACAGAGGTTGTACGACAAAAATAGATGCAATTTGGGTAGACAGTACTTAGCGAAAGCAACGCCAAGAGCAACCGTCTGTAGGGCATAGCCCCGATATAACGCTAGTCTAGATTGCACTCAAGCCCAGCATTGCCCGTAGGGTGAAAGTAAGAAAGACTAGGCTGCTCACAAATAAACCTAAGAGGGCGATTAAGGTAACAGGGCGCTTCAACAGTGGCACTAATGGCGCAAAGGTGTTCAAAAACAGCCCTAAGACTATAGTAATTAAGTAGCGGGGGTAGCGAAAGACGTTATCCCAAAATCCGTCAAACATCTGAATCTAAACTGCCTTGTTATATACTTACGTTTGTTTTGATATGCTTTATCAACTCAATTGTAATCTATGCAGCCGGAAAATTAGCCAGCTAATATAAAATATGCCTCGTCGGTTATATTGGCTTTATTTAGTCACGATTATTTTCAGTTAAATCGCAAGTAAATGGTAATTCAAATCCCCAAGGAAACTAGCCCGCGTCCATTTTTGAAGTGGGCAGGGGGTAAAAGTAGGTTGATACAGCAATATATTCCTTATTTTCCCAAAAGTTATAAAAATTACTATGAACCATTTTTAGGTGGTGGTGCTGTTTTTTTCTATCTCCAACCAAAGACAGCAACTTTAACTGATATTAATGCCGAATTAATTAACACTTATTGTTGTGTTAGAGATCGTGTTGAAGAATTAATTTCTCTATTGAAAGAGCATAAAATTCGACATAATAAAGATTATTATTATAGTGTCAGAAACAACTCTGGTGGCACCGATATAGAAAAAGCGGCTCGTCTAATTTATCTTAATAAGACTTGTTTTAATGGTCTTTATCGAGTCAATTCTCAGGGAAAATTCAATGTGCCTTTAGGCAGATATGAAAATCCTAATATTTGTTCTGAGGTTTTACTGCAAGCGGCATCAGAAGCGCTTTCTCATGCAGAAATTAAACAAGCAGATTTTACAGAAGTCCTAAATTATGCAACTAGCAGTGATGACTTTGTATTTTTTGACCCACCCTATCATCCTATAAGTGATACTAGCTATTTCACCGCTTATAGTCAAAATTGTTTTAGTAAAAAAGACCAAGAACTTTTAAGAGATACTTGTGCAGAGTTGGCAAGTCGTGGTGTTAAAGTTATGGTCTGTAATTCTGATAGCGAATTTATTAGAAATATTTATACAGATATCAATTTTGAAGCTTACAAAATCAAAGCAGCCCGATCAATTAACTCCAATATAAAAAATAGAGGCATGATTGACGAACTGTTAATTACATCTTTTAAAGATTTTTATTTGCCCAAGCAATAAATCTGTCTAAGCTATAAACTGCTAATAAATTATGGTTATCATTAACTCTTGTTTTTAGCCATTTGCTGGCACCTTCTCGCATACCTTCACCGCCTAAAATGACGATAGTTGGTGCAGGGTAATAGTGCTGGATGTTCATGTTCAAGTAAGGAAACTTTTCATCGACAGAACCGGGGCTTTCTTGCCATTTGCACTCGAAAATTAAACCAGATGGCATTGCAGGTGAGCCAACAACATAAAAATCAACCTTCAAATCGGTATGATAAATCCCAGTTCCAATATAAATTTCTTTTCCATAGCGCTTTGGTAATAAAGCAGCATTTAGTATAAATTCTTTTGGGACATAGTTCCCTACTTGGAAATAATTATGTCCATTTAGGATTGCTTCAACATTTCCTTCTAAAATATTCCCCGACTTATTTGCCCGTCCGCCTTGAGTCAGAGCCATTCTAAATCCCTCTGCCAAAAGTCCTACTAATTATAGGATTTCACAGAAGTAGTAAAAAAGGGTCAGTTTCTTAATATGAATTTTTTATTCTGACGTAAACAAGGTTGGATTAATGGGTAAAAAATCGGAAATTATTGGTATTTTTGTACTAAATAAATACAAATGTATTAATAATTTTGATGAGGAACGAGTTAGTAATTGAGATAAATTCAGATAAGAGTTATTTGTGGAAGATCGTGGCGAATTGAAGGGTGAAATTTAAACGCATAGGCACTTTGCCTTCCCGCAGGGTAGGGGCGCAGAGGAAAGCGCAGAGGCACGCAAAGAATTCGCTACAAATTAATGAAATTTTGTACTTAGTTTATAAGCTAAATTCGCGCTTCTCGTCCCAGTCATAGGCTTAGATAATGTTTTTTGCTTATTTCACCTTAGCTTCAACCTGTTTGTGCTTCAGTATGACCGTTGCGGATAGACCATGCTAGTTCTAACAGTTGAGTCCAGCGCTTTTGTAACTGTTTGGGGGTGCATTTGATGGTTTTTGCGATCGCTTGGTCAGTTTGTCTTGCAGTTTTCAACTGTAATATTTGCTGTTGTTGTTCTGTGAGTTGATTCACAAAGATTTCCCACTGCTGGGAAGATAAACCCAACTTTTGCTCTAAACCTGCGCCTAGCCATTGATGTACTAATTGCCAGTGATGTTGTTTGGCAAACTTTTCTACGTGGTATTTAAAGCGTTGTTGGAGATAATCGCGTTGACGGCTGGTTAAACCGAGAATTTGGTCAATTTCTGGGGCTGAGAGGTCTTGAAGTTTCAAGCTGAGGTAGTTCATACAGTCAGATTGACCTTGAGACTCCAGATATTTCATCAATTCAGTGATGACGCGATCGCGTTCTGACTCTTCAGATGGATCGAAATTAGTTTGGGCAATCATCTGCGATCGCAACTGTTGCACCGCCGAGTTACGCTGATAAGATTCTGCTTCTTCACCCTTAGCAGACTCCACCGCCATTTCAATATCCACGGTAGTCTCTTGCGGCTGACGACGAGCAAAACCTTGGGCCCGCAGGATAATTAATTGCTGATTTGCACCACCAGGTAAATTGATGCGACGTTTGGCGTACTGTTCTGTAAACGCCATATATTCAGCTAATTGCAGCTGAGTACGCGGTGTGTGATCGTGAGGTAGTTCGTTTTCTCTGCGGAAAGCTTTGATAGCTTCAATATAAAATGCTTGTAAAAAATCTTCAATTAGGCTGTAACGAGCATCAAAGCCCAACTCCGAGCCAGATAAAGTTACATGGCGGTAAACCATAGCACCCAAATTACTATGTAATTCCACCCGCCCTTGTTTGGAACCTAGTTGGTAGTAACGTAAGCACTTTTGCATCCGATGCCTTCCCAGCGTAATCTGCCAGGATTTGATTTGCCCAGATGTTTGGATACGCGAGCTTTTATCGCAAATGCGTTCTACTTCTACGGCTATGCGGTTTGCTAAAGCTTCTACGCACCTGGGTGCTGCTTTCACTTGTGCTTGCATTTCTTGACACAGCAATTCAATCAAGGTTTCGCTGCTGTCTGAAAATTCTTCGGTCGAAAGGTGGTTTTCAAAAATGGGTGTAGAGTTTGGTAGATTGATGACGTTAGCTTTCATGACTTTTCCAGGGAGTAGTATTGCACCGTAATTACAACGCAGACACAGCAATCAAGGCTAGCCTTGGCTGGAGGATCTTTGGGCATTTATCAATTAAGACTTGCCCCATATAATGCTCACATCTAAAGCTCATATATAAAACTGTAGGAAATACGAGAGAGTTACAGTTATGCCAATGTGTCGGTTCTTTCACAAGCCACCACATTGACGCGAGTACTCATGTACCCACCATTTTCTCAAAGTTGTCAAATCCCTTGCTGTACCTACTGTTACCACCATCCTGTTATTGCATCTGTGCCCGTCATAGACATCACGTTTAAATATGACAATTTAAAAACTGGAGTTGCTTTTATCACAATTTCCGAAACGGAGAGGTGTGCCTGTGAAGTCTCATTCTTATACCCATGCTGCTGCTGCTTCCCAACCTAAACCCCTCCGTATAATTGCTGCTTCGTCTCCGGTCATATCTAAGATGGTAGAGACTTCATAAGTAGGTTCTTCGCCAGTGTCTACAATTATGTCTACCAACTTGTCCAAACGGTCAAATAGCTCTACCCGTGACTGAACAGTTTCTGGCTCTATCCGAATCATGCCGTTATCTGCTTCATCTGGTGGCAGATGTGCTGAAGTTGAAATAATCGGATTGCCCAAAGCTGCCAGCAACTCCAAACACACAGTATGGTTTGGTACTCTAATTCCAGTACTTTTCCGCTTGGGGCTTTGCACCAATCGCGGTACTAATTTAGTTGCTGGGAGCAAAAACGTGTATGGTCCTGGAATAAGGCGTTTCATAATCCGATAGGCTGTGTCACTTACGAAGGCATAAGTTGCCACATTTGAAAGCGAGGGACATAAAAATGTCAGTGGTTTATCATTTGCTAGCTGTTTAATTTGCCGCACTCGTTCTACCGCCGACTTAGCATTCAAATCACAACCGATCGCATAAACTGTATCAGTAGGGTAAAGCATGACTGCGCCACTAGAAAGCGCCGACTTTATTTCCTCTATTCGGCGAACTTGAGGATTATCCGGATGAACTGAGAAAATTTTTGCCATAGAGGGATTGGGGATTGGGGACTAGGGACTGGGGAAGAATGACAAATGACAAATGACTAATGATTAATGACTAATGACTAATTTATTATGAATAAAATTGCTTATCTTCAATGTCCGACAGGAATTTCTGGTGATATGTGCCTGGGTGCTTTGGTAAGTTTGGGTGTTCCTGTGGAGTATTTAATTGAAAAGCTCAATGGATTGGGAATTGAACAGGAATATCAGTTAAGAGCAGAATTTGTCCAACGGAATGGGCAGCAGGCGACTAAAGTTCATGTGGATTTAGTACACGATCGCCATCACCATGACCACCACGACCACGAACCCAATCACCATCACACACGCCACTTGCCAGAAATAGAGCAGATGATTCTCAAAGCGGGGTTGCCATCACGTGCAGAAGCTTGGAGTTTGGCAGTATTCCGACAGTTAGCAGTCGCAGAAGGAGCGGTGCATGGAATTTCCCCTGAAAAAGTTCATTTTCATGAAGTGGGTGCTATGGATGCGATCGTAGATATTGTAGGTACTTGCCTGGGGTTAGATTGGTTAGGGATTGAGAGTAATGACGAAGGATGGCCCCTACTTTACTGCTCGGCGTTTCCCACTGGTGGCGGTACTGTTCGGGCTGCACATGGTCAAATGGCAGTACCAGTACCAGCAGTATTAAAACTTTGGGAAATGCGGGGTTGTCCAGTTTATAGCAATGGCATTGATAGAGAACTGGTAACGCCAACAGGAGCTGCGATCGCTACTACTTTGGTAAGAGATTTTGGTTCGCCACCCGCGATCTCTATCAAGCAGGTAGGACTGGGAGCAGGAACCATAAATTTACCAATTCCCAATATTTTACGCCTCTGGCTGGGCGAAAGCACAAGTTTACAGTCAGATTTCGGCGATTCTGAAGATACTAGCTCAAATTTAGAAACTATCTCGGTACTAGAAACCCAAGTTGATGATTTAAATCCGCAAGCGATCGGCTATGTGTTTGAGGCGTTGTTTGCTGCTGGTGCGGTGGATGTTTTTACCCAAGCGATCGGCATGAAAAAGTCCCGTCCAGGAATTTTGCTGACTGTGATTTGTCATCCAGAAAATTTACTCAGTTGTGAAGCGGTTATATTCCGTGAAACTACAACTTTGGGTATTCGGCGAACAACTCAGCAACGCGCCATTTTACAACGGGAAATTCAACAAGTGGAAATTGAATATGGCAAAGTGCGTGTCAAAGTAGCATGGAAGGGACAATCACCAGAGAAAGTTATTGCTAATGTGCAGCCAGAATATGAAGATTGTGCAGAATTAGCCAGAAAACATAATATCCCCTGGCGCGAAATTCAACGGTTGGCGCTACAAAATTGGTATTTGGTCAATAACTAAATCTCCTCGTTCCTATACTGCGTAGATTGGTGACAACTTAGGGAGTTCCGATATTTGTTTAATCTATGAGGGTTGCTTGAGTAAGTCTACCAACTAACTTGAGACAAAATTTTAGTTAGACTCCCACTTCTGATAATAGAGTTTCCATAGCTTCCCAAGAAATTCCTTGTTGAAGATAACGGGGTGCTTCAGGATTATAAGGACTGCCTACCCTGTCAATATTGAGAATTTTTGCCCCATCTGGCAGAACTGGTACATCTGCATCAAATGCTGTGGGGCGCATCAAAGAGCTGGAAAAGCCTTTGAAAATAGCAATTGTATCTTCCTCATCGGCAATTTCCACTATTACAATCAAGACTTCTTTAGGGCGTTTAGCGGTGTATTGTTCTAGCCGCTTACCAATGGAATTCATTTTTTTACATTAGGGGTATGTGACGTAGCGACAGTTATTGTGGTGTGGCTGAACGTCCCTGCTTGCCAAGCTTAATCAGAACAAAATAGCTTAAGTAAACCACATAAATTACTAAACTAGTTATGCCAAGAAAACCTAAAAACTCAGCTTTGCTATTAGCATGAAAATATTCTTTGAATAATAACGGAATCTCAAACCAGACGCGACAATAAGCAGTCTTCATCACACTGGCAGAAAAAGCACAACCCAAAAATGGGATCAACGCTAGTGTACCCAAAATACAATAAACAGTTGTAGCCCAGCGCCAAGAGGTAAAAATAAATTTCAAAACTCCACTGGTTTGATACTCAATTTCATCGTTGATATCTACCCAGAACCACAGTGAAATTGGGATTAAAATCTGAGCCATTAATCCAGAGATAAAGCTAACTGGATACTGGGCAATCATTAAGTAAATCGTGATTGCCACCAAGCTTGATACTTTCCAGTATATAGTCAATAAGCGTTGTATACTTTCTGCTTTTTGCACAAATGCCCAAATTAAAAGAATTAACGGAATAATTACCAGAAATAATACTGCCAATCGGTAATCAATCCAGACGAAAGGGCGAAACCAAACGTTATAGTCCATAGTTTTTCTCAAACGATAAATAAAACAATTTAAACTAAGAGCAAGTATCCATAACTGACAAACTTGTAAGCTATTAGCTAGCTAGTAGTCTATCTATATTACAAACAGTTTAATCAAAGCACAAAATCTAGCCTCAAGACTGCGCTCTAACTTCTTGGTGGAAGCAAGTGGCTACCCAACTTATACCATTTCACGCAGTTTCTACTATAAACACGTTTGTAGGGGCATACAGATGTACGCCCCTACAACCAATTCATGCCTTGCAAAGATTTTTGGAAAAATTTTTAAATGGTAAGTTGTTTAATTTACTTTCCTAAATCTCTCAATTTGGCAAAAAAACAAGCAACTCAAAGATCCTCAACTTAGATTTACACTTACCTGTAGTAGCGTCAGGGAGCCTGTTAAAAGCCCACCTAGCAGCTATATACTTGATACTTGCGGACAAAACCCCAATTTTTTTGGGTGTAAAGGTTTCCTTTTAAGATAAAAATTCTCAAAGCTTAACCCTGATACATCCGTAACTCCAGATATTTCACCATTTTTTTGTCTATTGGAGAAAATAATTAAACAGGGAGAGTACGGTTTTAGCCGGAAGTAGCGTAAAAGTGCGAAATCTCAGTAAGTAAATCTTGGTTGCTTGGTGACAAACGAACAGAAAATTCACTTGTTTAAATTTCTAGTCGTCATAAACCCGGCATTCAATTGCATCTGGGTTGTCATCACAATACTGTTCTAGAGAATTTTTGGGCTTGCTTTGACGCTTGTGGGAAGCTTCAGCTTGCAATTCTTCTACTGCATCCCAAGCAGCAGCACATTCTGGTGAACCGCTACCGTTAATGTCACAGACAGTACGCGCTTGTTCTACTTCTTCTTGAATTTTCTCCTGGATGTCGCTTGTTGCTGTTTCTTGGATGTTGGTCATTGCTTTAGTCTCGTTGTGTGTTGTTAATACTAGTATAGAAAAACTTCAGAAATGGCAGATTTTAGCTTGATTACTAACCATTCTAACTATTCAGTTCATAAGTTAGTACTTTAGCCTATTGATTTATAACCAATATAGTAAACTGCCGCATCTATAATGCATTCATCTTTATGTTTTAAGATTTTGTGGGATTAGTACCATAGATAAACAATCATACAATATATTTAGATGCATCTATTAGGGAATGACAACCCCAGCTTCTTGGGATGGAGGAGACAAAAGGCTGGCACTAATTCTTGTAGGATGCAATTCTTCCCAAAATAAAAATACATCAAAATCTACTAGCACAAAAAGAGAAAGAAGCTCAAAACTCATGGCAGACCAAATGCAGTGGGCAAATGCCCTATCAACCCATCATTCTTTAGAAGCCGCCGTTACAGATGTGGTGGAACGAGCTGTCTCATCGTTAACAGCACCTGCGGATCTAGGACTGGTATTCATTTCGTCTGCTTTTACGAGTGAGTATTCCCGATTGTTACCCTTGTTAGCTGAGAAACTTTCTGTACCAGTGCTAATTGGCTGTAGCGGTGGAGGTGTGATTGGGACGACAGTTAACGGAGAAACCCAAGAACTCGAAGCTGAACCAGCTATTAGCTTGACTTTAGCACATCTTCCAGGGGTGAAGGTTCAAGTTTTTCATGTTGTTGCAGAAGAATTACCTGACTTAGATAGTTCACCAGATGCTTGGGTTGATTTGATTGGTGTGCCAGCATCACCAACACCCCAGTTTATTTTGCTGTCTAGTTCCTTCGCCTCTGGAATCAACGATTTGTTGCAGGGGTTGGATTTTGCTTATCCAGGATCGGTGATCGTGGGGGGACAGGCTAGTGGTGGAGGTATGGGTGGTCGTGTTGCCCTATTTTGTAATGAGACTGACGGCGAGGAATGTCAAAGTCTGTATCGTGAGGGTACTGTTGGGATAGCTTTGACTGGCAATATTGTTTTGGAAACGATTGTAGCCCAAGGATGCCGACCAATTGGCAAACCATTGCAAGTTACAAAAGCCGATCGCAACATCATCTTAGAGTTAGATGAGCAAGTACCGCTAGTAGTATTGCGAGATTTGATTGCTAGTCTTAGCGAACACGAACGAACTTTAGCACAGCACTCTTTGTTTGTTGGTGTGGCGATGGACGAGTTTAAGCTGGCTTTGCAGCAGGGAGACTTTTTAATTCGTGGTATTCTTGGGGTCGATCCAACAGCTGGAGCGATCGCAATTGGCGATCGCGTTCGTCCTGGTCAAAGGCTGCAATTCCACCTCCGCGATGCCCAAGCCTCTGCTGAAGACCTAGAATTACTCCTCCAAAGTTATCAAACCCAACGAGAATCTGAACCCTCTGCCGTCGCTGCCTTAATGTTTGCCTGTCTGGGGCGAGGCGAAGGACTCTATGGTAAACCCAATTTCGATTCTGAATTATTTCGCCGTTACCTCAGCGATATTCCTGTAGGTGGCTTTTTCTGTGGTGGTGAAATCGGCCCTGTAGGTGGCAGAACTTTTTTACACGCCTACACTTCCGCATTTGGAATTTGTCGTCAAAATCAGTTATGAGTTATGAATTAAACTCCTCACTCTCTAGTAATACTATCTGATTTGTGAAAATTCGCAGTATCCAAATCCCCAACTTGTTTAAAAGGTTGGGGATTTAACTTTTTACGAATGGTTTATGACTGTTTAGCATTTAACTGTCTTTCTATATTTGCAGATATATATCGAGATAAACGCTCTGAATACTTGTCTATATAAACAAATATATTTCTTGTTTAGGCTAGTTTAAATATTAATTTATACCTTGTATTCTCTAACAAAAAGCTCGATGATTAATTGAGAAAAGAGATAGTTATAGGTTAGCGAATAATGTCAATATAATTAATTATTTTTCTGAGTCATCGTCAGAAAATATCTGATATTCATCTGAAATTTATTCATGTCGGAGTTGAAATAATCCAATGCTAGAAGGATGGATTCAAATTGCATTAACGCTGTTAATTATAGTAGCGATTACGCCATTTTTTGGGCGCTATATGGCGCGTATATACCTAGAGCAAAGTACTTTTCTCGACCCAATATTGAATCCGGTTGAGCGAGTGCTTTATGCTTTAGTCGGTGTTAAATCCAAAGAAAACATGACAGGCTGGCAGTATGGGCGGGCAATCCTGTATAGCAACGTAGCAATGGGGTTGCTGATTTTCTTTATCATCATGAGTCAAGGATGGTTGCCCCTCAATCCCACGGGGATAAAAGCCCCAACTTGGGATACAGCACTGCATACTACCATTTCCTTTATTACTAATACCAACCAGCAACATTATTCTGGTGAAACATACATGAGCTATGCCAGCCAAATGTGGGGACTGGGTTATCACATGTTCACCTCTGCTGGTACTGGTTTAGCGGTAGGAATTGCTTTTATTCGGGGATTGACGGGTAGATCGTTAGGCAACTTTTATGTAGACCTAATTCGCTCGATTACCCGAATTTTGCTGCCTATTTGTATTGTGGGTGGGATTGTGTTGATAGCTGCTGGTGTTCCCGAAACCCTGGCGGGTGCAGTTGTATTCCCTACCTTGGAAGACCCGAATATTAGTCAAGCGATCGCTCGCGGCCCCGTTGCCCACTTTGAAATTATCAAGCAATTAGGGGAAAACGGCGGCGGCTTTTTCGCCATCAACTCGGCACACCCCTTTGAAAATCCTAGCGGATTTACTAACTTAATTCAAATCGTGGCCATGCTTTCAATTCCTACTTCCCTAATCTACACTTATGGGTTGTTTGCGAACAATACTAAGCAAGCCTGGTTAGTCTACGGAATGGTGGGCATCCTTTATGTAATATTTATCATCGTTACTGCCATTGGTGAATACAACGGCAATCCGGCTGTGAATGCACTGCTGGGTAGTCAGCAACCAAATCTAGAGGGTAAAGAAGTCCGGTTTGGTTGGGCACAATCTGCACTATTTGCGGTAAGTACAACCGGCACCATGTGCGGCGCAGTCAATAGTTTACACGACTCTTTCATGCCCAACGGTGGTTTTATTACGCTTTCTAATATGTTTCTGCAAATTATCTGGGGTGGACAGGGTACTGGAACCGCTTATTTGTTTGCTTACCTGATACTGGCTGTGTTTGCTACAGGGCTGATGGTGGGGCGCACACCAGAATTTCTCGGACGCAAGATTGAAAAGCGTGAAGTTGTACTTGCTAGCTTCTTGATTTTGCTAGTTCACCCGATCGCCATTTTGATTCCCGCAGGAATCGCCTTAGCTTTTCCTGACCAATTGGCAGGAATTAGCAATCCCGGTTTCCACGGCTTTGCTCAAGTTATCTACGAATATGCCTCAGCTGCTGCGAACAACGGTTCTGGTTTTGAAGGTTTAGGCGATTCACAACCGTCTCCTTTTGCAATATCTACAGGTACAGCAACAACTACAACCGCTTTGTGGTGGAACTTGAGTACTTGCTTCAGTCTACTAGCTGGACGCTATATCCCAATTTTAGGTTTGCTGTTATTAGCAGATAGTATGTCTCGCAAGCAAGCTGTTCCTTACACCACTGGTACATTACGAACCGATACCGGACTATTTACAGGCGTTACCGCAGGCGTAATTTTAATCCTGGGCGCACTCACATTTTTCCCAGTGCTGGCATTAGGCCCCATCGCTGAAGCCTTTTTTATTGCCAAAGGTATCGGCTAGAGAGTAGGAGATGAGGTACAACGCCCCATTCCCAATGCCCCATTCCCAAAATTTAATGTATGCCAATTACTACTGATTCTCCTTCGCCCCGTATTCCATCTGGAACTCGTGACTCGCGTAAGCACACCCCCAAAACAGATATGCGGGGACTTTACCAAAGGGCAATTCGTCAGTCATTTGTCAAACTCGATCCGCGAATTACTGTCAGAAACCCAGTTATGTTTGTTGTTTGGGTGGGGACAATTGTCACCTTTCTTGTTACCCTTAACCCAAATCTGTTTGGCACAGTCCAGGCAGATATCAACCAACAACGTCTGTTAAATGGGTTGATTACCTTCATTCTCTTTTTCACCCTCGTTTTTGCCAACTTTGCCGAAGCTGTGGCTGAAGGACGTGGTAAAGCACAGGCTGATTCACTGCGATCGACGCGATCGGATACGATCGCTAACAAAATCCTCCCTGATGGTTCGATACAACAAGTCAATTCTACGGAACTGCGACGGGGTGATTTGGTCAAGGTGGTTGCAAATAATATGATTCCCGCCGATGGGGATGTAATTAAAGGCATTGGCTCAGTAGATGAGTCTGCAATTACTGGGGAATCGGCCCCGGTATTGAAGCAACCAGGTACAGATATTGCCAGTTCGGTGACAGGAGGTACACGCCTACTCTCTGATGAGTTGACAATTCGTGTTAGTGCCGATCCTGGTCAAGGCTTTATCGATCGCATGATTGCCCTGGTAGAAGGGGCACAACGCACCAAGACTCCCAACGAGATTGCTTTGACAGTATTGTTGGCAGTGCTAACGCAAGTGTTCTTGATTGTAGTGTCAACCATTCCCCCCTACGTGGGCTATATCGCCACCTTTATCACCACTGCCTTTGGCGCTGAGGCCGGAAACAGTCTACGGGCGGGTGCTAGCGTTGCGATTCTTATCTCGCTACTGGTAGCTTTGATTCCTACAACTATTGGTGGATTGCTCAGTGCGATCGGTATTGCAGGGATGGACAGGGTTGCCCAATTCAACGTCATTGCTACCTCTGGTCGAGCAGTAGAAGCTTGTGGCGACATCAACACCTTGGTGCTGGATAAGACGGGTACAATCACCTTGGGTAATCGGATGGCTGATGAGTTTATTCCTTTGGATAATCACTCACTAGAAGATGTGGCGCGAGTTTCTCTAGCTGCTAGCTTGTTTGACGATACGCCAGAGGGCAAGTCAATTGTGATCTTGGCAGAAAAGTCCCAGGCTGCGGTAGATTTTAATATTGACAAAGCCGAAGGTGTGGAATTTACCGCCAAAACCCGGATGAGTGGCACGAATTTACCCGATGGTAAACAAATTCGCAAAGGTGCAGTGGATGCGATTAAGGGATTTGTCCGTTCTCGTGGCGGTAACGTTCCTGATGATATAGACGCAGCTTATGAGCGAGTTTCCCGGTTAGGCGGTACACCTTTAGCTGTTTGCCAAGATGACAAAATTTATGGTGTGATCTACCTCAAAGATATTGTCAAACCTGGTCTGCGGGAACGGTTTGACCAACTTCGCCGCATGGGTGTTCGCACCGTTATGCTCACAGGTGACAACCGAATTACCGCTTCGGTAATTGCTAAAGAAGCTGGGGTGGATGATTTTATTGCCGAAGCGACTCCAGAAGACAAAATTGAGGTGATTCGTTCCGAACAATCTCAGGGTAAATTGGTAGCAATGACCGGGGATGGTACTAATGATGCCCCTGCTTTGGCGCAAGCAAATGTGGGTGTGGCAATGAACTCTGGGACGCAAGCTGCCAAAGAAGCTGCTAACATGGTGGACTTAGACTCTGACCCCACGAAGCTAATTGACCTAGTAACCATAGGTAAACAGTTGCTAATTACTCGTGGAGCCTTGACAACATTCTCCATCGCTAATGATATCGCCAAGTATTTTGCAATTATTCCGACTATCTTTGCGGCTGCTGGAATCGGCGCACTGAATATTATGGGATTAAAGAGTGCCCAATCTGCGATCATCTCGGCGCTGATTTACAACGCCTTGATTATTCCGGCACTAATTCCGCTAGCACTCAAAGGGGTAAAGTTTTTACCTTTAACAGCAGATCAACTGCTACGTCGCAACATCTTCATCTATGGCGTTGGTGGCATCATTGCTCCCTTTATTGCCATCAAACTAATAGATATTATTTTACCTTTGTCTTAATTTACTATGAAACCCGTTCATACCCGACGCACTATCGCTGCATCCCAAGTATTAGAAGAAATAACTGAAATTTGGTGTCAATGGCGTAGACAAAAGCTGCCACTGTATTTATTTCTGGCGATGTGTTTCAACCTAGTGGTTGCACCTATGGTCTATGCAGCTACTAGCGAACAACTTTCCCGCAGTCAATCTTGGGGATTGGGACTGTTAGGAATGGTGACGTTAGGGCTTTCTATATATCTATTTTTTGTAATGTTTGTACCGGAGAAATTCTAATGAGTTTTGCACGTGAAGCTAGCAGAGCTGTTCGTTCTACCTTGGTACTCTGGGTAATAGGTGCGATTATTTATCCTTTTGCGATGATTGCCATTGGGCAGATTGCGTTTCCGTTTCAGGCAAATGGTAGTTTACTGAAAAATAGCACAGGCCAAGTTGTGGGTTCTGCTTTGATTGGTCAACCCTTTACTAGCGATCGCTATTTTAACAGCCGTCCCAGTACCACCAGTTACAGCACAGCCGATCCCAAAAAGGATGATGGGGGAGTTTTGAAAACTGGGGTTTCTGGTGCTAGTAACTTGGCTCCCAGTAATCCCGCATTACTCGAACGCATCAAAGGTAAAGATGATCCAGACCCAAGTAAAAAAATTGAAGGCGATCTGACTCGTCTGAAAACAGCAGGTGTACAGCCGACTGGCGATCTAGTCTACACCTCTGGTTCTAGCCTTGACCCCCACATTACCCCCGAAGCTGCGATCGCGCAAATTGCACGAGTAGCCAAGGTGCGGGGAGTTCAACCGAACCAACTGGAAACTTTGATTGCCCAAAACACAGATGGACGCTTTCTTGGCATCTTTGGCGAACCTGGAGTTAATGTGTTGAAGCTGAACTTAGCTCTGGATCAGATTAAGGGAAAATAATATAGACGAGAAATTTCGCGTCTATACTATTCAGAATTATTATCTAAGGCTCAGATACCCGACTTCGTAAAAGTTGTCGGGTATCTCGTTTTTTATGATTAATGAAGTAAGACTATATCTCTAAATATATACCTATTTAAAATTATCTAATCCATTCTATATACCTGCAAAATATATCTACAATAAAATATTTTTTGTGTAAAATATTGCACAATAATATTAGAGTTAAAAAATGTTTTGTGTTCAAATACAAAAAAGCTTTAGAACCAAGCTTGTTTGGTGTTTTAATCCAAGCTAATAGCGTTTATTGCGGCATTCTCTTAACTGAAATTCAGTTACCCGAACAATGCGCTTTTCTAGGAATTTTAAGAGACGATCGAGTCCTTTCAGCAACAGACAATCCTCCTATTTTCGCAGGAGACTACATTCTAGCAATAGCAACTAATCCGATGATGATTCCTGCTCTCAAGGTAACACTTAAGAAAATTCATTCTGTTTACTATTCACTCAATAGTTGTTTGTTAGAAACTCGACCGATAGGTGAACAATCTGTTAATTCAGATGACTCTGATATACCAAACAATCTCAATTCCACATATTATTAGCTAGATGAATATTTACTTCTTCTCTTATCATGCATCTTACCCAAAAATGATCAAAGATTTAGGTGCTACGATTACAACTCAATTTAAGGGTAAAATTAGCGATTTTTACTCTAAAAATGTTTGATTTAGATGGCCTTTACTGAATCGGAGTCTAACTAATTTTCTTGTTTTTAATATGTATACCCCTGGGCTTTTCCAAGTTTATATATCCGCCCAAAAAACTGTTTATCAGTCTAGCTTGATGGAAGCAAACCTGGCAAGTTCAACACATAACGATACAAAACACCATGAAGGAGATATTCCTTTTGTAGCGGTGTTTTTGGCTCACATTTCCTTCATGATTGTTTGGGCAATTGTCGTTTATCTCGTTTCATTTATCTGCAAAGCATTAGAAGATCCCCCAGAAAATACGGTGCAAGATAAAGATGAAATAGTAAGCATCAAATATGTACGGCAACATCCGTGTAAAAGCTGCCATTTTTTTAACAACAACTCTTATCTAAAGTGTGCAGTTAACCCTGCCACTACTCTAACTAAAGAAGCGCTCAATTGCTCTGACTACGTTCCTAAATAGGTGAGTCTGTTCTGGATGGTGTTCGCCATTTTTGGAATCTTAATTAGCACAACTGCGATCGCAGAATATCAAGGCAATCCCGCCGTGAATGCCTTGTCGGGTAGTCAGCAAACTAATTTGGAGGGTAAAAGTTGGTTAGGCTGGGCGGAAACTACCTTATTCGCCACATCTAAACAAGATAGGTTTTGTATCAATTATTTTCTCCACCAAAACAATAAGTTTAAGACCATTGTTCTGGAGCAATCTCCTCGTTAATTGGTATTAGTCGGAAGTAAATTAATGGCACCACTAAATTATCAAGATAAAAATAGCTTTCTCTGCCCCCGGAGTCGCTACTACGGTCAAGTTAAGCCAGAGAACCTAGTATTTAATGCGAACCTCCAAGAATTTACTCAAAGAGTTAGCTACATAACTAGTTTAGAAACTGGTGGAAAACTATCTATAGAAGAAGCTTTCGGTAAAATTGAGGCACTCTGGGAACAGTTGGAAAGTAGTAAAAATAAGCTAGGAATTGGTAGCGACATATCCGTTGAATAATCATAATGTGCAACGACAGCGATGCAGTGATTGGTAAGCTGAGAACATTTAAACAGAGTTTGAAATTGTCAAACTTAATTTGAAAACCCTAAACACATTTTATGAAAGCAAAAGAGACGATATTTGTTATTCCGACTCATCGATTGAGAGATGTAGCACAGACCATCGAAAAGTATGATGAGAATTTCTGGGCAAATGGTCATGCTGTAAAAATTATTGTCTTTGATGATTCCAGTATTGCTAACCACGAGAAATATTACCCACTCTTAGAGCAGACTAAGACAGTCAATGATGTGTATTATGTTGGCCCCCAACAGAAAGAGCAATTTATTACATTTTTAAATGAAAGACTGCGCGATCGTAAGCTAGAATCACTCGTCAAAAACTTATTTCGCCCTAGCTATGGGGGGAATCGTAACTTTACTTTAATGTATACTCTTGGTCATTTAATGGTCAGTGCAGATGACGATATGCGACCAGATGCATTGATTGAAACTAGCCCAGAGTCTTTATCAGGTGATGAAATATGTCGAGGTAAACTGATCAAGTCTACTCAACAAGGCGGCTTTGTTCATAAATCTTTTGACTTACTCACGGCTTTTGGTGATGTTCTAGGTAAAAAAGCCAGCCAGGTACCAGAAAACTTCGAGGCTGGAGAATTGGTTGTTGATACAGCAATGGACTTAGAAACCAACACAACCAAAGGCTACTTTCGAGAAAACAGCCTCGTATTACAACAGGGAAGAGTCTTGAATAATGCGATCGTCAAGATTGCCCAGACTTTTCGCACAGGAACTAATGATATCGATACACTTGATTTTATTCACATGTATCTCAATGATGAAAATCAAATCAGTCCCAATGACCTGAATGATTTTTATATTCTTACTAATTTTCGACCTGTTATCACCAACAAAAACTGGAGAATGGATTGTGGAGTCGCTGGATATGATAATCAGCTAGGTTTACCACCCTTTTTTCCCACTCGGCTCAGATTTGAAGATTATATCTACAGGATTTGGATACAGCAAGAGGGTATTGCAGCTGCACACGTTGATGCTGTCCAGAATCATATTAGAAATAATTATATGCGTAATCCTCTTGCTAGTGAACTCTTTAATGAGGAAATATGTAGCCTGCTGAAAAAGAAGATTAAGAGCAGTGTTTATCATCTTGACGACCTGGGAATCAAGTTTGATTACTCTGGCGAGGTTACATTGCAAGACTCTGAGGAAATTCTAGAAAAAATCTCTGCTATCCACAGCCAGGTAGTGAAAGCCTCAATGTCTGCCCAGAATGAAGAACGTCAGCAGTCACTCCAATTGTTTGCTGAGAATTTATCAAGAGTCTTTTATGGGTTTGAACCCGACTTTTTTCAACAAAACGTTTCCAGAATTATTGATGATGTCATTAGCCAATTTCACGGTTCTCTAGAAATATGGCCAACTCTAGTTGAAATTTGCTACTTTTACAAAGATAAAAAGGATTTACCGCAAATAAGAGTCAAGAATAAGAAGCTAAAGTCCAGAAATGGCGAAAAATTGAGCTAAATTCAATCATAATCTCTTAATCTAGCAAACAAGGTACAAATAAGTCTTTACGATTCTTCATCCGTAAAACTTTTGTCAGATATAGCTTAGATAACAGCAATCTGATAAGATTTCAAAGAAGTAGAATAACTGCTTGTTATCTTTTTCTTTAACCCATTGATTTCGGGTATTTTTTAGGAAAGGAAAATAAAGAATGTCTCATCTATTGTGGAAAACTCTGGTACTCAGTCCAGTAGTTTTGGGAGTGACGGTGTTGGTTTCCGCTAGGGCTATAGCTACTGAAGTAGCAGGCTCCTCTGAAGATACAAAGGCAAAAACTGCTCAGACAGAAGCACCAATATTTTCTGATGCTTCAACATTTATTCAAACAGAGCTACCAAAAGTTAATCAGCTATTGGTTGCCCAAAAGACTGATGATAATAAGGTTTTAGAAGAGGTTAACCGCTACAGCTCCGAGGGTAAGAACCAAAATTCCCTGTCTCAAGTCACATCAGTTTCTCAGTTTTCTGATGTACAGCCGACTGACTGGGCGTTCCAAGCTTTACAATCCCTGGTTGAACGCTACGGTTGTATTGCTGGATACCCAAATTCTACCTATCGTGGCAATCGGGCACTGACTCGTTATGAATTTGCCGCAGGTTTGAATGCTTGTTTAGATCGGGTTAATGAACTGATTGCGACAGCGACCGCTGACTTGGTAACAAAACAAGATTTGGCTACCCTCCAGCGTTTACAAGAAGAATTCTCGGCGGAACTAGCAACTTTACGTGGTCGAGTAGATGCTGTAGAAGCACGGACTGCTGAACTAGAAGCAAATCAGTTTTCTACTACAACCAAGCTTGTAGGTGAAGCTATTTTTGCCGTTAGTGATATTTTTGGCGGCAACACTGGCGATGCTAATAATACTGTTTTCCAAGATAGGGTACGTTTAGACCTGCAAACCAGCTTCACAGGTAAAGACGTTTTACACACCCGTCTTGCAGCAGGTAATTCACTAGCCTTTAGTCAACTAGATAATGCTGGTGTTCCTATCAATACTGCTGAAGGCACACAAACTTTTCAAATCGGTAACACTGGTAGTAATTCTGTCAGTATCGATTGGTTAGCATATTACGTACCCATAGGCCCAGCCCAAGCGTACTTTGCGGCTACCGGAGGTATTCATAGCGATTATGCTGCCACTAATAATCCTTACTTTGAGGACTTTGATGGTGGTAATGGTGCTTTGTCTACCTTTGCTTCTGAAAGTCCCATCTACCGAATCGGTGGTGGTGCCGGTGCAGCGCTGACTTTACCCTTTGGTAGCGGCGGCAGTTTTTTCAAACCAAGTTCACTGACTATAGGCTACTTGGCATCAAATGCTAATAATCCTGGAGCAAGTCAAGGTTTGTTAGAGGGCAACTATGCGGCTCTTGGACAGTTGAACTTTAGTGTTGGCGATCGCTTGGCGATCGCTGCTACCTACGTTCACGGCTATCATGGAGCTGGAGGCGGAAATTTATTTGATCTAGGCGGCGGTTTGGGTAGTGCTAACCGTGTCGTAGGTACTAATCAAGCTAACACCCTGAGTACCCTAAGCGCATCTTCTAGTAATTCTTACGGTATAGAAGCAGCCTTCAGACCCAGCGACAAACTTTCAATTAGTGGCTTCGTTTCTTACCACGATGTCTCAGGCTTTGGTGCTGGTGATGATTATGAAGCTTGGAGCTACGGTCTTGGGGTAGCCTTACCTGACTTCGGTAAAAAAGGTAACGTTTTAGGTATTTTTGCTGGAGCAGAACCATATTCGTTTAACCGACCAGGTTTTGTTGGTAATGATATCCCTTATCACTTTGAAGGCTTCTATAAATATCGCGTGTCAGATAACATCTCAATCACCCCTGGTGTCATCTGGTTGACCTCTCCTGGACAAAGCAGCGCTAACGACGATGCAATTATCGGTACTCTGAGAACAACTTTCACCTTTTAAAAGATTTGGTGAACGCAAGTCCAATCTAGGAAAAGGTTAAAGGGCTAGGGGGAAAGGTGAATTTAAATCCTTTCCCTCTAACCGAAAAGTTTTGTAGTTGAGTTGAAATAACGTTCCTGCTGTCTGGAGTAATAGACAAGTGGAAGAAATGCCAGGACAAATAGTTTACCAATCCACACAAACCTTCAAATATCGGCCCGGAAGCTACCATTTAAAATCACCTTATTAGTCTCTATATGAAGATACTGGATGTCTCTTGACTTACTTAGTCTTTTAGAGTGCCAGACATAGCAGCAAAGATGATTCGACATCCAGCTTAAGGGCTGTGATATTATGGGAGACTGCTGCATACATTTAGAAAAACTAGCAATTGAATCAATCATGGCCCTGACGCAACTGCGGAAACAAGAAATCATTTCCAATTACCAAGTTCACGAAACCGACACTGGTTCGGCTGATGTCCAAGTTGCCATGCTAACTGAGCGCATTAACCGCCTCAGCGAACATCTCCAGGCAAATAAAAAAGACCATTCTTCTCGACGGGGACTGTTGAAGCTAATTGGTCAGCGTAAGCGTCTTCTAGCCTACATATCGCAGGAAAGCCGTGAAAAGTATCAAGCTTTGATCGCTCGCCTCGGTATTCGTGGATAGGGACTACCGCTTATGTCTGCTGAAGAATCTGAACGCAGTCGCTTGCCCTTTGAACCAAACAAAAAGCGCCAAAAACCCGCAAAAACTCAAAGTAAACCAGCAGCACAGCCACAAGAATCTGGCAAACAGGCTGATAAAAAACTGACTTACACCAAACAAGAGATGGCTATTCCTCAAGTAGTCAGCCAGAGGATGATCCGACGGGTAGCTGGTTTCTGTGGCGTACCAACAGCTTTGGGCATTAGTGTCCTGGTTGTTAGCTATCTGCTTGCTATCTACTCCGACATCCAACTAGCTCCCATCGCCGTGTTATTGGTGAACATGGGACTATTTGGTTTGGGGGTCTTAGGCATAACTTATGGCGTTCTCTCTGCCTCTTGGGATGAAGAAAGAGTCGGAAGTTTGCTAGGTGTGGGTGAGTTCAACACCAATTGGGGACGAATGGTGGCAGCTTGGCGCGAAACTCGGCAAAAAAACTCATAATTAACGGCGCTCAGGTATTAAGTAACTGCGGTATTGGGTAAACAAAAGAAGTGAATGTTGAAGTTGAAATTTTATAACTTCAACATTGCTAATTAAAATTATATAATCTTTTTATACCTACATCCAGCTACTCAGTAGTAAAACTACTGACTGAGCGCTATAATTTTGTCTATTTCTTTTGTAAATAAATTTTGTTTTTAACTATTCGTAATTAGGGCAATAGGCAACAATAAAGTTAGCCCATTTACAAAAAATTTTACTCAATTAATCAGGAACTTTCACATGATTATAGTAATGAAAACTGGTTCCCCAGAAGCGGAAATAAACCGCATTGATGAGGAACTAACTAGCTGGGGGCTAACTCCAGAAAAAATTGTTGGTCAACATAAAGTAGTTATTGGTCTTGTAGGTGAAACTGCTAGCTTAGATCCATTACAAATTCAGGAACTTAGCCCCTGGATTGAGCAGGTGTTACGGGTAGAGCAGCCTTACAAACGAGCCAGTCGCCAATACCGTCACGGTGAAGCTTCGGAAGTAGTAGTTAATACTCCTAATGGAGCGGTGGTATTTGGTGAACATCAGCCTTTGGTAGTCGTTGCCGGCCCCTGCTCAGTAGAAAATGAAGAAATGATTGTAGAGACAGCACGGCGCGTCAAGACGGCTGGAGCAAAATTTTTGCGCGGAGGGGCATACAAACCCCGAACTTCACCTTACGCCTTCCAAGGACACGGCGAGAGTGCTTTGGATTTATTAGCAAGGGCGCGGGAAGTCAGTGGACTAGGTATTATTACAGAAGTGATGGATGCGGCTGACCTGGATAAAATTGTCGAAGTAGCTGACGTGATTCAGGTAGGAGCAAGAAATATGCAGAATTTCTCCTTGCTCAAAAAAGTGGGAGCGCAGCCGAAACCAGTTCTCTTGAAGCGGGGTATGGCGGCTACTATTGAAGATTGGTTGATGGCAGCCGAGTATGTTTTGGCATCTGGCAATCCCAATGTAATTTTGTGTGAAAGGGGAATACGCACCTTTGACCGCCAATATACGCGAAATACCCTGGATTTATCGGTAGTGCCAGTGTTGCGGAAACTGACTCACCTGCCAATTATGATTGACCCCAGCCACGGCGTAGGTTGGTCTGAGTTTGTGCCTTCAATGGCAATGGCTGCGATCGCAGCTGGCACAGATTCTCTGATGATAGAGGTTCATCCCAACCCTGCCAAAGCTTTATCTGACGGCCCCCAATCTGTGACACCAGACCGTTTTGATAAATTAATGCAAGAATTAGCAGTCATTGGTAAGGCGGTAGGACGCTGGCAGCAACCAGCAGTAGCTCTAGCTTAAAATTCAGTTCAACTTCTTGCTAGGCATAAATAAATTAAAGTTTGTAGTCAGGAATTTAGTCCTGATAACTCTGAAGAGGCGATGAATCGCTCACTACAAACTAAGTTTTTATATGTTTCATTATGCCTATCTAAACCTCGTCTACCTTGAAAACCGTAGTTTTGTAGGTTGGGTGCAGCGATAGCGTAACCCAACATGAATAAAGTGGTAATGTTGGGTTGCATTTCACTCCACCCAACCTACATAAATATATCTTTTAAAAAACTCTAGGTTTCAACATAAATGAGGTTTATCTACCTATTTAGTTTAAAAATCCCCTTTAGAAATATCCTAAAGGGGATTTTTAAACACTAATCAAATCTAATGAAAAAAGAACTCTGCAATCAATATTGATGGTCAATATTTTTTGCATTTGTAGGTCTTTTTATCTTCTATATACATAGCGAGCAGGTATCCATCGACGGCCACGATTTGTCTGCACCCAACGTCCAGGAACCAGTATTCTTCTTCTCGCTTGAGCAGGGGTAGGGGTGTAAACCCTAACTGGCGATGGTCTTCTGATTACTCTAACTGGAACTGGTCGCCTAACTGGCCATCTAGCCTGAGCATCGGCTTGGGAAGGAATAAAGGTAACAGCAATTGGTAAAATCAGTGCTGCACTAGCAAGCATTCTTTTAATACTCATTCGCAAACTTTCCTTCTATAAGTTACACATCAAAGGGATTTATTTTTTGCAAAATATTAATCTCATTGACAAATAAATAATAGGGCTGAGAAGATATATACACTAGTGCAAAAGGTAATTAGTTCAACCGTGACTAATGTCATAGTTGAAGAAGAATTTAGAAGTCAGATTTCCCTTTAACCGAGCAGTATTGGTGCCCAGCTTATCTTTGCCATCTAAAAAAAAGGGACGGGTATTTTACCCATCCCCAAAAATTCACTTTGACTCAATCACAAAACTTTTATTGTACTGGTGCGGTGGGGAAAGCACCAGGTTGCACAGCGACGTTAAGATTCTGTCCATTGCGACGTAATTCTAAGCGCAAATCCCCTCCGATTTGGCTATTTTCTACTACCTTTTGGACACTATTGGCATCTGTGACTGCTTGCCCGCCAAGCTTTTGGATAACATCACCAGCACGTATTCCTGCTTTAGCAGCTGGTGAATTTGGCACAACTTTTACAACTAATACACCTTTATCTTCATCCACACTCAAACCGCTATTGGGATCTGAGTTTATGGTTTGTTTTATCTGAGGTGTTAATCCCAGCATTTGAATTCCCAGGTAAGGATGTTCTACTTTGCCTGTAGCTATTATTTGACTGGAAATGCGTTGTGCTGTGTTGATGGGAATAGCAAAGCCTAATCCTTGTGCCCCTTGGATTATAGCTGTATTCATGGCAATTACTTGACCACGGGAATTTAGCAGGGGGCCGCCGGAGTTACCGGGGTTAATGGCTGCATCAGTTTGAATATACTCTACTCGCTTATCGGCAGCGCCGATTAGATTGCTGCTACGTCCGGTAGCACTGATGATTCCGGTAGTTACTGTATTATCTAGTCCAAGGGGGTTGCCGATCGCGATCGCCCATTCTCCCGGTTGCAGTTGATCTGAGTTACCTATGACTACTGAAGGTAGATTGTCTGCTTGAATCTTGACAACAGCGACATCGGTTAATTCATCTTTTCCTAACACTTTACCTTCCAAGGTGCGCCCGTCCTTGAGCGTTACTGTCACCGTATCAGCACCATCTACCACATGGGCGTTAGTGAGAATCCGACCATCGGCACTGATGATAAAACCTGAACCAGTACCCCGTTCTACCCTTTCTTGTGATTGTGGCAGTTGGGAACCAAAAAAGCGGCGAAAAAGCGGATCGTTAAATTCATCTGGTATCCGGCTTCTTACTGTTCGGGAAGAGTTAATCCGCACTACTGCTGGCCCGACCTTTTGCACAACTTGGGTAACAAAGTTAGGATCTGTGGCAGCTGATACTGGAGGAGCGGCATTTACGCGACTCACTCCTAAATTAGATGCACTCTCAGACACCTGCTGAGAATGTCCAGCCATGTAGCCACCGGCCAATGTCATACCTGATCCCAGCAGCACCAGCGATAGAGAGGCGGCAGCCTTTTTCCAGGGTGCTTGATGATGGTATTTGGTATCAGCAGTGTTGGATAAAATGCTATTTGATGGGTGTTCTCCATCACGAGATTGGTTTTGCATTGCTGTCTGGAAAGATATTTAGATGTATTACTAATGTAGATATGATTTGTGACAGTTTTGTTGCAGAGGTATTGCGTTGTTGTGAAAGCTTTGGTATTTTACTAAACCTTATTGGAATATACTCATTCGTAGGGTTACACAGTTGCTATGCTTGTCAACTTAGAACCAGAGCGGTTTCTAACCAACAGTTTTACGTTAAGTTGACTGTGTGTTTTATACCATGTGTGAAGGAATGAAAATGCCACAGGGGAAAATCTTACTGAAACCTGGCACTTTATGGACAAGTGTTAAAGAACGAACTGAACATGCTTTGCAATGTGGGGCGTTACTGTCGATTCCGACAGAATTTGAATTTATCGAACAGGATGGCGTGCGCTTTTTAGTGCGGATTTTGTCTAATCTGAATCGTAAAAAAGCAGCTAAGGAGAAACAGGAAAAACAATCTGCTATCTCTGGTCAAGAGTTTAATCCTTTTTTGCCTTATGAAGAGGATTTATTTGTGGCGGATATCTCTGATACTCATGTATGTATTTTAAATAAATATAATGTTGTCGATCTTCATCTGCTAATTATCACCCGTGCCTTCGAGGAACAGGAAAGTTTGCTGACTCTGGAAGATTTTGCAGCTATGTGGGCGTGTTTAGCTGATTTCGATGGTTTAGCATTTTACAACAGTGGCAAAAGTGCAGGTGCTAGCCAGCGACACAAACACTTACAATTAGTGCCACTACCACTTGTACCTTCAGGGCCGCAGATACCTATTGAACCTCTACTGAGGGCAGTACAATTTCAGAACTCGAACGTAACTTTAGCAAAACTCCCTTTTGTAAACGCTTTTGCGCCGCTAAATCCTGATTGGGTGCGATCGCCATTTACAGCAGCCCAAGCAACACTAGAAGTTTATCGCAGTTTGCTAGGGGCTGTGGGTTTAGATGCAAAGCAATTGGGTGCTTACAATCTGCTAGCGACACGAGAATGGATGTTGATCGTACCGCGATCGCAGGAGCATTTTGAGTCTATCTCTGTGAATTCATTAGGATTCGCTGGTACTTTGCTAGTGCGAAACGCAGCAGAAATGGAAATTCTAAAAGCCCAAGGACCGATGAATATCCTCAAGAATGTTGCTGTATCTTAATTCAGTTTGTTTAAGGAATGCTCCAGGTAAGCAGTTGTTTTTGAATTTCAGACATGGGATAAGCTAAATCTCGATCTTCGCCTTTTCTTGCAAAGACGATGCCTAAAAGCCGATTTTGCGAATCAATTACAGGACTGCCAGAATAACCAGGTTTGAGTGCAGCTTGAGATATTTCTAATCGCTGGTTTTGATAGCTGATTTGTCCTGATTGCATAGACCAAGATTTATCTTCACCTCTTTGGGCAGAATGACCGATAATCCGAATGGGCATTTTTGGGGTAATGGCAGTTGAGGAGATGGTTAAGGGTTGGATATCTTCTGGTAGTTTACCAATAACTTCCAAAACGGCTAAATCTAGTTGTTCGTCTTTAGTCATTTTGAACAGCTTGGCATCTCGCCGCATTCGCACTCGGTTTGATGGCGGTGTACTAAAAAATTCAACTTGAATATTTTTGCCCTGTTCATTGCCATCAAAAATGACATGACGATTGGTGAGGATTAATGTTCGGTTGTCTTCTCGTTTAATTACTATGCCAGTGCCAATCTCTATTCCCTGGCGATCGCTGTTAAAAAACTCCGCAGTGATGAGAACTACAGAACGCTTAACGGTTACGCTTGGGTCATTCTTAGGCAACCATTGGCGATCGTTTTCTACACTAGCTAGTTTATTCTGTTGCTCTATCAATAACCGTCGTGCTTCTCTATTGTTGTTAGCGGCATATATAAAATCGGGGTTAACAAAATAAGAGTTAATCCTTTCTGACTCGTCAAACTGTTCAATGGCTTCTTTTAGTTTCCCTTGCTGTTGGAATGTATAACCCAAGTTATTATGAACAATAGTATGAGTGCTAGCTGGAGTTTTAGAATTATCTTCTGGCAATATTAGGGCTTTTTGGTAGGCGGCAACTGCTGCATCTAATTTCTTCTGGTCACTCAGAGCAATGCCGAGATTGTTGTAAGCATTAGCATCGTTGGGGTTAAGTTGAATTGCTTTTTGGTAGGCAGCAACTGCTGCATCTAATTTCTTCTGGTCACTCAAGGCATTGCCGAGACCGTAGTAAGCATTAGCTAAGTTAGGGTTGAGTTGAATTGCTTTTTGGTAGGCGGCAACTGCTGCATCTAATTTCTTCTGGTCACTCAAGACAATGCCGAGATTGTTGTAAGCAGTAGCATAGTTAGGGTTAAGTTGAATTGCTTTTTGGTAAGTGGCGACAGCAGCATCTATTTTCTTCTGGTCTCTCAGGACATTGCCGAGACCGTTGTAAGCATTAGCATCGTTGTGGTTGAGTTGAATTGCTTTTTCGTAGGCGGCAACTGCTGCATCTAATTTCTTCTGGTCACTCAGGGCAATGCCGAGATTGTTGTAAGCAATAGCTAAGTTAGGGTTGAGTTGAATTGCTTTTTCGTAGGTGGCGACAGCAGCATCTAATTTCTTCCGCTCACTCAGGACATTGCCGAGACCGTTGTAAGCAATAGCTAAGTTAGGGTTGCGTTGAATTGCTTTTTCGTAGGCGGCGACAGCAGCATCTAATTTCTTCTGGTCTCTCAGGGCATTGCCGAGATTGTTGTAAGCAATAGCTAAGTTAGGGTTGAGTTGAATTGCTTTTTCGTAGGTGGCGACAGCAGCATCTAATTTCTTCTGGTCTCTCAGGACATTGCCGAGATTGTTGTAAGCAATAGCATCGTTGTGGTTGAGTTGAATTGCTTTTTCGTAGGCGGCAACTGCTGAATCTAATTTCTTCTGCTCATACAGGGCAATGCCGAGATTGTAGTAAGCAGTGGCATAGTTGGGGTTAAGTTGAATTGCTTTTTCGTAGGCGGCAACTGCTGCATCTAATTTCTTCCGCTCACTCAGGGCATTGCCTAGACCATTGTAAGCAGTAGCCAAGTTAGGGTTGAGTTGCAAGGCTTTCTTGTGAGATGCTAATGCCTCGTCTTGTTTCCCTTGAGCATTTAGCACATTCCCTATACCAACGTAGGCTTCGGCATCATTAGGGTTGAGTTGTAATACTTTCTTGTGAGCTGCTAAAGCTTCCTCTAGTTTCCCCTGTCGCCCCAAAGCATTCCCCAAATTGTTATAAGCTTTGCCATTATCAGGTTCAACTTGTAAAACTTTTCGCCAAATTGTCTCTGCTTGGGAGTTATTACCGACCGATTCGGCAGCGTCGCCTTGTTTAAATAGCTGTTCTATATTGTTTTGAGCAACTACAAACTGGGGTGTGGTAGCCAGAAATAGAGTTAAAAATAAAGTAATAAATATACGGTTGTGCATAATCATGCTCATACGTTAGATGATTTTATCAGGACTTACCCGAAAATCGCTAAAAACCGGATGAATTTTTGATAAATAGTCGTGAAAGAGTCTTTGAACTCCGTTAATGAACCTCGGAGCTTCGTGAACGAGTCTTTGAACTCCGTTAATGAACCTCAGAGCTTCGTGAATGAGTCTTTGAACTCCGTTAATAAACCTCAGAGCTTCGTGAACGAGTCTTTGAACTCCGTTAATGAACCTCAGAGCTTCGTGAATGAGTCTTTGAACTCCGTTAATGAACCTCAGAGCTTCGTGAACGAGTCTTTGAACTCCGTTAATGAACCTCACAGCTTCGTGAACGAGTCTTTGAACTCCGTTAATGAACCTCACAGCTTCGTGAATGAGCCTTTGATACTCGTGGATGTAGTTTATAGTTGAGTTTTATATAGACCTAACAAGAACAGCCCCTTCTCTACTAGCGTTGGGGAAGTAAGATTCAAAGCCTCTCTCCTAAAGGGCTACGGTCTACATACAAATCTTTCAAATTTATCCCACAAGCTTTTGATCCCCCCAACCCCCCTTAAAAAAGCAAAAAACTCTCAAAGTCCTCCTTTTTAAGGAGGATTTAGGAGGATCTACAACATTTTGGTTTTGTAGAGAGAGGAATCGAAGTGAGGTCAAAGTTTATTAAATACAAAAGCGATCGCTGAAATAATTCTTACCATGCGATCGCCGTTGCTTGGGCTATTATAATTTGCCATTGCTCCTTACTTCCTGTACAAGAGCCTCTAGTTGACGACTGTTAATTTTCTCTCTAAATCAAATAAAAAGCCGTGGATATACTCTTCAGTCCATTCGGCACCATAGAAGCGTTTAAACATCCCTCGTGCTGGGTCTTTTTCAGCCCGATATCGTAGATATCGCAGTTGGGCTTGCTCAATGGCTACTAAATTTTGGGAATCTGTTACAGCTTCTGCCTGCTCTACGAAATCTAGATAAGCTTTTAAATAGTCTTTGAAAGCGGCAAACACCTGAGTTTCTACTACAGCCGTTTCTTGGGGACGAGTCCACAGAAAAGCGGGAGAGAAAAAGGGCTGTGCTTCTTCGGGGAAATCTCCTCCCCAAGATAGATGCTGTTGATGAGTGTGGAAAATGGGCAGAATTGGTTCAGTATATTTTGCCTGATATGCTGAATCATCCCGAAATAGGGGCTGCATATCCAAAGCGATTAGGTGTCCTCCTGGTAATGTCACCAGATCCGCCCCAAAAAAGGGTAAATCGTAGTTGAGGCGGGGAAAAATCACAAAATTCAGCACTTGTAGCGAATTACCACCCTGGACATGAGCAGCACGAATTTGGCGTAATTTTGCAGTTTTAAAGGCGTAACTAGTGGTGACAACTTCTTCTTGATTTTTGCCCTTACCCACAACAGCACTTTTGGACTCAAACCCAGTGGGGATGGGATAGGGTTCTAAATCCAAGCGCGATCGCATATAGGCGATCGCATAATCGAGAAATGGCTGATACAGTGTCACGTCGCTTCGCTCCGAATTAAAAATTAAAAATTAAAAAACTTCTGCCTCCTGCCTCCTGCCTTCATCTTTTGCTGGCACTAACTGCTAGAGGAACAGCATCTTCAAATAAAAATTCATGAAGAAAACGCTCCGCCCATTCATGACCGAAGTAACTGCTAAACAAACCAGATGCTGGATCTCGGTCTGCACTATATTGGTCATAGTCTTTTTGGGCTTTGACAATCCGTTGGATATCTTCTGGATCTTGAAGCGCTTGGGCATCTGTTAGCATTTGCCAATACAAGTTTAAATAATCTTGAAAAGCTTCAAAGACTCGCGTTGAAACTGTTTCAGCATCTGTTTTGGCAAACAAGAGGTACTTAGAAAAATACTGGTTGGCATCGTAAAACTTCATTTCTAAGTTTTGCGCCAAATCCGGGTATTTATTATGGAGATATTTTAGCGGAGCTATATATTTGTTTTGATAATCTTCATCCTGAAACAAAGGCTGAAAGTCAAGCACAATTAGATTTTTGACTTTGCCAAAGGATAAAAAATCAATCCCTAACAGAGGTAAATCGTAGTTATGGCTAGGATAAATCACGCTGTTAAAAATTTGGGCGCTTTCCCCGGCATCAATATAGGTATAGCGAATTTTCCGCAACTCTTGAGATTGGTAACACCAACTGCGAATAGTTGCAGGGTTTCTGCCGCGATCGCTAACTTTGAATTCCAAACCAGGGGGAATGACCTTACTTTGTAAATCAAAGCGCTGAAATAGCTCTTTTTCTAAAAATTCCAGGAAAGGTTTATACATGGAACATGATTTGTTAACCCTTGCATGAAAATAAGTTATGGCAATCATGCACGTCTCATTTATGAGAAACAAAGCAACATTCCTTAATAGGGCATTGGGAATTGGGAATTGGGAATTGGTTATTCTCCTCTACTTCCTCTCCATTCCCCATTCCCCATTCCCCAATTCCCCATTCCCCACTAACGCCTAGCATGATTCTGAGCGATCATTTGCTCTAGAAGTTCTTGGGAAACACAGCGACGTTCAGAACAATAAGCCATTAAGTTGACACCGTTCATCATTCGCACGGTACTAACTCTGACACGAAAATCATCAGTAATAAACCAACAACGTTCTTGACCTTGGTTATTGTCATAGTCAGTATCAATCGTCAGCACTCCATCATCGGCAAACCGATACTGGCTGACAACGGGAATGCTCTCAACATAGCCTTGGTTACGGATCAGTTTTCCAGAACGCCTCGTTTCGTCGGGAATATCAACCAAAATGGCAGCATTATCATTAGGTAGCCTGGTATCTAAGTTAGCCTGCCATGCAAAACTCGCACCGCCTGTTGCTTTAGTTGGGTCTATGCCTTGGTCTTTACAGACTTCTTGGACTTTAGGATCGTTCTTTTCCATGACTTTAATGATCAAATTCGACTGCCCAGACTCATCCGCTGCTGAGTCAAAATGGTGAACGGAACGTTCCGTAAACCATGTACCCTCACTTTTACGGAAGAAGTCGATCATTGACAAGGGCGGTATTAGATGCATCTGTTTTAAAACCTCTTTTTATCAAATTTTGCCGTTAGTGAATACTGAGCAATGAGATAAAGTCCCAATTTCGCTAAAGTGTAGAATAACTCCAAAAGTTATATTTTTATCAACTGATGACAAATAGTGAAATTCAACTTATCACTAGCGAACGCTCCAGTCCAACTCCAGAAATATTAACAGCCCTCAAAGCCGGAACCCCTTTGGATTGGGTCGATTTGTACCAATTCAATCTCAGGGAAGTTGATTTACAACAAGCTAATTTGAGCAAAGCCAAGCTACTAGGAGCCGACCTCAGCGAGCTAGTCTTGAGTAATGCCGATTTGAGTGGCGCAGATTTGCGAGGTGCTAATCTGCAAGGAGCCGATTTGAGTGGGGCTAATTTGCAGGGAGCCTATTTAAATCGTGCTAACCTCCAAAAAGCAAATCTCAGTGGCGCAAATTTGGAAGGAGCCAAACTGCAAGTAGCGCGTTATGATACACATACGAAATGGCCTCAAGAATATAACTACAAAGCTTCGGGAGCGGTAGGGCCAGGTGCTAATCTCAATGGTGCTTTTCTCAACACAGCTTCTTTACGGAACGCAGATTTACAAGGTGTTAATCTGCGTGGAGCCTACCTGAGTGGCGCTGACTTGACAGGAGCAAATTTGCAAGGTGCGGCTTTAAGTGGCGCTGATTTGACGAAAGCTTATTTGACTGGGGCTTGTTTGCGGAATGCTCGATTGACTGGAGCTGATTTGCGGGATGCAGACCTACGAGCGACTGACCTATATGATGCAGAGATGGAGCATCTTCAAAGTATCGCTGGTGCAGATTTTACTTTAGCCCAAGGACTCACAGAAGCAACTAAAGCTATGCTTAAAAGCCGTCCCTATTCAGAACTTGACGTTTGGAACGCCTACACTCGTACAACAACTCGTGAGAGTTTGAGTGCTTGACTGTCGCAATTTTGGCGTTGCTGATTCCATGCATGAAAATGATTTTGCATCATACCAAAATCCTTGTAGAGACGTAGCACTGCTACGTCTCTACATCCAGATTCATGCTTTAATTCAGCAACGTGGCAATTTTAAATTTTAGATTTTAATATCAAGTTCACTTAATTACTTGATAATTTAGTAGTGACTTTACAACAGTTGCCAGTTCTTTTTTAAGAGCGCTAAAAACGTAGCGTATCCTTCAGAAAAACCCGGTGCATCGGGTAGAGCATATTGGGGAAATTCTTTATACGATCGCCAGGCTTCCGAAGCTTTATGTCGCAAATGTAAAGCAGATTCTGAGGAACCTGGTGGTCGCCAAGTCATTTGACCAGTTTGTATCTCAGTCACAAATGCCTCCTCATCTCGAAAAAGTTGATCTTTTCTTCCAGATTTTGGCAGATTAGCCGGATATTTTGGTTAGTTTTAAGGTTAAATAGCATATTGTCTATTCTTGAAATAAATCTTATCACAAGATTGGGCACAAACCCACATCGCTATTGTGGTAGCAAGTCTTCTAAAGCAGCTCCGACAACTCGGTGATCTTCATCCTGTCTAAGTTGGTTTAGGGCTGCTTTTGCTTCCGGCTCGTCAAAGCGTTTGAGGGCATAGCTAACTCGCACACGCATCCGCCAAGATTCATCATTCACTAACGTTAGTATTTGGGATAGTGCCGCAGTATGTTGGCTAGAATCAGCTAGTAAAACGAGTCCATCAACAGAGGATTCCTGAACTGTGAAATCTTCATCTTTTAAACCTTGAACGCAGATATCAAATAGTTCTTCAGGACAATTCATTTCAGCGATCGCAGCTAAAATGCTCCGCTTAACTAGCCAGTGGTCATCTTGATAAAATGCCATAACTAGATGAGAAACTGCAACTCTGCCAAATAGCGATAAAGAATTTGCCGCCTCTGCTCGCACGTTGGGGGTATCATCAAATTTCATAATTTGCATCAAAGCAGCAAAGGATTCTGCTGATTGTTGATTACCCAAACCCCTGGCTACAAAAGAACGCACCAAAAATTCTGAGTCATGAAGTTTACTTGCTAAGAGAGGAACTGCAACTTCTGATTCATAATCATTGAGGGCTGCGATCGCCTTCAAACGAGAGTGAAAATCTGGGTTCTTCAGTTCAGTTTGGATTTGATCGATTTCCATAGGTGCATTTGGTAGAGCTATCTTTACTTTATTTTACAGATGTCAAAAAATAGCGATCGCATTTGGGAAGATTTAACGCAATACCCTAAACTCTTAATCAATGACTCAATTAAGCGAAACCGTCAAAGAATTAATCGCCAAAGCTAGAATTATCAGTTTTGCTGAGTGGGAACAGTCTCATTCCAAAGCAGCGATCGCCATATTTCAAGCTGCGGATGATGCTTTCCGTTATCTGAGCGACGAAGATTTATTACAGATTCAAACCTTGTCATCCGATAATTCTGAGTTGATTCCTATTGCTGTGTTGTTACGCGATCGCGCCGCCGAAATTGTTGATGAAGCTAGAGAGCAGGTTTTGACTACCTATCCTGAAATTATCCAGCCTGGAGGTGGTCTTTATCCGCCTGAACGCGCCCAAGCTTGCTGGCGAGATTTTTGGCATTTTCTCCGTTGTATTACTTATGGCATAGCAGGTGGACACGCTGAGTATACAAATCCCACAGGACTGCACTATATGAACTTACTCTATCAGGAATTACAAGTTCCATTAGATGCAATGCTCTTAGGTTTAAAAAGCATTAAAGCTGCTAGTTTGAAACGCTGCCCAGCCAATCAGCAAGAAATTCTTAATCCCTATTTTGACCATTTAATCACCCAACTGGCTACTTTTCAAATTCGGTAAGGTAAGTGAGCGTGAATAATTCAAGGTTTGTAGTCACGGTTATAGCTGCTTACTAAGAGCCAATTTAATTGAATTTACATTACGTAACATAGTTGGATTTATTCTTGCCCACTTACCAAGATTAACTTTGGTGAATCGGCACTATAAATACTCTTGCTCAAGGGAAAACAACAATACAATCGCCTGCATCCCAATCTCAAATCAAATTCTAAAAACAAGCTTAAATTTCTCTAAAGTATTATCTAACTTAACAAAATTTAATAAATATGGTTTCGGCATCGTATCAGAATGTGTAAAGGTATTTAATGATGTAAAAACTTCAATAATTAAAACTAATAAGGATTTAAAGTCTCTATGACCTTTCCTTTGTCACAAAGATGTAAAGTTTTTTAACATCTGCTGAATTCCTTCTCATAAAATCTAGTTGTTAACTGGGAGATAGTTTAAATAGCTTTTAGACCAGCATCATGATTAGGATTTGCTCAATTCTGCCGTCAGTTGTCATATACAAAGATATCTAACGCACTTTAAAAAAATAAAGTTTTACACATGCTAGTCAGTAGCAAAAATAACTGACAACTGAGGCGAAATTCTACCCCTTATGGGGGTAGAATGCTCAAAAATTTCATTTAATTTACGTTTTTAGGGAGATACTTCAATGTCACTGTGGGCTATTGATTCACCTAATGTTGAACTGCGTCCGAACACCAGCGAAAGTGAATTACAAACACTGATTCGGGCGGTTTACAAACAGGTTTTGGGGAATGCTCACTTGCTAGAAAGTGAGCGCCTAGCTACTGCTGAATCGCAATTGCGCGATCGCAAAATCAGCGTCCGCGAATTCGTCAATACCGTTGCGAAATCAGAACTCTATCAATCTCTGTTTTTCAGTTCTTCTTCCCAATATCGGTTCATTGAACTGAACTTCAAACACCTGCTAGGTCGTCCTCCTGCCGATCAAGCAGAAATTGCAGAACACGTCCGCATCTACAACGAACAGGGCTACGATGCTGAAATCGAATCCTATATCGATAGCGAAGAGTATCAGCGAAATTTTGGCGAGAATATTGTTCCTTATCCTCGCAGCACTAGCTCCCAAATAGGAATTAAGAATGTTACCTTTAACCGCACCTTTACCTTATTGAGAGGAGTAGCAAGCAGCGATAGCGATCGCAAAGCTAAACTGATCAGGGATATAGGTGCAAATTTACCCACATCCATCAAGGCTCCTGCTGCTGGTTCTAGTGTAAGCAGCACCAGCAAACGCTTCTTGATTAAGGCAGTCAAAGGTTCAAATAATCTCCGTACTCGTCTGGGCAACCTTGAATACGTAGTTAACTACAACCAACTGTCTGGGCAAGTGCAAAACATTCATAAAGCGGGCGGCAAAATCATCAGTATTACTGAAGTTGCTTAGGGAGTGAGACTGGGGGGAAAATAATAACTTCTAACTCCTCAATACGGTTCGGTTAAAGGGGAAAGGGAAAAGGGGAAGGGTTTTGAATACATCCTTTACCCCTTGCCATTCCCCAGACCACAAGGAAAGTAAAAAATGCTTATCCGAATAACCGTATTGCCCAACTCCTAACTCCCTACTCAGCACGGGCCAAATACCCCGATACCCCTAACAGCATTCCCAAGTGCAGTTGTAATCAAGGAAGCTAGTATATAGGCTGGGAGAATAACTATTTAGCCAAGATATTTCTTGGATTGTAGGCTACTTTTTAAAATCACTTTTCTAATGGAAATTACTGAATTCTTTGAACTTTCAATTGGGCGATGGCGATCGCAACGTAGTGGTCATCATTTAGCATTCGCTCACTTTGAACAAGTGCTGTCTAACATTGACATTGAGTCTCTATCCACCGACGATCCGGCGGTATTAGCAATTTGTCAATTGTATGACACCGACCCCGGCAGTATCACTCACCCCTTTCGGATGACTTGGAAAGGTGAGTCAGACTGGGACGATAAACCAATCTCTGGTAGTACTGTGCTGGTGCCAATTCCAGATATAGAAAATCCTTCTAGGGGAAAACTCTTACGCGATCAAGGATACGCTGAGACAATCCCCGCAGTGGGTAAATACCACTTGAGTGAAGATGGGATTTTTACCCTGCTGACGGAGTATGAACATGCTGCTGCTGAAGAGCGAATTTGGTTTGCCACACCAAATCTGCGATTTCGGGTAGCGACAATTAAAACCAGTGATGGTAAAGGTGTGACAACAGCTTCCTTTTCTTCAGAGATTCGCTCTTTGTCTAGTTCAACCAGTTAGTAATATCAGGTTAAAACATAGAAGGAATCATCTGATTTTGTCACTACTGAGGTTGAATATGACAATAGCACCCAGTGAATCTAGCACCAACGCTAGTGATTTGCTCACCCTAGCCTGTTGGATGGCAGGAGATTTTAGCAACTACAAGCAATCTTTTGCAAATCCCCAACTTTACGCCCACATTCACATTTTTTTCCGTCCTTTACCGATTGAATTTTTTTCTGCCATCGGTTTTTATTCAGAACAAGCGTATGACCACGATTTATGGACACCCTACCGCCAAGGAGTACATAGACTGGTAGATTGTGGCGATCGCATTTATATCGAAAATTACAGCTTGAAAGACCAGATGCTTTATGCAGGTGCGGCTCGTGAATTAGATATCCTCAAAACCATCACCCCAGATTGTATCGAACGGCGTTATAACTGTTCGATGGTTTTCCAACGAGAGGGTGAAATGTTTCGGGGTAGCGTGGAACCGGGTAATCAATGTTTGATTAACCGCAATGGCTGCCAGACATATTTAGTCAGCGACGTAGAAATAACCGAGCATACTTGGATAAGTCTAGATAAAGGTATGGATATTGAAACCCACAAGCAGATATGGGGGTCAACTGCTGGGCCTTTGCGATTTGAGAAACGGGAAAGTTTTGCTGATGAATTACTTGCAGTGAGAGCGTTATGTTGATTCAGCTTGAATCTGTTAAATATAAAATGTTACCTCCACAGGCTGAAAAAAAGATGCGCTGTTGGATTCGTAGCCGCCACTTGATTTGTTCCGGTAACTTTTTTATATTCGAGACATTAGAATATACGACCATTGAAAGATTCTCCCAATGTGTCGCTTCTTTAGGAGGAACAGTAATATCCGTTGACCCCATTAACAAAATCTGGATGGGCGATCATCGCCAAGTAATTTTATATCAGGCTAAAGCTAGTTTACATACTCCTCATCATACTTTGAAACAATACTGGATAAAATACGGTGGTTTCTACACTAGATTTGATGAGCGTGCTTAGAGTGACTTTCCTACGGAAATCCTTCTGACATTTGAATTTTAAATACTCCCCAAGGGGATTGACGGCTAATTGTTAATGTTTAATTGCTAATTATTTACTATGATTAGCTGTTATTTATTAACAGTTAGCCGTCTAAGTTTGTTAGAAATACGTACTGTAAAAAAGAATCCAATACTGCATAGATTTTGCCTAACAAATAAATTTTTATTAATCATTCTTTGATGGTAAATAAACCTGCACTGTAGGGGCAATTCATGAATTGCTCCTACACATGTATTTTGCATAATTTTTGTAAAAAATTATACTATGTAGACAAATATAAATTATCTCTAATTGATGGTGCAATGTTTACGATGGGCTATGCCTACGCAGGCTTTTTTATGTCCCGAAGCAGCACACCTTATGCAATATTAATTAACGATAACAAGAGAAAACTAAATCTTTCATTATAAGCCATCACTAAATCCTTTGAGTAACTATTAATTTTTCTTGAGAGTAAAATCCATAGCTGACAAATACATTGAATTACAGAGAAAATAATATTCGTCTTTGATTGATAAGTATTTGGCAATTTGGCAGCTAGTGATTAGAGTATTTTGATATATTGCAGAAATTACCAAGATGTTTTTACTTTTTATACAGAAGACGGGCTAACGCCCGTCTTTTTTGTCGTTAATTATTTGGCATTTTGACATTACATTATAATTAAGCTGTGATATATTAGCTAGAATGCAAATGATTGAAACATTAAGAATAAGCTCAACTAGCATTCTTGTTGTTTATATTATTTGTTCGTCTTACAACCTATTAAGTTTTATTTGTGCTGTTTTTTGCAGAGTCCAAGGTGTATTGCCACTTTCAAGCTATTTAGACGGGATAATTTATCCCGTCTTTTATTTTGTTTACTAGTTGGAAAAATTGCTTTTATGCAAGTTTTAGATATAAAAATATTTTGAGTTTTTTTACTATCTTTAATATCTAAATTAATCTGCCATAGCTTCTAACATTTGGCAGATTAATTTTCTATTTGAGGTATTCAATGATACTAGGAAAATATCCTATCAGGTTTGAGGATATTTGCACACATCCTATAGGAAGATGCCCTATGAATATAATAATGAGTAAATTAATTCGGGATGTTGTTATGCACTGGATTTATATAGAGGTTTGGCTCACCGCCAAACCTTTTTTTATATCTCCAGAACTCACACAAAAATCGCCAAAAAATTTAATTTATCAGATGACTCTCTCGTCTTATATGCTGTAAGCTCTATAATGTTTGTCTGCAAGGAAAATTAAAAACTAAAAGTACTCCGCAGAATGCCGATGGTAACTGAGTCACTATCTGGTGTATTACCAGGCTGCAAGAGATGAATTATTCCTGGTGTAATGCTAATATTATCAGTTAGCTGAAAACGATAAAATGCCTCAATTTGAGTCGTAGTTCCTGGTTGTCCACCTGCACGTCCTAAACCGGTATTAATAAAGTCAGGGACATTATTCCCCACAGGTAGGTCGCTACTAGTTATTTTAGGAGGTTGACCGACATAAATTCCCCCCAAATTTCCTTTAGCAAATAAATCAGGGAAATTCATAAACACCATATAATTAGTCGTTTCTACATTTCCTGATTGTCCAGGAATGTAAGATTTAGTATAACCACCCCACGCACCTGCGCTAATACGAGGTGAAATTTGCCAAGTGACAGTCGCACCCACAGCATTAGTTTGCAAAGGTGCTGATTTTCCGGTAGTGGTATTAACTGTAGTTAAGCATTCATCACCAACAAAGGTTAGCAAACAACCATCCGAAGAATAATTGTTGACATAATACAAGCTTAAATCTAGAGTGTCAGTTGGTGTTAGCAGCAATTGCACACCAGTAGTTGTGGTTCCATCGAATAAACCGCTACTGTTACCGGGATTGCCTGGTTTATAACTAGTATAAATTGCCTGCAAACTGGCGCGTTTAGCAAATTGCCAATCAATAGCTATACCGCCGTGACCGTATCCCATATTTAAAATTGGGTTTCTTTGGGCAAAATAAGACAGCGGCCCTGTTGCAGCACTTTCTACCCGATTGGGGCCTCGGAAAGCAGCAGGCATACTTACGCCTTCTGTTCCCACCATTATTGCTAATTTATCCGTCACCAGCCAATGAAAATTGAGGTCACTTAGAATCAAGCTATCTGTAGGAAATTCGTAGCCAAGTAAAACATCATTCCGGGAAACACTATTGGTAAATCTAGGCGAAGTTTTTCCTTTACCATCTATAAGACCTGTAAACAAGTAACTACTAGGAGTGATTTGACTAGTCAAATATAGTTGCGCCAGGGATATGACATTAATGTTTGTCCCGCCATCATCTGTATCTTTTTGTCCATCTCTAAGATTGACATCACCACGATTGCTAGTCCGTCCTTGAATACCAACTATTAGTAGTCCACTGAGTTTGGTTGTTGTTGAGAATTGGTTGGCTTCAAGTTCGCCAGTTCTGGCTTCTAAACTATCGACACGACCCCGCAAAGTTGCTAATTCAGGGGCAAATTCTGATTGCAATTTTTGTAATGTTGCTAAATCTTCGCGGGTAACTAAATCGCTGGTGGCTGTAGTGATTAATTCGTTGACTTTATCCAAACAAGCATTCACCCCGGCGGCGAATTCATACCGAGTTAAGGCGCGATTACCGCGATAGCTACTATCTGGATACCCTGCTATACAACCATAGCGTTCCACCAAAGACTGTAATGCTTGGAATGCCCAATCATTGGGTTGTACGTCTTTGAGTTGAGAAACCGATGTAACTTGCGCCATCGGATTTATGGGGGAGAGGGGAGGAGAATTTAAATCTATACTCTCCTGCGCCTGAGTAGCTTCTGTATTGATGTACTCTTGTGCTGATGCTTTTTGGGCAACTCCATTTACTCCCGCAATGAGTAACCATGCGAGCATCCAGGTTTTGCGATGACTGCGGCTAATAAGTATACCTTTCAACTTTTTACACTCTGCTCACATACTTAAGTGAAGAGTGTATGCGCTATTGTCTAGCGTTCACATGGGAAAATTTACGTATTTTGTCCAAAATTAGACTTAATCTTTCTGGGCAACTTCTGAAAGGACGAGTATAACAGGGTATTGGGTATTGGAGACTAGGTACTAGGAACTAGGAAAGAGTTTTCTCAACGAAGAGGCAGGGGGAAATGACCCCAACCGAGAGCCGTGAAGTAGAGCGGAACATGGGTCTGAATACCCCTTTCTGAATTGTCCCCCCTGCTCCCTTCCCCCTTGCCTCTTTTTCAATCCCCAATCCTCAATTTCTAATCCCCAATCTATGGCAAATCGTCCACGCAAGCTGACACCAAAAGCCTCTAAACAAAATAAACCTCATACAGGTGTGATGAAACGCATCGCTAAAAAACCCCAGACAAAGTTCAAAGGGGGAAGGTGGTTGTCGTCAACGCTAGCGATCGCAATTTTGTTGAGTAGTGCTAGTCTAATTATGGTTTTCTCCTGGATTAGCGTTCTCTTCATCTTCAATCCAGACCAGGTAAGCTGGCTAAATAAAATTTTACCCGCATGGGCACAAATCCCCCTTGGCAACCACGAACGCCCCAAAACTCTCAAACAAATTCAACTCGATTTGAGTCAAAAAAACCAAATATTTGGCGAAACTCTGCCTTTACGTCAAGATGCGAAAGACTCTTTTTTACTGCCAGTTTGGCAACAGCGTCTTAATTGTCAATCTGATTGTAAAAAACTTGTGGAACTCAGGGTTTACGAGCTATCAAAAGAGTTAGAGTTTAAATCTCAGTCCGAAAATTACTACTATTTAGCCACTCAATTACCTATAACTGGGCCAGAGAAATCCTCTGTGATTTCACCCTCACTTGATGAGACATCAGAACCCCAAGATATCAGTGTTCCCCTACCTTTAACTAAAGTGCAACGCTTTGACGGTGGGACACCATCACCAGGGGTTTGGTTTAATTTGCGGGGTCAACGCCAACCAGGAACTGGTGCTTATGGTCAAGTTGTATACTACAATCCACAACGCACCAATTTACTACAAATGTTGTCTTGGACAAGTCCCAACGGACAATTACCCAGATGGCAGCAGGTAACTGGTGATGGTACAAAAGAGTTAGTTGTCGATCAAACTATAGGTTTAGAACCGCACTTACAGGTTTACCAAGTCAAGCCTGTGAGGTTATTCCTCAAACCAATTGAATTGGAGGCGATTACCCTCAAATCAGAAGCCCTCAAAGATTCTGCATACCAAAACGCCCTGTCAATTGCCCGTAGTGGACTATGGACACCAGCCTTTGAATGGTTGAAATTCATCAAGAAACAGCGCAAAGGAGTTTTTCCAGAGGTGGCGCAAGCGCAAATGGATTTGATTCGCTTGCATTCCCAACTTACTAAAACCCAAGCCGAGAAAAAATGGGCAAGTCCTAGCCAAGAAGTGCTAGCAAACTTGATTGATGGTCGCTGGGGGAAAGCATTACAGGTGTTTGAAGCGTCGCCACATAATACTCAAGAAATTGCTACTCTACTCAAAGCTGATAAAAAACGGTTGTGGAATCGCACAGCCGCCGCGTTGCGGGTGAACCCAAATAGACTAGACGTGCAAGCTTGGTTTGCTTTGATTTTGGCAGTTCAGCAGGGAGAAGAACACGCTAATTCCTGGTTAAAGACGCAACCAAAAATTACAAAAGATAATCTTGTCTATATTCAAGGTCTGTTAGCAAAACTCAATAGTGAGGGTGCAAAGTCGCAAATATCCTCTACTCACCCTAGTCAGATTGTTGGTACAGTGCAACCAATTACTCAAGTTACTAGCAGCGAGTGGCTGCAACCAAATTCCTCAGCAGACTTGAAACTCACTGATAATCAAGTTTGGTATCAGGTAGAGGTGAGTGCATTTAATGACGGTAAAAGCTGGCTAAATTCCCCCTTTGAGAATTTGAACCCACCTAAAACTTCCGCCGCCAAATTTTTCTGGAAAACTTTGGGAATCATTTCTGACCCGGAAATTCAGATTATAGTCTGGTTGCCAAACGGAGAACAAAAAATTACTATAGCCGCTATCAAAGCAGTACAACTACAGGGTAAAGTTTTGCGCCTATTGGCTGCGGGCCCAAAAATTCCAGAGAATCAAAACGATGTTCTCCAACCCAAACCTCTAGCTTTGACAAATGCAGCACTGGAATGGGTACAACCATCTCCCATCACTCTACAAGAACTGCATCAACAAAATCCCCAAGGGGTGAAGGTAATATTATCGAGTGTCTGGCAATCTTTACAGCAATCTGGCGAAGTTGCGGCTGGTGCTATTCCTACCTTTGAGCAGATACAGGAAAAGTTGGGTGATTGGCCCGTTCAAGTGATTGATTTAACAAATAATGCTCAACCAGAAATAATACTGACTATCTCAGCAGCATCAATAGCATCATTGAATCAGTCTTCACCTGAAATTCAGGCGAAAAATACAGAAGAACGCCGTGACCGGACTATAATTTTGTCTGATAGCAATCAAGTCATTTACAGTGATTTTACCAGAAATGACTTACAAAGACTCTCTGCGATCGCCAAGCTTTCAGACGTGCAATCTTTAGCTTTATTAGTAGAAAATGCTCATAATTACAGTCTGAAGCGCTGGTCAGAGAAAAATCAGCGCTTTGAATAGCACGCCCTCTAATCAAATTTAAATTAAAGAGGCACTGGCAATCGCTATCTCCAAAATTGACTTATTATTTTTGGTTAGTTTCGGCTAGACGTTGGTTCTTCAGGTTTTCCAACTGCTGCAACAGAGAGTCTACTTCTGCTTGTAAATGCATCAATTTCGCTTGCTGATCGTCTTGATAATAAGACTTGGTTAGCTTACTGACCCAGTTAGCCTGGGACTCGCGATCGGAAACACTAGATAAACAAGTAGGCATCGCTAATTAAATCCACAATTTAACTCACACCATTAGAAATATTATAATAATGCTCTTTTAAGCTTTATTAAAATATTGTATATTTTTCATCAATTACTCTAATGGGTTTTAGGTTCAATCATAAGAGACGGCGAGCATCATGGCTGTGTTCCAAACAGAACAGCGCCCTTAAGTGTGCAAAGCTTCCGTCCACTTGACGGTACTTAGCAATACTTAAATTGATAGCCTGTCAATTATGGTTGTATGAATTATTATCGCCCTTTTTGGGGAATTTACGCACGAATTATATGTAGACTATATCAAGAATTCTGTGAGATTATGAAAAATTCACGACTGACACAGCAGAGATTCCCCCCAATCGCCTTAAAAGTATACCTTTTTAATATCCACTCTTTTTGGCAGTAGTCTTGGGCAAGGAATCGTCCAAGGCTACTGCCAAGGAGAGACAGCACATTGCCTATTTAACTGGTATTCTAAATAAAAATGGCAAGTGAAACACCTGCACCACAAAAAATAATATTCTATAAGTAATATTCTTTTGGAATTAAAGGGCTGGGACAGGGCAAAGAAAAATTCACTTTCTTCCTCTTCCGCTTCCATCTGCCACTTTCTCTAAATATCGAATCCTTAACATTAAGAAATTTTAAATCCTGTGACTTTGAGCCTTTCTGTTGCTAAATCTCATCGCCAACCTTGGCCCGGACTGATAGAAGCCTATCGCCAATACTTACCTGTCAGTGAAAAAACACCGGTCGTCACTCTTTTGGAAGGCAATACACCTCTGATACCAGTGCCAGCGATCGCAGAACGTATTGGCAGACAAGTACGGGTTTTTGTAAAATATGATGGTCTGAATCCTACCGGCAGCTTCAAAGACCGGGGGATGACTATGGCAATTTCCAAGGCCAAGGAAGCAGGAGCAAAAGCAGTAATTTGTGCCAGCACGGGTAACACCTCAGCCGCCGCCGCCGCTTATGCAAGGCGTGGGGGGATGAATGCCTTTGTATTAATTCCCGACGGTTATGTAGCGCTGGGCAAGTTAGCCCAAGCATTACTTTACGGTGCAGAAGTATTGGCAATTAAAGGGAATTTTGACCAAGCGCTAGAAATTGTCCGCGAAATGGCCGAAAGCTATCCGGTAACTTTGGTAAATTCGGTCAATCCCTACCGCCTAGAAGGGCAAAAAACTGGAGCCTTTGAAATCGTCGATGCACTGGGTGATGCCCCAGACTGGCTGTGTATCCCTGTAGGCAATGCGGGAAACATCACAGCATATTGGATGGGCTTTTGTCAATATCATCAAGATGGAAAGTGCGATCGCTTACCCCGAATGATGGGATTCCAAGCCGCAGGTGCAGCCCCATTAGTACACGGTCAGCCCGTGGCGCATCCCGAAACCCTAGCGACAGCAATTCGCATTGGCAACCCTGCTAGCTGGGAATTAGCGATCGCAGCCCAAACTGCAAGTCAGGGAAATTTCCATGCCGTTACCGATGCAGAAATTCTCGATGCTTATCGACTTTTAGCATCATCAGAAGGTATCTTCTGCGAACCTGCTAGCGCCGCTTCTGTAGCCGGATTATTGCAGGTAAAAGACCAAATTCCTACAGGGGCGACAGTGGTTTGTGTCCTCACAGGCAATGGTCTAAAAGACCCAGATACAGCCATTAAACACAATCACAGTCAATTTAAACAGGGGATTGCAGCAGAATTGGGCGCAGTCGCCGAGGCAATGGGATTTTAAGCAGTCTGGAAAATACAAGTGATCTTAATATCTAATTGAAACATTGCGTAGGCAAAGCCCACCGGAGGTATTGCAGCCAATATTTTTCAGTCTGACTAGTGTCAAAATAATCCCAAATTGCAAAATGGTTGCGATAGACAAATTAAGACTAAGCAAGATGCAGCAAGCAATCCCCAATCAAAAATCTAAAATCCAAAATGGTATAATCCTAAAGAATTTTTAATCAGCTAGTTGATCATTTTAATAATCACCAACAAAGAAAAGGATACAAGCCCCTAAATTTATTTATGGGGATTATTAATTTTGAATTTTGAATTTTGAATTTGGAGCGAAGCGACGTGACTCATTCTACTGATATTGCTACCTTAGCCCGATGGATGTCAGCTGACTTTAGTAATCAAGAACAAGCTTTTGAAAATCCGCCTTTTTATGCCCACATTCGTGTGTGTATCCGTCCCCTTCCCTTGGAATTGTTCTCAGGGGTAAGTTTGTTTCTCGAACAAGCTTATGATTTTATGCTCAATCAACCCTACCGGATGCGGGTAATGAAATTGATTCCCGCAGAAAACCACATTGCTATTGAACACTACACCGTTAAAGAAGAACAAAAATTTTACGGTGCATCTCGTGAACCCGAACGCCTCAAAGAGTTGTCTGTTGACCAACTGGAAAAAATGTCAGGCTGCAACATGATTGTAGAGTGGACAGGTAAGAGCTTCAAAGGCAGGGTTGAACCTGGTAAAGGCTGCATTGTGGTTCGTGACGGCAAAAATACTTATTTAGATAACGAATTTGAGATTGACGCTAAAGAATTTTTCAGCCTCGATAGGGGAAGAGATTTAGACACTGATGAGCGACTGTGGGGTTCCATCGCCGGCCCCTTTCACTTTGTCCGATGGGCTAATTTTGCCGATGAAGTCAAAGCTAATTAACGCGCTAGATGCTCAAAGTGAGCGAGCCGTTTGTGGTAGATATTGATGAACGTCGCAGGAATCACGGGTTAAGTGCTAAATTATCACTGCGTCATTATGACAGAAGTTTGGATTAGCGATCGCTAATCCAGATATAACAAGAACCTAGACGGCGATGCAAGACTAAAAGAATACCAAAAACATCCAGTTAACCCACTATCTCTACCTCACAATCTTGTGCTAATATTGTCAGACTGATGCTATTGCCTCCTTAATATATCAAGTGATAGACAAAAAGGCTTTATAGTGTTGAAGTGGCGGCATAGCCAAGTGGTAAGGCAGAGGTCTGCAAAACCTCCACCCCCGGTTCAAATCCGGGTGCCGCCTTTAAATAAATATAAGCATTACAGGGTTTTCAAGGCCTTTTTATTGGGCGTTAAAGGCTTATTTTCAAAGCCTTCAGAGATTTTTGGGGTTATTTTGGGTAGTTTGGGTAAAGAACTGGGGTAAAAATGTAAGGTAGAGGTTTATACCCCAATAAGTATTTCTGGGGTAAAACTGGGGTAAAGCGGAAGGATAAAGGTCTTTACCCTAGTTAATTACCCTTATGGAATCTCAAAAATCTCAAAGTATTGCCCGTCGGGGTTCAGTGCAGATTAAGAACTCTAACGGCAGTCTGCAATTAGTTTTTTCTCAATAACTCCTACCAATTGTGTAAATAGCAACAGGTTCGATGTATCGGCAGTCTTGCTAACTTCACTATATATCAATATATCAATGATTTAGATGCGTTCCCCCTGTCCTAATTAATCCCCAGTCCTCAACAAATAAATCAACGCTTCTACTAGAACTTGATTTTGTTCATCTGTGCCAACAGTAATGCGTAATTTGTCATCTAGACCAGGCTGCTTGAAGTAACGGATTAAAATTCCCTGTTCTTTCAGTTTTTGATAGAGATATTCCGCGTTTCTTTGTGGAGGCTGTACCAGCAAAAAGTTAGTTTGGGAATCCCAGATATGAAAACCTAATTGTTTCAAGTCTGTTGATAGCTGATTCCGCGATGCTTTAATCTTTGCCACACAAGCATTTTTATAAGCTTGATCGGTAATGGCAGCCGTGCCAATTGCACAAGCGATCGCATCAATGTTATAGCTATCCTTCACTTTAAACAATCCCTGCAACAGTTTAGGATTCGCCACTCCAAATCCCAATCGCAGTCCAGCCAACGAGTAGCCCTTAGAAAGTGTACGAATTATGATGACATTTTCGTATTCCTTTACCAAAGCCAACGCATTCTCTTCGGTAAAATCTATGTATGCTTCGTCAATCACCAAAACTCCAGATAACTGGCTGGCTAATTGGCGCAACTCGTTAGTTGCTACCAGATGCCCCGATGGACTATTCGGCGACGCAATGAATGTGACAGAACCATTGGCAGCAACCAGTTCTTCCAAAGGTAAACTGTAGTCCTCGCTGTAGGAAATTTCAATAATTTCCGCAGCCTGCATTTCTGCCAATGTACGATATAGCACATAAGTTGGCATCGGATAAACTACCTTCTTTCCAGGTTCTGCACAGGCTCGAATTATTACGCTCAACAATTCGTCACTGCCATTGCCTACAATAATCCAATCGCTAGGAACTCCTAAAACTTTACTTGCGGCTTCTCGAAATTCCCCGCCGAAAGGTTCTGGATATCGCCGCAACCACTCCCCCTCAATATTTTGCAGTACAGCTAGTGCCGCAGGGGAAGGAGGATAGGGGTTCTCGTTGCTGTTGAGTTTAATTATCTGTGTACCACGCTGGGGCTGCTCACCGGGAACATAGCTAGCCATTGCATCAACATTGGAGCGAAAGTAATTATTCATAGGGCATTGGTTGTGTATCTTAAGCAAATTTCAACCCACAATTTCTGACGATATCGTTTTTTGTCGTTTACATCAAAACATAAGGCTTTAAGGCTTATATACTATACAGAGTTATGCTGTGAATCAACGTAAATAAGTCATTTCAAGTGTTTATTAATCATTAATTGATGATAAATAGACAGACATTGTAGGGGCAATTAATGAATTGCCCCTACGGGGGAAGTATTTGAACGCTTATTTCCCTCAAAAATGTTTAAATCTCGTTAGAAAATAGAACCAGGGGGCAGAAGAGCAAGAGAAGAATAACAATGCCTATGCCCCATGCCCTATGCCCCATGCCCAATGACAAATCATTACCGATATATTATTTTTTACAAACCCTATGGCGTTCTCAGCCAATTTACAAAAGATGCTCCCACACATAGCACCCTGAAAGATTATATACATGTACCTGATGTCTATCCTGTAGGACGCTTAGATTGGGATAGTGAAGGATTACTGCTATTAACCAATGATGGACAATTGCAACATCGCCTTGCCCATCCGCGTTTTGGTCATAAACGTACTTACTGGGTACAGGTAGAGCGAATTCCAGATGAAGATGCGATCAAAAGGTTGCAAACAGGCGTAGAAATTCAAGATTACCGCACTCAACCAGCACAAGTTAGGCTCTTATCAAAAGAGCCAGAGCTACCTGAACGCACGCCGCCAATTAGATTTCGCAAAAATGTACCGACAGCTTGGCTGGAAATGACTTTGACAGAGGGAAAAAACCGTCAAGTCCGGCGCATGACTGCGGCTGTTGGGTTTCCAACTTTGCGACTGGTTAGGGTCAGCATAGCCCACCTACGATTAGATGACTTACAATTGGGTCAATGGCGCGACCTCACGACATCTGAACTCCAATTTATTTCTGTTTAGAGACAACAGGAAAAGGGCTAAGGAGCAAGGGAAGATCAAGGAATAAGAGGGAAAAGGGGGCAAGGAAAATAACCATACTCAATTCCCGATTTCCAATCTTTGCGATCGCTATCTTATTAAACACAGCTTAATATACATTGGTTTGATAGGAATACCGGAGTTTCTAAAAAAACTTCTTGCGGGCTTTTGTAGAATATGTGATACTCTACATCTATAAACAAAGCACGGTAGTTCTATCGTTTTACCGTAGTTTAAAAGGACAGGATTCATGCAGCTACTATGGTTCATCCCAACCCACGGCGACGGACGTTACCTTGCAACTGCTACAGGTGGAAGGGCAGTAAGCTTTCCTTATCTGCGGCAGATTGCCCAAGCGGTGGATGACCTTGGTTATACAGGGGCATTGCTGCCCACGGGACGTTCTTGCGAAGATGCTTGGATTGTAGCGTCAACGCTGCTATCGCTGACACGACAGATGCGTTTTTTGGTGGCGATTCGTCCCGGCTTGGTATCGCCTGGAGTAGCGGCGCGGATGGCGGCGACTTTTGATCGTCTCTCTGGAGGACGCTTGCTGATTAATGTCGTGACAGGAGGCGATCCCGTAGAGTTGGCGGGAGATGGCTTGCATTTGGATCACGATCAGCGCTATGAATTAACAGATGAATTTTTGACAGTATGGCGAGCGATCGCTAGTGGAGAACAAGCCAATCTTCAGGGCGATTATCTCAATATTCAAGATGGTAAGCTGCTGTTTCCACCTGTTCAGAAGCCATATCCACCTTTGTGGTTTGGCGGTTCCTCTCCTGTTGCTCAAAAAATTGCTGCCAAGCATGTAGATGTCTATCTAACTTGGGGCGAACCACCGGCGCAAGTAGCCGAGAAGATTTCATTAGTTCGCAGACTTGCAGAAGCAGAAGGACGGACTTTGCGGTTCGGGATTCGTTTACATGTGATTGTGCGCGAAACCGAGGGTGCAGCTTGGGATGCAGCCAATGATTTAATTAAATATGTCGATGACGAAGCGATCGCTAAAGCTCAAAAAGCTTATGCCCGGATGGATTCAGTTGGACAACAACGGATGACTCAATTACACCACGGGAATCGTGAAGCTTTAGAGATTAGCCCGAACCTATGGGCAGGAGTTGGTTTGGTGCGGGGTGGTGCGGGAACAGCCCTAGTAGGCGATCCCCAAACCGTAGCGGCCAGAATGTTGGAATATGCAGATTTAGGTATTGAGTCCTTTATTCTCTCTGGTTATCCCCACCTAGAAGAAGCTTATCGAGTCGCAGAACTTTTATTTCCCCATTTGCCATTAGAAAATCTGCCAGCAGTAGAGAAGCAACATGTCTTGAGTCCATTTGGTGAGATTGTGGCAAATGAAGATTTCCCTAAGCAGCATAAAGAGAAAGCCACATCCATATCCTAGTAAAGTTGAGGTTATTGGTTATTCCCAATTCCCCATTCCCATTAATACATAGGAATTTAATTGAATGACAAATATTTTAGCGATCGCAGGTAGCCCAACCCATCCATCTAGAACTTATGGTTTGGTCGAATACAGCGCCAGGCTTTTACAACAAGAAGGCTTGCATGTAGACATTATTTCAGTTCGGGATTTACCTGCTGAAGATTTAGTTTTTGGACGATACGACAGCCCTGCTTTAGAACAGCCAAAAGCTTTATTAGCAAAGGCAGATGGTGTAATTATTGCCACCCCAATCTACAAGGCTGCTTACACAGGAGTGCTGAAGACATTTCTAGATTTGCTCCCACAAAAATCATTGACAGGTAAACCCGTATTACCAATTGCCCTTGGTGGAACGATCGCTCATTTATTGGCAATTGAATATGCTCTGAAACCTGTATTATCTGAATTAGGAGCGCGGCATATCTTAGCTACTGTTTATGCAGTAGACAAACAAATTCAACGGCAAGCCGATAACAGTGTCATCTTAGATGAAGAAATTGACCAAAGGCTCAAAGATGTCCTCAAAGAATTTGTTAAAGCTGTAGCTTATGATGCCGCCGCGCCTCAAGAATTGGTTCATGCCAATTAAATAATCAAGTTTATACCTCCGTTTACTTGTAGCGGATGGGTAATTTCTCCCCATCTGCTACCTTTTTTAAAAGTTAATCAAATTGCATAAAATCCCATTAAAATAACACCCGGAGTGTCTCACCACTTTGCGTCTAAGTTTAAATAAAAAATAATTTTTACAACTAATTTAGCATTGCTATAGATATCACAATTGTCTCCTAACTCTACCCGTAGTAGATTAGTTAATTTAACTAATCTACTACTTTTTCTTTTGAGATTTTAAAATTGCCGCCAAGATATAAGAAAGTTCCCAATAAAATAGGTTGGATAAGGCTAATACCTTACCCAACCAAAGCGCGATCGCTCTTAATAAGCTAAAAAACATCTAATTTGCATAATCGAATTAAATATAACTCTTGTGGGGTAGGCATCCTGCCCGCCCAGTATATGCAATTTAAATGTGGAACCGCTTACAAGAACATCATAAGTTTATTCAGCTTTAACAAAGCTCAACTTTTTACCGGAATAATCGGTAATTGTTAGCTTTTGATCTTTTACATCATAAGACTCGGCTGAATTTAGTGTAGAAAAATATTTCTCCCCCTCTTCACCAAGATATATAAGTGGTTTTATTACAGGCCCTAGTAGTTCGACTGTATTCTCTGTCGATTTATAAGAGCCAAAGTATGGCACAGGTGCAAAGCCTGTATTTGCATTACCTGTGATTCTACTTTCATTAGGATCAAATGCGACTGTAATATTAAACTGTTCGGAAACAGGAGAATTGTTTAAGGAGGTAAGCTTCCATTTACCTTCTAAACCTGCTGCGTAACTGGGGCTTTGAAGCGCCCAACTTAAACTAAACACAACCAGGGCAAAAACGATCGCCTTTTTGATGTACTTAAATATATTCATGGTTTCATCCCACCTGAAATTCTAGTTTTAGAATGGATTGTCTAATTTTTCGGTTCCGCTTTATTGAATCAATGAGAAAAAAGCAAACTTAACCATTAAGTAGAGTGCGAAGAACTTATGTATTTAGATCAACTTAATGGTTAAGGAAAATTAAAGTAATTTTCTATAAATATACTCTTACTCTTTTAATGAAAATGCAAGGACAGTTAAGACTGTTTAGACAATTAAGTAAACATTTAATGAGATTTTAATAATTTCTGAGGTTGGTAATATTGGTATATCATTCGCTACAAGCGTTGTTTATTGCAAATGAGTAGCGTTTGCTTCGTATTGGCGTAGCCCAACCTAGGCATCTACAGCCACCGTATATTAATGGCAATACGCTTTTTTGGTCAGGTTAGCCAGTAAATTAGATGTAGAGCGTAAAAAAATAAACTCAATGAAAGCGATATCTAACGACAAGCCGCAAGGCGTGTGCGCTACTGATTTTGCATCTATTATCGGCGAAGAAAATGCTGTTTGCCTTTGGGAAAATATCGAAATAGGCCAGCAAAAACGTATCCAACAGGCTGTAACTTCTGGAAAACCTCCCACTTGTATCGTCTATCCCCGTACCCAACAACAACTAGCCGCAGTCATCGCCAAAGCTCACAGTCACAACTGGCGCGTCCTACCCTGTGGTAGTGGCAGTAAACTTAGCTGGGGTGGTTTAGCTAAGAGCGTTGATGTCGTAGTTAGTACAGAACGCATCAATCAACTGATTGAACATGCTGTTGGCGATTTGACTGTCACAGTAGAAGCTGGAATGAAGTTCTCGGATCTCCAGGCACTTTTGGCAAAATCGCGGCAATTTCTCGCCCTTGACCCCACAGCACCGGAATCAGCAACTATTGGCGGTATTGTTGCCACAGGTGATACAGGTTCTCTGCGGCAACGTTATGGTAGTGTGCGCGACCAGTTACTAGGTGTTACCTTTGTTCGTGCTGATGGAGAAATCGCCAAAGCTGGGGGAAGAGTAGTTAAAAATGTTGCGGGATATGACTTGATGAAGTTGCTTACTGGGTCTTATGGCACATTGGGCTTGATTAGTCAACTAACTTTCCGTGTATATCCGCTATCAGAGGCATCGGGGACGGTGGTACTAACTGGTAGTGCTGAGGCTGTATCCCAAGCGGCTGATATCCTTAGAGGTTCAGCATTAACACCAGTTCAGGCTGATTTGCTATCAACTAAATTGGTGTCTAGCTTAGGTTTGGGTCAAGGACTGGGATTAATTGCCCGTTTTCAGAGTATTAGTGAGAGTGTTAAAGAACAGTCAAACCGAGTTTTGGAAGTAGGTCAAAAGTTAGGTTTAAATGGGGCAATTTTTGCTGATGCTGATGAAGCTAGTCTATGGCAGAGATTGCAAGAACGAATACATTTTTCTGCCACAGAATCTGTAATTACCTGCAAAATAGGAGTGTTGCCTACTGCTGCTATAGAGATTTTGGCTCAGGTAGAGTTTGGTTTAATTCATATAAGTAGTGGTTTAGGTTTGTTACAATTAGAGGATAAAAATCAAGTTTTACAGGTGCGCGATTCCACCCAACTCAATAGAGGTTTTTTAACAATTCTGGAAGCACCAGTGGCGGTTAAAGAACAAATAGATGTTTGGGGTTATACGGGGAATGTTTTGCCGTTGATGCGCCGTATTAAGGAACAGTTTGATAGTAAGAATATTTTAAGTCCTGGTCGGTTTGTGGGTGGAATTTAAGAAATAAACCGCAGAGACGCTGAGTGCGCTGAGATAGAGAGGGGAAAGAAAATTATGCAAGTTTCAGAAAATGCTGTTAACAATACGGCTAGTTTAAAGAATTTAAAGGGGTTTGATGAGAGCCATCCGCCTGACCCAAAGTTGATTGATAGTTGTGTACATTGTGGGTTTTGTCTTTCTACTTGTCCCAGTTATCGGGTGCTGGGGAAGGAAATGGATTCACCTAGAGGACGCATCTATTTAATGGATGCAATTAATGAGGGTGAAATTGCTCTCAATACGGCAACCGTAGAACATTTTGATTCGTGTTTGGGATGCCTTGCTTGTGTGAGTACTTGTCCTTCTGGTGTGCAGTATGACAAATTAATTTCTGCAACTCGTCACCAAGTTGAACGAAATTATCCCCGCAGTTTGCCAGATCAATTTTTTCGTCAACTGATATTTTCTCTGTTTCCCTATCCCAATCTTTTACGGTTTTTATTAGTTCCGTTGTTGGTTTATCAAAAATTGGGGTTTGCTAAATTCTTTCGTACTACAGGTTTACTCAATAAAATATCGCCCCGTTTGGCAGCAATGGAATCAATTCTGCCAGAAATTACCCTCAAATCTTTTCAAGATAATCTGCCTAGTGTGATTCCTGCTAAAGGTGAGAAGCGCTATCGAGTCGGGGTAATTTTGGGTTGTGTGCAACGGCTGTTTTTCTCTCCTGTGAATGAAGCAACAGTGAGGGTTTTAACGGCGAATGGTTGTGAAGTTGTGATTCCCAAATCTCAAGGTTGTTGTGCCGCACTTCCCGAACACCAAGGGCAAACAGAACAGGCAAAAGCTTTAGCAAGGCAGATGATTGATAGTTTTGCCAAGGCTGATGTCGATTTTGTAATTATCAATGCTGCTGGTTGCGGTCATACTTTGAAAGAATACGGTCATATTTTAGAAGATGACCTCGAATATCGGCAAAAGGCGAAAGATTTTGCAGCTAAAGTTAAAGATGCTCAAGAGTTTTTGGCAACTGTTGGTATAACAGCAAAACTGTCGCCACTTACTGATAAACCTTTGAATTTAGTTTATCAAGATGCTTGCCATTTATTGCATGGTCAAAAGATTAGCGTCCAACCGCGTCAGGTATTACGACAAATTCCAGGGGTGAAGTTGAGAGAACCAGTAGATGCGGCTTTATGTTGTGGCAGTGCTGGGGTTTATAATATGCTGCAACCAGAAGTTGCTGAAGAATTGGGTCAGCAAAAAGTACAGAATTTGTTGAATACTGGTGCTGAGTTAATTGCTTCTGCTAATCCGGGGTGTACTTTGCAAATTACGAAGCATTTGCAGTTACAAGGTAAGAATATTTCAGTCATTCACCCGATGGAGTTGTTAGATTATTCAATTCGGGGTGAAAAGTTGAAATTGTAGAGGTTTGCTAGCTGCGTTGTGCATTTACTTTTGTCCTCTTTTGGTAAAAGCAGAAAACCACAGGTAGAGGCGCACAGTTGTGCGCCTCTACTATTTGGATATTTTTTTAACGTGAGTTCGACTGGTAATATCACAATACAGCATTTCTTTCTTCTCTCAGTGCCCTCTGCGCCTCTGTGGTAGCCTGCGGCAAGCCGAAGCGTCTACGTTAAAAAATTGACTTTGACAAATAGTTTTAGCCTTAACTGAACCGTATTGGGTCATATCATGTCCACCCAAAAGACCTCTCCCTGGTTTTACTACGCAAAACCTGTCCCTCTCCGAGTCGGAGAGGGACAGACTTGAACGCAAGTTCAAGGCAGGGAGAGGTCTGTCGAACTCACGTTTTTTATGGAAGTCCTTAATCAGTCGCCTTGAAGAAGTTTTTTCCGAAATAGCCGCTTTATCGTCTGTATAATCACTGAAATGGCAAGAGTATCAGGCTAATTTCGGGTGATTTGTGATGAAACTAGATTTAGTCAGGTTTTTTCAAGCTTGCAACCCCAGTAAAACTCTGGTTGTGAGCAAACCGGAGGATAGACAATATTATATTGATTTCTCTAAAGTTCGTGGTGCCAAGATTATTGAAGAACTTGGGCGAACTATCACCCGCCTTGCACCAGAACAACCTACCTGTCAATTATTTACCGGACATATTGGCTGTGGTAAATCCACTGAGTTACTGCGGCTAAAGGCAGAGTTAGAGCAACAGGGATTTCATGTGGTTTATTTCGAGTCTAGCCAAAGCCTGGATATGGCTGATATTGATGTTACAGATATTTTACTAGCAGTAGCTCGTGAGGTGAGTCAAAGTTTAGAAGCAATCAAAATCAACCTCAAACCAGGATACTTTAAAAATCTATTTGCAGAAATTTCTGAGTTTTTGCAAACGCCACTAGACATTGGGGTGGAGGCTGAATTATCTGTGGGTATTGCCAAAATTACTGCCAAAACTAAAGATAGTCCCAAACTCCGCGGCCAGTTACGGCAATATTTAGAACCACGCACCAATGGCATTTTAGAATCAATTAACAAAGAATTGCTCAAGCCTGCTGTAGAAAAACTCAAGCAGCAAGGTAAACAAGGACTGGTGGTAATTATAGATAATCTCGACAGAGTGGATAATTCTTTGAAGCCTTCGGGTTATTACCAGCCAGAATATCTTTTTGTAGAACGTGGTGAACAGTTAAACCAGCTAAATTGTCATGTTGTTTATACCATTCCCCTAGTGTTGATTTTTTCCAACGCCTTAGGAAGGTTAACAAATCGATTTGGCGTAGACCCCAAGGTTTTGCCGATGGTTCCTGTGCAATTGCAAGATGGTTCACAATTTTCACAAGGAATTACGCTACTACAACAGATGGTCATGGCGAGGGCTTTTCCTGGTGTCAGTTGGGAACAAAGTCAGAATTTAATTACCGAGGTTTTTGATAGTCCTGATACTTTAGAGCGACTTTGTTTAGTTAGCGGCGGTCATTTGCGTAATTTGCTGATGTTATTATTTCGCTGTCTTCAGCAAGAAGACCCACCTCTGTCGCGGGAGTGTGTGGATAGGGTGATTAAACAACGCCGCAATGAGCTAACTTTGGCAATTACACCCGATGAATGGGAATTACTACGTGAGGTAACGCAAGAGAAAAGCTTAAGAGGTCACGAAAGATACGAACTTTTGCTCCGCAGTATGTTTGTATTTGAATACCGGAATGAGGATGGTTCTTGGTTTGATATCAATCCGATTTTGGCTGAAGCCAAGGAATTTAGGTTATAAATCGGCTGTAGGGAGGTAGAGTTGTACGCCTAACTTATGAGGTATTTTGTCAAATTTCATAACGTTAGCTATATCAGCAAGTGCGGGAGCTATATCAACAAGTCCGGGAGCTATATCAACTAGTCCGGGAGCCATATCAACAAGTCCGGGAGCTATATCAATAAGTGCGGGAGCTATATCAGCAAGTCCGGGAGTTGTATCAACAAATTCGGGAGCTATATCAGCAAGTGCGGGAGCCATATCAACAAGTCCGGGAGCTATATCAACAAGTCCGGGAGCCGTGTCAGTTGTCATCTTCACAACTACAGCTTTTTACAACTAACAAAAATTGTCCGTCGTTCTTCCTGCCTCCAAACCCGTAGCCTTTGTACTTCATACAAAAAAAACTGCTGTACATTATGATTAATCAGCAAGAGCCAGAAAATTTACCCTTTGACAATGAACGTTCATTGCAAACTTTGGTGCGAGCAATTAACCTTTCTCAGGGAGAATTTTCACTGACTTTGCTGCGCTGTAACTATGCAGCTTTCCGTCAAGATATAGTACAACGTTTACACCAACTATCTCCTGTTAAAATCCGTGAAATTACCTTACCCGTGTCAGTGAAAACTCTTTACACGTCTATAGGTGAAAAATTGGGAGATGAACAGCCATCAGCGTTAATGGTTTTTGGTTTGGAATCGGTTAAAGATATCGATACAGTTCTAACTTCAGCTAACCAAGTACGGGAGGAGTTTAGAAAAAACTTCCCGTTCCCAGTCATGTTACTGGTTAATGACCAAGTTCTGCAAAAGCTGATCAGATTAGCGACAGATTTTGAGAATTGGGCCACAATAATTCATTTTGCGATCGCAACTGCTGATTTAGTTCAATTTATCAAACAAACTGCTGAATCAGTTTTTGCTCAAGTTTTAGATGCTGGCGCAGGAAAATTTCTCGATAATTCCGCAATCAACTTGGCAATCGGTTCGCCACACCGCGTAGAACTTGAGTTAGCACAAGTTGAACTGCAAAAGCGGGGTGTGAAGTTAGACGCAGAACTAGAAGCCAGTTTGGAATTTGTTCTGGGTCGAGATGCAGTTTCAATGGAACAATCACGCCAGCATTATGAACGCAGTCTCGCACTTTTGCAACAGAGTTCTAAACTAGAACAGCAAGGCTGTGTACTATACAATTTGGGGTTATGGTGGCGTACCTACGCCGTGCAGCATTTAACAGAACAACAAAATTCTTGCTCGAACGCTAAAAATTATTATTACAAATGTCTCGAAATATTTGAGCAGGCGAATCGTCCTGAGTTGGTAGCAAGATTTATCAACGCCTTGGGAGAAGTACTACAAAAGCTTCAGCAGTGGGATGAATTAGAAGTAGTTGCTCAAAAAGCTTTAACTCTATATCAAACTTATCCTGATTGGTTTAGAAAAGCAAGAGCTTATGGATTTATCGCCGAAGTAGCACTTTCTCAGTCTGCTTGGGATAAAGCTAAACAAGCTGCCAAAAAAGCGCTTTCTATTGTAGCTAGGAACCAATCCATCCAATCGAAAGCTAATTTAGAATTGGTGCTATATTATCATCAAGGTTGGTATTTATTTGCATTAGCCAGAGCGCTACAGCAGCTTAAGAAGGTGGAAGATGCTTTAACTACTTTAGAAGCTGCAAGAAGAGAAACTAAACCTCAATACGATCCAGAGCTTTACATTCGGATTTTGGAGAGGTTACAAAGTATTTATTATCAGAAATGTCAATATCTTGCAGCTTTTCAGATTAAGCAAGAGCAAATTAAAATTGAACATCAATATGGTTTTCGTGCTTTTATTGGGGCAGCTTATTTAATTCCTCGGCATGAGGTAATTAACCCAGCACTAGTGCAAGGAGAAAATCTCATAAAAGTTGCTCAAGAAATTGCTGTTTCTGGTCGGCAAGAAGATGTCAATCGGTTGATGAAGCGAATGAGCCGGACTGACCATAAATTGACTGTATTTCATGGTCAATCGGGAGTAGGTAAAAGTTCAATTTTGAACGGCGGACTAGTACCAACACTGCAACTAAAATCAATAGATGCACGTGATGTATTACCTATTGTCATACGAGTTTATACAGATTGGATGGCGATATTGGCAAAGTGTTTAGCAGATAATGATACATCTAGTAATTCAATAGAATTTATCTGTGAAAGTTTGCGGAAAAAATCCGAGCGGAAGTTAACAGTTTTAATTTTTGACCAATTTGAAGAATTTTTCTTTGTTTATACAGACCAAAGTAAAAGACAGCTATTTTATAAGTTCTTGCAACTTTGTTTGGATATTCCTTATGTTAAGGTTATTCTCTGTTTGAGAGAAGATTATTTGCATTATTTATTAGAATGCGATCGCTTGCTGAATTTTAGAGCAATTAATAACAATATTTTAGATAAGGATATCCGTTATTATTTAGGGAATTTCTCTTCAAAAGATGCCAAATCTGTTGTCCAAAGTCTGACAGAACAAACCCACTTTTACTTAGAGCCTGAGTTAATTGATCAATTGGTAGAAGATTTATCAGATGAACTTGGTGAGGTACGCCCGATTGAGTTACAAATCGTCGGTTCGCAACTTCAAACAGATAAAATTACAACCTTAGAACAATATCTTCAGTCAGGGACAAAAGAAAAACTAGTCGAGCGATTTTTAGAAGAAGTTATTAAAGACTGTGGTTCTGAAAACGAACTATGTGCCAGAGTAGTTTTATATTTATTAACAGACGAAAAAGGTACTCGTCCCTTCAAAACTTCTGACAATTTAGCGGAAGATTTAAAAACAGCAGATATTGTCTCAGAAAAAGAAAAGCTAAATCTAGTTTTAGAGATTTTAGTTGGTTCGGGTCTGGTGTTAAATATACCTGAAGACCCTGCTAACCTATATCAACTGGTTCATGATTATCTAGTATCTTTTATCCGGCAGTCACAACAAGCAAGAAAATTAGAGGAACAGAAAAAGGAAAAGGAACAACGGCAACACGCTGAAGCAGAACTAAATCGTGTTCTTAAGCGACAACGCAATGATGCAAAACGACAACTAAATTTTGCGATCGCAGGAGTCACTATAATGTCCATTCTGGCAGTTATAGCTGTAGGATTGGGAGTGCGGGCAGAATCTGAAAGGCAAAAGACAGAACAAGCTGAGACAATTGCGATTAGTAAAGCTTCGGAAGCCCTTTTTGCTTCAAATCAAAGGTTTGAAGCACTTAAACAAGCCATTAAAGCAGGTAAAAAACTCCAAGCTACAGACTGGGGAAAAACCGATTCTGAAATTCGTACCCAAGTTATAGCGGCATTACAGCAATCAGTTTACTGGATAGTAGAGCGCGATCGCTTAGAAGGACACAAGGCTCTAATCTGGGGTGTAACTTTTTCCCATAGTGGTAAGTTGATTGCCTCAACTAGTTATGACCATACTATAAAACTCTGGAATCTAGATGGTAGCGTGTACAAGACGCTCGAAGGACATAAAGATAAAGTCTTAGGTTTGAGTTTCTCACCTGACGATCAAACAATTGTCTCAGGCGATTTCCAGGGCATCATAAAATTTTGGAAGCGGGACGGCACTTTATTAAAAACTCTGCCAGCATATCAAGATGGAGTAAATAGTAGCGAAAATAAGGGAGTTTATAGTATCGATTTCTCGCCAGATGGTAAGACAATTGCTACAGGAAGTCGGGACAGTACACTAAAACTCTGGAAGCCAGATGGCACTTTATTAAAAACGATTAAAGCGCATCAAGATGGAGTCAATAGTGTGGCTTTCTCCCCTGACGGTACTATGATTGCGACTGGTGGCCGAGACAAAACTGTGAAACTCTGGACATCCAATGGTAAGCTTTTACACACAACAGAAGGCTATGATGACTTTGTTTGGGATGTTGCTTGGTCAAGCGATAGCCAGACAATTGCGGCGGCTGCTGGTGGTGCTGCTGCGACTGGTAACGACAACAGAGTAAAACTCTGGAATCGAGACGGAACTCCTTTAAAAAATTTTAAAGCACATAAAGATGGAATTAATAGTGTGGCTTTCTCACCCGACGGTAAGATGATTGCTACAGCTAGTGACGACAAGACTGTAAAGCTTTGGAAGCCTGACGGTACTTTACTCACAACTTTATCAGGACATAGCAATGGAGTTTATGCTGTCAGGTTTTCACCTGACTGTAAAATCCTAATTTCTGCCAGTGCTGACGGTACGATGAAACTTTGGCAAGTTGGTAATACCAGTTGCTTACACAACGCCCAAATTCCTACTTCTCCTAGCGCTGACAGCACGATGAAGATTCAGTATGGTAGTGGTGTGGTAAGTATTCTCAATGGTCATAGCGATCGGGTTAATCAGGTAGATTTCTCACCTGATGACAAAATAATTGCCTCAGCCAGCCGTGACAAGACAGTGAAACTCTGGAAGCGCGATGGTACTTTAGACAAAACTCTTGAGGGGCATAGCGATAACGTTAGTTTCTCACCTGATGGTCAGACAATTGCTACCGCTAGTGATGATAACACAGTGGAACTCTGGAACCGTGACGGTAAATTACTGAGAACCCTTTTTCCAAAAAGCGATAAGATATTAGACTTGAATTTCTCACCCAACGGTCAGTTCATCGCTTTGGGTAGTATGGACAACAAAGTAATAATATCGCGGCTAGATGGCATCAAACCTCAGATTCTCAACAAGCATCAGGACTGGGTAAGGGCTGTAGCTTGGTCGCCAAACGGTCAGATGCTTGCCTCAGCTAGTGATGACAACACGGTGAAACTTTGGAAGCAAAACGATAAGGGCGAGTTTCACATCTACAAAACTCTCGCAGGGAAAAACGGGCATAACAGTTGGGTTTTGAGCGTTAAGTTCTCACCTAGTGGCGATATGATTGCCACTAGTAGTAATGACAAGACGGTGATACTTTGGAAGCAGGATGACAAGGGCGAGTTTCGCTGGTACAAAAAGTTGCAGGGGCACACTGATCAAGTGAATAGCGTGAATTTTTCACCTGACGGTAAGATGATTGCAACAGCTAGTGATGATAAGACTGTAAAACTTTGGACACGCGACGGTCATTTAATGAGAACTCTGACTGGGCACAGCGATCATTTATTAAGCGCGAATTTCTCAGCCGATGGTAAAACTCTGGCTTTGGGCAGTGCTGATGGGGCTATAATTCTCTGGAATTTGGATGAGCTAAATCATCTTAAAAATCTAGATAGCTTACTGGAGCGTGGTTGTGATTGGCTGTATGACTATCTAAAGAATAACCCGAATGTCAGTAAGAGCGATCGCCATCTCTGCGACGAGATCAAGTAAAAGTTAAGCGTTGACACTCTCTCAAATTATCTCAGGCGATCGCTAAGTTTTTAACTGATTCGCAGTCTCAGACCGAGAATCAGTTAATTTCTCAAAGGTTTATTTGGTAAGTCTTTTACTTTATTTGATGTTCTCTGTATTAACCACCAGCAACAGCAGGGACAATACTTACTTCATCGCCATCTTTTAGGGCTGTGTTAATACCATCTAAATAGCGGATATCTTCACTATCAACGTAAAAATTTACAAACCGACGTAGCTTGCCTTCGTCATCGCACAAGCGGGATTTAATCCCAGGAAAGCTTTGTTCTAAAGAATCCAACAATTCAGCAATGGTGCTACCGTTGGATTCTAGGGTAGCTTGATTATTAGTCAAATTCTGAAGAGTCGTAGGAACTAAAACTGTTACAGCCATAAAAGTACAAAGTGAAGAGTTAGGAATACAGTTAAGAGTTAGGAGTGATGAATAAAAAACTCATAACTCCTAACTGCTAACTAAACGAGAACTTGTTGCCATTCCAAGCGATCAAGAGTACGCGATCGCTCTAGGGCGCGTTCAAAACTATCCAGTTTAGCATCAATAGTCAAGGGTTCACCAACATAGCCTTGGATTGCTTCTTGGGTTTTTAGACCATTGCCGGTGATGTAAATCACGGTAGTTTCATCTGGATCAATTTTGCCAGCTTCTACCAGTTTTTTCAGCACGGCCACGGTTGTACCACCAGCCGTTTCTGTGAAGATGCCTTCGGTTTCTGCCAGCAACTTGATGCCATCAATAATTTCTGCATCATTGACTGATTCAATGTTACCACCAGTTTTCTGAGCTAACTCCACAGCATAAATACCGTCTGCTGGATTACCGATCGCTAGGGATTTCGCAATTGTATTTGGTTTAACTGGTTTAATAAAGTCGCGTCCTTCTTTGAAAGCTTGAGCAATCGGTGAACAACCTTCTGCTTGAGCGCCACTGAAACGGACTTTCTTGTCTTCTACTAAACCAACTTCGATAAATTCTTGGAAACCCTTATAAATTTTTGTAAATAGCGAACCAGATGCCAAAGGAGCAACAACATGATCGGGTAGTTCCCAGCCTAGTTGTTCAGCAACTTCAAAACCTAGCGTCTTGGAACCTTCAGAGTAATAAGGGCGCAGATTAATATTGACAAAACCCCAGCCATGTGTATTGGCAACTTCTGAACAGAGACGGTTTACTTGATCGTAGTTACCCTTGACGGCCATCAGCGTTGGGCTATATATCAAACTACCGATAATTTTACCGGCTTCTAAATCTGCGGGGATGAACACACAACAGTCTAAACCGGCATGAGCTGCGATCGCCGCTGTAGAATTTGCCAAGTTACCTGTACTAGCGCAAGAAACGGTTGTGAAACCCAACTCTCGCGCTCTTGATAGAGCAACTGATACTACCCGATCCTTAAAGCTAAGGGTGGGCATATTAACCGCATCATTTTTTATATAAAGCTTATTTAGACCCAGGCGACGGGCAAGACGGTGAGAACGAACTAAGGGAGTCATCCCCGTTCCCACATCTATAACATTGTCAGTTGCGACAGGCAAAAAGGGACGGTAGCGCCAAATTGAATTGGGCCCGGCTTGAATTGTTTCACGAGTGACAGTCAGACGGAGAGCGTTGTAGTCATACTTGACTTCTAAAGGCCCAAAACATAACTCACAAACATTACTGGCTTTGAGTTCATATTCGGCACCACACTCTTTACACTTTAAAGCTTGAAAGTAGGCAGTGCTGCTTTGGGTTTGGGTTTGGGTTTTGATTGCCTGAGTCATAAACTAGCTTTCCCTGTTTGTCTGTCACTGTCGCCTGATAGTAACACGAGTAAAAATACCAGTCAAACATACCCGACCTTTTTAGTCGGGTATCCCTGGTATTGAAAAAAATAATTACTGTAAAATTTTTATATACGTAATTGTCAAACTTAGTATTTATATTTAGACTTGCTTAGTCTGAAATCAGATAATAGTTTCCGCTACTCAGTGTAAACGCTGGTCATGGATATGATTAAATTGCATCACATCCATGAGCTATTTGCATTTTATTAAATTAAGATCGCTTTACTTGGTGATCGAGATCACTGACTTAATTTTTTATTTCATTAGACAAATAACTACACACAGTATCATGTATGCATAGCAGCAAATATTCAAAAGAGCTTTGATATATAGCTTGTAGGATGTTTTGCTTCTATTTCAAACACTACAATTTCTATCTGTGTTGCCAAAATAAAGTTAATTTTTCAGTTTTTATGCGTTCACTCATCGCTAAACAAGTTACTTGTTTATACGGAAGTTTTTTTTTGGTATAAAAGCTACATTGCTATTTACATCGAAAGATTCAGCAGAACACACTAGTAAATTACCTATATTTGCGATTGCTAACCTTGATAATCAACAGTGAGCGTAAAACAAGTAGGCAATAAATTTTCTGCCTATTGCCTAAATCTAGTAGTTTTTCAGGAGTCGTCAATAAATTAACTTTTCATATATGCAGCGCCCAAAACCTTAAGGCTTTGGGCAAGTTAGTCGGTAATTCTTTAAGGAATTGCCGAACTTTATCCTGTCTCAAAACCCAAGATACAAGTTCAGCAAATAAACAAACTACTTTCATGGTAAACCGAAAACAATCTGTCAACAAGCAGCGCCAATGCTATCAATCTCTAGTAGCAACAGCATTATTAACTAGCAGCCTTTTCCAATTTATTGCACCTGTACTAGCTGACGGGACAGCTGGTGGTCAATCTATCAGTAACACAGCGACTGCTACCTACGAAGATCCCAACGCACCAGGAACAACTATAAATGCCACTTCTAATACTGTAACCGTCACTGTGGCAGAAGTTGCTGGAATCACCGTCACTGCCTCTGGTGTTACAGATAACAATGGTGGTGCTGTTGGAGTTAATGACTTACTAACTTACACCTACACCCTAACGAACGTAGGTAACGACCCCACCAAATTCCATATTCCCAACCAAGCAACAACAACCGGGCCTGGTACAGTTTCTGGTGTACTTCCTGCTGATAAAAATGGGGTAACACCAGCTAGTGGCACACTGCAATACAGTACTGACGGTGGTGCAACTTGGACAAACGTAACAGCAGGTGGTGTAGATACAGCCTCAATTCCGGTTAGCGGTACTGTGTTGGTGCGTGTGCCAGTGACTGTACAAACTGGCGCTCAATCCGGTGACGTAATTAAAGTTACCCTTGGTAATACTCCTGGAGATGCCCAAAACCAACCGCGTAATCCTGATGGTGGTGACGTTTACACTGTAGATAACGCTGATAATGCAGGTGGTGGGGAAGTTCCTGGCGCACCAGTTAACGGTACACGAGAATCTAGTATTACCCAGCAAATTCAAGTGGGTAACACTGTTAAAACCGTTGCTCTAGCCACAATACTCAAAACTCGCACAGCCTATAACCCTGGGAATACTTCCGTACTCAATGATGATGTACTGACTTATGGTTTAAGCTTGCGAGTTGAGAGCAATGACGTAACCAATCGGGGGCTCACACCAGCAGCTTTAGCTGGTACAAATATCAATGTAGATGGTAGTCTTGTTCCTCGCATCTTAGTTTCTGATGCACTTCCAGCATCCACAACTCTTAATGGGACTCCAACTGCTCCTTCAGGGTGGATAGTGGTTTATGCTGGCGAAGATCCCGCAACTACAACTGCTGATCAAGCTCTGTGGAAAACTGACAAAACTCAAGTAACAGGCGGTACAGTTAGACGGGTTGGTTTTATTAACAATCCTAGCTCTATCTCTTCAGTTGCCACTGGGACAACCGTTACAGGCTTTACAGTACAAGTAACGACCACTGGAATCACAGGAACGACAGCGACAGATGTTAACAACATCGCTCAAGTGTTCGGTAAAACTGCTGGCGATCCAGCTAGCCCCCTACTCTTCGACGATTCAGGCGATCAAAACCCAGATAATATTGACCCCACTACTGGAGCCTTTCCTACTACACCTGACGCTGGCTATTATCCCACTACTCCCGGTAATGTTGACACAGGCAATAACAACCAAGGTGCTAATTCTCCTACAGGAAATGTCAACGTTTATACTGTTTCAGTTGCCCAGGCAAACTCAGTTTTAAACGGGCCGAATAATGCACCGGATGCTACTGGGCCATCGGGTTTAACCAACGATGACTTTACCAACAAATCTTCCTTTGTTCCTCCTAACACATCACCGGGTAGTACGCTTGACCCACAATCAGTTGGCTTCACTAACACAATTAAGAACAACGGTACTGCCACTAACGACATCACAATAGTGCCAACCGCACCAGCAACATTTACAGATTTGCCAAATAATACAAAGGTAACTGTTAGCTATAACAGTCAATCTGCTGTTTATACTTACGATAGTAGTACTGGTGTTTTTACCATAGCACCAGGTAATACACCAATTAAAGTCTCTGGTGTTCTTGCTGGTGGCATTGTTAATTATGGTGTAGAAGTTGACTTACCACCTGGTACGCAACTATCGACTGATATTGGTAAGGGCTTCCCAGTACCCATTACAGCCTTTATTGACAGTAATAATGATGGTGTAGTTAATACTGGTGAAGTTGCAAACATCTCCATTGATCGCGTCTACACTGGCTTCTTAAAACTGTTGAAAATGTCAAGAGTTCTACAAGGAAGTGGCCCCGCAGTGCAAGGGACTGATGGCACATTCAGTATCACTCCGAAGAATCCTGCTCCAGGAAACATTATTGAGTACCAAATTCAATACACAAATATTTCTGATGTTCAATCAGGAACTGGTAACGTGATTTTGAACGCTGACAAAGTTGTGATTACTGAAGATGGTACAGCAGGGGGCAACAACTGGGCGCTAGACAATGACAATAACACTCAAATTGATACTAGCAACATTGTTGGTTCAGCAAAGGATTCTGGGGCTTCAACGATCCAGTTCTTCAATGGTAATCCAGCTACTAACTCTAGTATCGATCAAACCGGAACCACGCTAAACAGTGATGTCACAAAGTATGTAAATACTGCTACTGGACAGATTGCACCTGGTGTTCAAAGAACATTTATCTTCCAACGCAAGGTTAACTAGATAGTTTGATTTCACCCCTCTTTATTTGCAAAGAGGGGTGTATGGCACATCTGTATTTGTAGCTGGTGCTTTAATCCTAAAGTGCCAACTACAAAATGATTGTTCCCCAGCGAAAACAGGGAAAGATAAATCAGCAATCGGCATTATGAAAGTTTTTTGAGGTTATTGATATGAAGCGTTTTTCTTTTGCAAGTTTAGGAGCGATCGCACTTATTGTTACAGTGCCATTTGTTAGCCAAGTGCCAGGAATCGCTTCTCTATGGCATTCTACCAGTGCTGTTGCCCAAAATGTCAAAACTCAAGGGCAAATACAATTGCGCTTAGAAGCTGAGAAGCAAGTGATAGCACAGGATCAGCAGGGTAAGCAAAGCAAGACATGGCAACCTTTAAAAGGTCAAGCTGTGGTGCAACCAGGAGATGTGCTGCGATATACATTAAGTGGCGAAAATAAGAGCGATCGCCCCGTAAAGAATTTGATTCTCAATCAACCAATTCCTAAAGGAATGGTATACATACTGAAATCTGCGATCGCCACTAATGAGACTAAAGTAACCTACAGCATTGATGGCGGACGCAGCTTTGTCGAAAATCCTACTGTTAAAGTTACTCTTCCTGGCGGGAAAGTGGAAACAAAACCAGCACCCGCGAATGTTTACACCCACATCCGTTTGCAAGTGCCATCAGTTCCGGCCAAGAAAACGGTTAAAGCTATTTATCAAGTCCAAGTTCGCTGATTCGTTATCCCTGATATCACCCGCCTGTAGCGACTTTTTTGGGAGTCAAGAGCGAAAAACAACGTGCTTTATAAGGAGAATCGGAGGGATCTTCGATAGATAAACAAGTGCTTTTATTAACAAAAAAAGTGGCATTCCAGAGGAGATATGTTCAGTGAGCCGTCCTCAAAAGAAAAAACAAATTACTTATAGAAGTAGCTGGTATCAAAGGTTAACAGCTACTGTTCTTCTGGGGAGTTTTTTGCAAACTACTATATCTATACCAGCGATCGCACAACAGACTAACAATCTGGGTGTGTCTTTGCCATTAATAAATCAAGCTACTTATACTTATACAGACTCTGCTAATAATCAAAAATATGACGGAACTTCTAGTCAGCTTAATGTTAGTCCTAGCCCATTAGTCGATCCATTAGGCCGGATATTAGGTTGCGCTGGTACTATTTTGCCTGACTATACAGGTTTTTCAGTTGGCGTATACGAATCTAACCCTAGCGACCCAACAGGTACAGAATTAGGCGGTTTGCTTTCTTTGACTCGAACAGAGTTACCCGATATTCCTAATAACAACGTTCCTGGCGGTAAGTCACCAAATACCGAGAATAGTAACCCCTACTTCGTTACCAATAACCCTGCGGGTGTCTACAATTTCCTACTCGATCCGAATAAGGGTCAAACTGATCCAGGTAGAACTTATATTTTTGTAGTTAATCCACCGCCAAATTCTATCTACAAGCAACGGCGGATCAAGATTGAAATCGTTGGTACCACTGGCACACAAGGTAATAATATTGTGCGATATATCGCTAGTTCTCTAGATGGCCAACCAATTAGCCTTACAGGTGAGACTAGGGTAGAGCAAACAGTTGTCTTAGTTCCGAATGCAGAAGTAGTAGGACTAGACTTATTAGCCTTTGAATTCAGTACAAATCTGTGCCAAGCTAATCAGTTGCAGATTATCAAAACAGGCGATCGCGCTACGGCTGAACCTGGAGATACGGTAATCTACCGGATCTTGGTAAAAAACCTTGCTGATGCTGGTTTGAATAATATATTTGTTACCGACAACTTACCTTTAGGATTCCAGTTTTTACCTAAATCTGTGCGGGGTGAGTTAGATGGTCAAGCAATTACTATCACCTCAGAACGCAATGGAAACACGGTGACATTCCGCACAGATGTAACAGTTCCTATGGGAAAAACTCTGAATATTGCTTACGCGGCTCAACTAACAGCCGATGCTGTGCGTGGTAACGGTCGCAATAGTGCGATCGTGAATGCTCAACGAGCTGATAACCGTTTTAGCACCAAGGATGGCCCAGCAACGCACCAGTTAAAAATTCGTCCAGGAATCGTTTCTGATTGTGGCACGATTATCGGTCGCGTGTTTATTGATAAAAACTTTGATGGTGAACAACAACCTGGTGAACCTGGAGTCCCCAATGCAGTGATTTTTCTGGAGGACGGAAACCGCATCACCACAGATCCGAATGGTTTGTTCTCCTTAGCTAATGTCTTACCAGGAAGTCATACAGGTGTACTAGACCTCAGCAGTGTACCGGGTTACACCCTAGCTCCCAACCAAAAATTCCGTGAACGGAATAGCCAATCTCGCTTAGTGCGTTTAGAACCTGGTGGCTTGGTACGTATGAATTTCGCTGTCACCCCCGCCTTCCAGGAGCCAGTCAAAAAATGAAACCCAGACTGCACCATACAACTATTTTCAACCTGAAGATGATGGGGGTGATGCCAGTAGCTCTCAGCCTCGTTTTGTATCCTGCCATAGTTAAGGCAGAACCTACAAATGAAAATCTTTTTTTCCCCGATTCGCCTTCACAAGCAGACAAGGGTGTCGAAGATCCTGAATTTTCAAGGGATCTAGAAAACCTCTCTTCTAAGACAGGAGAGGCTTTGAATTCTTCCTCGTCCTTACAAGCTACGCTGTACACACAAGTTATCGAATTACCCCACCCTAACCCTCTCCTTGGAAAGGGGAGGGAACTAGATTTTCTTTCCTCTCTTTCCAAGGGGGGATTAAGGGGGGTAAAACCCGGATCTCAAAGTAACTCCGATTTGCGTGTACACGGTAGGTTTTTACAAGAGAAGGGAGCTAAAGGTTTGGTTTTTCCAAATAAGGTGAAAAACCAGGATGAGGATCAAGCGGATGGGAATAAAGTTGCTGAAAAAAGCATGGATTCAAGTTCTCCCCATACTTTAGGAAGTTCTGACAAGCAACTTCTACCTCTTGAACTTCCTTCAACTAATACTTCAATTCCAGATGTTCAGCCCAGTGAAACGGAAATACAAGCATTTCAACCAGCAACTTCTGTTGATTTGCCCAGAGGCTTACGCAAACTAGCAAGAATCAAGAATGAAGAACGCAAAGACACAAAAATAGAGCTTCAAACTTCTCCAACGGAAATACAAGCATTTCAACCAGCGTTTTCTGCTCAATTACCTAGAGGCTTACGCAAAATAGCTGGAGTAACTGAGGAAAATAAGAAAATTCCCCCTACTTCCCCCATCTCCACAGGAATAAAATTCCTGATGCCAACAGCTAACAACATTGTGGATGTTCCAGCTACCACAGTGATTGTGCAATTCCCCGTTGGAAGTACAGTAGAATTACGGTCTAATGGTGTATTAGTAGATCCTTCCTCAATTGGACGAACAGAAAGCGATGCCAATACTAATTTAGTAACGCAGACATGGTATGGTGTTTCGTTAAAAGAAGGTAATAACACCATCTCTGCACAAATAGTAGGAGGGACAGAACCTCCTGTAACGGTGCAAGTTGTAGTTCGGGGAGCGCCACAGAAACTAACCTTAGAAACTGTTGAGTCTCGTATCCCGGCGGATGGACGTTCTACAGCTACAATCAGGGGTCAACTGATCGATGCAAGTGGTAATCGCTCTAATCGGGATGCTGTTATCACTTTGATACCTACTGCTGGGGAGTTGGTTGGCAAAGACTTCAAACCCGATGAACCCGGATTTCAAGTAGAGGCGAAAGCGGGGCAATTTACGGCTAAGTTGCGATCGCAACTCAAAGCCCAAACTGTCACCATTCGTGCCATCGCTAATAATTTAGAAGCCTTTACGCAACTACAATTTGAAACATCACTGCGTCCGAGTTTGGTTACTGGCGTAATAGATTTACGTTTGGGCGCTAGAGGTACAGATTATTACGGTAGTTTCCGTGATTTTCTGCCGCCTGACAAAGATAACAGAACGCAATTAGATTTCCACTCGGCGATATTTGCCACTGGTGCGATCGGAGAATGGTTGTTTACAGGCGCATACAACAGTTCTCGTAACCTCAATGAAGATTGCAACTGCGATAATCGCCTGTTTAGAACTTACCAATCCAGCGAGCAAAATTATCCTGTTTACGGCGATAGCTCGCAAGTTGATGTCGTTGCTCCTTCCATTGACAGCCTATATGTGCGTTTGGAGCGTTCAACTGGTATCCCCGGAGCCGATCCTGATTATGCCATGTGGGGTGACTACAATACAGAAGAATTTGCGCGGCGATCGCAGCAATTTACTTCTATCACCCGACAACTCCACGGTTTTAAAGCTAATTACAACTTAGGGAATCTACAAGTTACAGGTTTGTATGGCAACCACTTAGAAGCTTTCCAGCGAGATACTATTGCTCCCGATGGTACTAGCGGTTATTACTTCCTCTCTCGCAGAATACTACAACCAGGTAGTGAAAATGTCTTTATTGAGTTAGAAGAACTCAATCGTCCTGGGACTGTACTAGAACGAAAACAGCTTAACCGTGGCCCAGACTATGAAATCGATTACGATCGCGGTACTTTATTATTCCGCGAACCTATCCTTCGTACCGATATCGATCAAACCGGACAAGTATTGGTACGCCGAATTGTTGTTAGCTATCAATATGACAGCGAAGATTCTGATAGCAATATCTATGCTGGTCGTTTGCAATATAACCTTTCCCGCAAACTTAACCAGGAAAGTTGGATAGGAGCAACTTATGTCCAAGAAAATCAGGGAGTACGTGACTTTCAACTCTATGGTGCAGATGCGCTGATTTCTTTGGGTAATCAAGGTAGGTTAATTGCAGAATATGCCCATTCCACTAATGATTCTGATGTTGTAGGAAAGGTTAGTGGTGAAGCTTACCGATTGGAAGCTGAGGGACAAATTACTAACGGGATTCAAGGTCGTGCCTATTATCGCTTTGCCGATACAGGTTTTGCTAATAATGCCACTATCAGCTTTGTCCCAGGACAAACCCGTTATGGAGCACAGGTTACAGCTAAACTCAGTTCAACCACAAACGTCAGGGCGCAGTACGACCACGAAGACAATTTCGTCATTGCTCCCCAACCCTTAGATACCTTTGAAGAACTGTTTGCACCCCGTTATGAGTCGATACCTGGTAGTAAAGTTGATAATTCCTTAACGACAATTTCCGCCGGGATTCAACAACGTCTGGGTAGTGCCATTATTGATTTGGATTGGATTCATCGTCATCGGGAAGACCGCATTCCCGACAGCGCCCTCAGTGGTACTTCTGATCAATTGCGATCGCGTTTTACAGTTCCTATTGCTAAAAATCTGACTTTCCAAGCCCAAAATGAAATCAGTTTATCTTCCCAAAAAGATAGTGTTTACCCAGACCGTACCATCTTCGGGCTAAATTGGGCAGCAATTCCTGGTGTAAATATCAGTTTGGCCCAACAGTTTTACACTAGTGGTCAATATTCGGGTAATTCCATCACCAGCTTGAGTGTCAACGGTGAACACAAACTTGGATCGGATACTACCTTGACTGGTCGTTACTCAATTTTGGGTGGTGCAAATGAAATGACTACCCAAGGGGCGATTGGTCTAAATAACCGTTGGACTATTGCTTCGGGATTGCGGCTGAATGTTGCTTACGAACACGTATTTGGCAACTTCTTCGGACGGACTGCGGCGGGTCAACAATATGCCCAACCCTTCGCCTTTGGTCAATCAGCATCTGCGATCGGATTTGATGGTGGCGATAGCTACAGTGTGGGGCTGGAATACTCTGATAATCCGCAGTTTCAAGCCAGCGCCCGTTACGAACATCGTTCTTCTTCTGGTGGTAGTAATACAGTAATTACCGCAGGTGCTGCGGGTAAAATTTCTCCGGCTCTTACAGCGTTGGTACGTTATCAACAAGCTGGTTCTTCCAATCAAAAGCTTTCAGGACTAGGAGACACAGCTACTTTAAAATTGGGACTAGCTTATCGTGACCCCAATAGCGATAAATTTAATGCCTTATTGCGTTATGAATATCGCAAAAATCCATCAACTATTCCTGACACCATCCTTTTAGGTAGTGGTACAGGTTCCGAAGACCATACTTTTGCTTTAGAAGCTATTTATGCTCCTAACTGGCAATGGGAATTCTATGGTAAGTATGCCTTGCGTAATAGCACTTCTTACATAGCCAGCGATTTAGCTGGTACTAGCACAGTAAATTTGGGCCAATTACGCGCTACCTATCGTTTGGGATATAGCTGGGATTTGGTGGGTGAGGCTCGTATAATTAGTCAGTCTAGCTACAGCGAAACAGGCTTTGTTGTCGAAACAGGTTATTATCTCACGCCTAACCTGCGTGTTTCTGCTGGATATGTATTTGGTAAAGTTGATGATCGGGATTTCTCAGGAACACGTTCCGCAGGTGGCGCATATTTGGGTGTCAGCGTCAAACTCAATGAATTATTTGATGGCTTTGGACAGCAAAAACCAATGCCACGTCAGCCACAGGAATCTGCAATGAACACTTTGGTAGGTAAACTCAAGGCTGCAACAAAGGGGATACAAAAGCGTGAAATATAAAACAACTATTTAATAAAAACAATGCCACTATAAATCTGAATACAAATGGTAGATTATCTACGATTTCGGGAAAGCTAGAGACTGAAGATTTGTTTGAGGAGAATCAGTCTTAATTGATGATTATGGTTCAGGTAATCAGCATTTTTTAAAGGTTATTTTATGGTGATTTACTAATGAAGAATTTATGGCAAAATTTTAATATTTTGAGCTGGGGACTTCTCGGTGCAACATTAGTACTTCAACCCACAGTAGCGCAAGCTCAATATATCCAGCGATCGTTCTTAAATCCTGGTTTTGAGTCACCTGGTTTTGGTTCTGCTGGTCAACAATGTTACGTTCAAGTGGATCAAAGCCTTATTCCTGGTTGGAGTACAACTCATGGATCAGTAAAAAATGGAACAGGTAACTGTACTGGTTATACATCTCCAGGGTCAGTACCACTGATTGAAATTTGGACTTCAGGATTTAATGGTGGATCTGGTAATACCTTCACAGCAACCAATGCAGGGAATCAATTTGCAGAGTTAAATGCTGAACAAGCTTCTGAGTTGTATCAGAATATATGCTTAATTCAAAATGAGACGATTACATTCTCTCTTTTACATCGTGGGCGTTCAAGTTCATCTGTGGCTGATGTTACCAATTTTTTAATTGGACTAAATACCAATCCAACATCAACTATTTTTGGCAAATTTTCAACAACTAGTAATGGAACTGTTACAGCACAACCAGTAGCGCAGAATGGTGCAACTATTCCTACTGTAAGTAATAATAATGCCGGAAATGGCTGGGTAAGATACACTGGCACTGTTCCTTACACTGGTGCTAGTGGGAATCAACCTGTAGGATTTGCGGCCGTTTCCACAGCAGGCGGAAACAATACTGTAGGTAACTTCCTTGATGAGGTGCAATTTGCCGGTTTACCAGTGCTTGAATTCACGGCGAGTTCAGGTGGTGCAGCAGAATCAGAAACTACCCCTACAACTAACCCACCGAAACTTAGGATTGTTGGTTTAGTGCCAAGTGGGGGGATAAGTGTTTTAATTTCAGTCTCTGGTACAGCCGTCTTGGGTACAGACTACAACACAATATCAAACGCATCCACCTTTAATATCAGTATTCCTGCGGGCAACTACGACGGCAGTGATGCTACTAGTGTCTTTACCATTCCTTTTACTGTTATTAACAATAATGTTCCTCAAGGTGTGAGGACAATTGTATTTACCATACAACCTTCAACTAGTTTTTTCACCAGTTCAACAACGACTTGTGGTGGTTCCCCAACGATCGCTTCCAGCTACACAATCTTTGATGATGATTTCGTTAGCGGCAAGGTTTGGAATGATGCCGATAATAGCGCTAACAATACTTTTACTAATATCAATACTGGTTCGGAAACTGGCACTAATGCTGGTGGATTATTAAATGCTATTCTCGTAGATTCTAATAATAAGGTCTTAAAAACAACACCTGTCGCCGCAGATGGTACTTATACTTTTCTCGATGTTCCCTTCAATCAAAGCAACGTTAAAATTATTTTAAGTACAACTGCTGGCACTGTAGGTAATACTGCCCCTGCGCCATCCCTGCCATCTAACTGGGTCAACACTAGCCCACTCACGACAGCTACTTTTAATACTGCTACAAACATCTCTAGTAAGGACTTTGGAATTGAGCAGTTGCCCGATACTAATAATGTCAATGGATCTACAACAACAAATCCAGGGGGAACCAATACTGTACAAGTTCCAACACTATCTGGCACTGACCCGGAAGATGGCAACCTTAGTTCTGGCAACAGTTTCAAGATTGTTAGTCTGCCAAGTAATGGGACGCTGTACTACAACGGTGTAGCTGTGACAGCTAATCAAGTGATTACTAGTTACGATCCGACGAAGCTAAAAGTAGATCCGAATATAGATGGCGCTACAACCATCACTTTTACTGTAGCCGCAGTAGACAAAGCAGGTAAGGAAGATCCCACACCTGCTACGGTAACTATGCCATTAACTGCGTTATCAGCTAGCAAACCTCAGTTAATTTTAGTGAAACGCATCACGCGGATTAACAGCCAGAATTTAACTAACATTGTAGATGGTCGCAGCGACGTTTCTCCTAGCGCTGCTAACTACGTAGCATCTCCACGTGACACTGATGATGATAGTAGTAACACATGGCCCACTAATTACTTGCGCGGATTGATTAACGCTGGGATAGTCAAACCAGGAGATGAGTTAGAGTACACTATCTACTTACTTTCCAATGGTCTAGGTAATGCAACTAGTGTTCAAATTTGTGATTTAGTTCCTATCAATACTACTTTTATTCCCACTGCCTTTAATGGTCTGACTCCTAATGATGGTGGTTTATCAGGAGCAGATCAAGGTATTGCTCTTGCGCTTGGTTCTAGCACTCCTACGGCTTATCTAACTAATGCCCAAGATGGCGATCGCGGACGTTTTTATACTGCTAACGAGACAGTTCCATCATACTGCGGTGCTAACATCAATGGGGCGGTGGTGGTGAATATTACACGGAGTCCAGATTTACCCAATCTCGTCAAAGATTTTTACGGTTTTGTCCGTTTCCGCACTAAGGTGAAGTAGCTTTGAGAAAGAAAAAAGGTTAAATAAAAGGCAATACGGTTCAGTTAAGGCTAAAACTCTTTATCAAAGTCAATTTTTTAACGAACCGCCAAGGACGCAAAGAGCGCAAAGAGAAGGAAGAAATGCTTAACTGAACTGTATTGAAATATGAGGTTCCTTTTCCCCTTAACCTTTTGCCTTTGCCCCTGTTGTTTATACTGGTATGGCTTGTCTCACTTCAACTGGTTCACCTGTCAGGCTAAAAGGGCGAACTTCGGTAATTTTTACCTTCACTAACTGCCCTTTCAATTCTTTGATGTCCCCACCGAAGAATGTCAGACGATTACCATCTGTGCGTCCCATCACCTGGGTTTGATCTTTAGGATTTTGGTCTTCTACTAAAACTTCTTCGATACGTCCAAAGTAACGTTGCGATCGCTCGGCTACTTTCAAGTTTCCTAGATGATTGAGCCTTTGGAGGCGATCGCTTTTAACTTCTTCACTTAGTTGATTGTCCCACAAAGCGGCTGGTGTCCCTGGACGCGGCGAATATGCTGCTGTGTTCAACATATCAAAGCCAATATCTTCCACCAGTTTCAAGGTATTTTCAAACTGTGCTTCTGTCTCCCCAGGAAAACCAACAATCGCATCAGCGCTAATGGAAGCATCTGGCATATACCGCCGAATGGTATCGATAATGCGGCGATATTTTTCATGGGTATAACCCCGCGCCATCGCCTTCAAAAGTTCATTATCCCCAGATTGAAAGGGAATGTGGAAGTGTTTGCAGACTTTGGGTAACTCAGCGCAAGCTTTAATTAATCTCTCTGTAAAATAACGGGGATGGCTAGTAGCAAATCTTAGCCTTTCAATCCCTGGTACATCATGCACGGAATAAAGTAAATCTGTGAAGTTGTGCAGATGCCGACCTTCTGGTGTTGTTCCTGGTAAATCTCTACCGTAAGCGTCAATATTTTGACCAAGTAAAGTAATTTCTTTGTAACCTTGCCGTCCTAATTCTTCCATTTCAGCCAGGATTGCTGAAGGTGTGCGCGATTGTTCAATACCACGCACATTGGGAACTACGCAATAGGTGCAGCGTTCGTTACAGCCGTAAATTACATTTACCCAAGCTGTGACTTTACTATCCCGTCGCGGCTGGGTGATATCTTCAATAATATGAACAGACTCGGTTGCCACAACTTGGTTGCCGTCAAACACCGACTCCAGCAAATCTTTAAGGCGGTTGGCGTGTTGTGGCCCCATTACCAAGTCTAATTCTGGAACTCGCCGCAATAGCGCTTCACCTTCTTGTTGGGCAACACAACCAGCAACTATGAGGGTTAAATCAGGTTTTTCATGTTTGCGCTTCGCTTGTCTGCCAAGGTAAGAATATACCTTTTGCTCGGCATTATCCCGAATTGTGCAGGTATTGTAGAGAATTACATCTGCATTATTCGGATCTTCTGACCATTCAAAGCCCATGTCTTCCAAAACGCCAGCCATGCGCTCTGAGTCAGCTTTATTCATCTGACAACCGAAGGTAGTGATGTGGTAGTGGCGTTTAGAAGTGGTCATGTTGCTTAGTTAACCAGTTAGAGTGAGGTTATTCTTTAGCCTCAAAGTCAACTTTATCATAAATATCTGATAGAGGGATTTGAAATTGAATAGAGGATAGTGTTAAGATAGTATTCTCTTCTTCATACTCTGAGAAAATCCATTTATTTTCGTCAGTTTTAGAATACTGTTCTACATGATTTTTGTATTGATCGATCAGAACATATTCCTGAAAACTGGGAATGGTACGATAAGCCGCAAATTTTTCATCTAGGTCATAGCTTCTGGTAGATTTGGATAACACTTCACAAATCACTAAGGGATTAGTAATTGTATCTTTACGTCCCTCAGAAAACTCTAGTGAACCTGCAACAACCATGACATCAGGATATGTATGAATTCGCTTTTTGGGAATCCATAGACGTTGATCGGCGACGAATACTCGATAAGGTTGTCGCTTTAAAGCAAAATTGAGGGCTGCATAAAAATTACCAGCTATTTGGTTGTGATTTGGTGTTCCACCTGTCATGGGTATAATTTGACCATCTATATATTCATGACGATATTCGGAAATGACTTCTAGCTCTAGGTATTCTATAGGAGAATAGTCGCGTTTTTCTTGTAATTGCATAGGGCAAGATTTTTTGGTATTTTTGATTTTGCATTGACCAGATGCGATTAAGTCTGATCAATGCTATTCGTTTTTACTGTAGCGTTGTTTTTTAACACAGAGGAACGCTAAGGGAAACGCAGAGGTAACGCAGAGGGGTTATTAGGCTGGGTTCCAGGTGCCGTGGAAGCTGTGAGGGATGACACTGGGTAATCCTAGTTTGCAAACGGGTTCGGCATCCAGGCGATCGCTATCAAATACCCAAACTTCGCTACTATGAGAATTACCATCGTAGACAACGGTTAGCACCCAACTTTGCTCAGGGTTTTGGGTGTCTTGGGCATGGATGGGTTCTGAAGGATAACGGGTTTCTCCAAAGTCTGCTTCGGTGAGGGTTTCGGTTTTGTTGTCGAAGCAGGCGATCGCATTTAGTACTTCTTGGCTAATATCTGTTTCTGAACGGAATGTTGACATATATGTGTATCGAGAAGCTTGCCCCACGTTTTGCTGTGGTACATTCGGGAATTCACAATGTCTGTTTAATAGTTGCTGAATTGACGTAACTTTGCCAGTTTGGGGATGCAAATGAACTCGCGTTAGTGTAGTTTTAGCTGAAGTGTGAGTCTCACCTGTAGCTACTTCCTTAAGATATTGGTTAGTTTGAAAATCTTCATAACGGGCAATATCTATAATCACTGAACCGCTAGCATCTACATAACCATTAGCAAAATGCCATTGAAACCAAGGTTCGGTTTCTCCACGACTCACCACAGATAGGGTTTCTCTGTCAAAAACTAAAATCTGAGTTCCTAATTTAGGTTGCCACTCTAGCGAATCACTATAGTTGTTTATTCCTATTAGCACGGGTAAAATATTCAATCGCACTGGCGGAAGAAAAAATACAAGATACTGTCCTGCTAAAACAAAATCATGCATCACTGGTATACCGTCTAATTGGTATGCGGCTTGTTGGATAATCCGTCCAGTCGAATCGCTTTTGTAAATATTCAGCGTCGCCTTTTGTCCAGGGCTGATGCCAAAGTTAAAAATCTCACCTGTTTGCTCGTCACGCTTATAATGTGCGGAATAGTTTAATCCTTTACTTAACCCCCCTAAATCATCTTCGCCCCAAGTTTCTAAAGTTTGTAAATCAAGTGCGTGGGGTTTACCACCTTCCCACAGTGCCAAAAGTTTATCTGGAAGTGCTAGCACCGAAGTGTTGGCAGCATTTTTGAGGGGCTTTTGCCATTGATTCCAAATTGGCCCCGGTGCAGTCATGCCATAATTACCGTAGAGTAGTTTACCTGCTGCGGTTTCTTCTTGATAGCCAGAGGTTTGCACGTAGCGATAAACCCCGGTTGCAACTGCATCGGTAAAATTTACAGCCAGAATTGCCCCATCTCCATCAAACCAGTGTCCCATACGAATGCCACCGCGTTCTAGGCGTGCGGGGCCATTGCGGTAAAGTCTGCCACGCAAGCCATCTGGAATTTTGCCAGAGATAATTGGCAGTTGGGTAGAGGGAAATTCTGTAGCTGGTTTAGCGATCGCACCTGCCCAGGTTTTTTTAGTTGACTTTTCCTCAATGGTATGCATATCAAATTTTGTTTGATAAATTATGGATGTACATAACTGCATTCTTACATTTTCATCTTTGATGCAGTTTTTGAAATGATATTACTCGTTAACTGAGCTAGCTCATAGTAACCAATAGGAATAATCACTAAAGTGAAGTCAATCAAGATTCTAAGTGGTTCCAAAAACTATGGTTAGCCAACAAACAATAGATATCGTCAAATCTACAGCACCTGTTTTGCAAAAGAACGGTCAGCAAATCACAACTCGGATGTATGAAATTATGTTTCAAAACCATCCAGAGGTTAGAGAACAATTTAGTATGGCGGCTCAAGCAGATGGTTCTCAGCCTGCGAGATTAGCAACAGCAGTTTATAGCTATGCTAATCAAATTGATAATTTACCTGCTTTAAAGTCGATGGTGGAAAAAATTGCCCATCGTCATGTGCAGACTCATGTTACACCAGAGCAATATCCTATTGTCGGAGAAAGTTTACTGCAAGCCATGAAAGATGTTTTGGGAGAAGCTGCTACAGAAGAAGTAATGGCGGCTTGGACTGAAGCTTATCAGGCATTGTCTGAAGTGTTCATTCACAGAGAACATGATATATATGTGGGTGAAGAGAAAAAACCACAGCTTTTGCATTCCTAACGACAGAAGTTAGTACAGCATTTCATTAATTCGTAGCAAATTAAATTTGGCAATACCCTACAATGCCAATGCGTCAGCTTGTGTTGTTAATACATCAGCTTGCATTGTTAATGTATCGGCTTGCATTGTTAATGCGTCAGCTTACATTGTTAATGTATCGGCTTGCATTAAAAAAGTAAACGATGAAGTGCTGTCTCAAAAAGTGAGAACTCTTCTAAATAAAGTTCCGTAGCTTCCCATAAATTAACAATAGCTTCTTCTATCATCTCTCCTTGGCTGGCGGTTCCCACCTCTGGACGTTCAGCTACATAAATAAACATCCTCTTCCCAGCGCAAGATTGCTGTAAAGGTTCGAGTTTTTATATCCTTAGCCTATTGCAATAAACTTATAGAGCGTTTATCTGGCTATGTTTTCATTTTCCTATTGTTGCTTAACCACCTGTAACCAGCAACATCCGCGCCTCAATCGCTTCCCAGGTTTGGGGTGACACCCGCACTGCTGCTTGTTTGCATTGGATGATGAGGTAATTGGCGTAGAGATAATCGCGCAGTGCTTTCGTTTCTTCCTTAGATAAATCGATTATTTCTAGAGTGAGATTGAAAGCATTGAGTAAGGTTTCTTGGAGGCGGTTAGCAAATGCTTGACGTACTTTCTCTGGCTGTTGCTCATCAGGAATTGTAGCTTTAAGTGCTTTCAGTTGGGCGATCAGCCCAGTAGAGTTGAGGTTATTGAAGATGTCTAATTTTTTTAGATCATCAGTATATTTGATGGCATCGCCGATGGCGTTGGCGATGGCGTTGGCGATGGCGTTGGCGATGGCGTAGGCGTAGGCATAGGCGTTGGCGTAGGCGATGGCAATGGCGTTGGCGTTGGCGATGGCGATGGCGTTGGCGTAGGCGTAGGCGATGGCGTTGGTGTAGGCGTTGGCGATGCCGATGGCGTAGGCGTTGGCGATGACGTTGGCGTTGGCGATGGCTTTGGCGTTGGCGTTGGCGATGGCGATGGCGATCGCAGCTGCACGTTTACCCACAGGTTTAAAATCTCCTGGCGATCCAACTGTTACCTGTTCTGCCCAATTTAATAAAGCTTGTAACTTCGGGGTATTAATATATTTTTGCGCTTCCTTTTCCATCAGCAGCAGCAAATCATCTGCACCACCGCGCATTAACCCAGCTACTAACAAAAACACCTCTTTCCAACGTTGATCTGTCACGTGTTCAGTAACTAACTTCTCAACTTGGCGATGGTCATCAATATATTGTGCTGTTAAATATTCCTGTAACGTCAGATGAGAGAAAGAAAAGACATCCTCAGCGCGTTCTACTAAAATTCCTTGTTGAACAGCGATCGCATTCAGTACTGATTCCCCATCTAAATGCTGAGGTGCATTCAAATTACTTGCTAAAAATGTTTTAATTTGCTGAACAATATCACGCTGAGAAAAGAATAGCCTGTCAGATTCAAAACCTGTATAAGCAATCTCTGATAGTAATAACTCTTCTAATTCTGTATGCAGTCCTTGATAAATCTCATCTCTGAGAATTCGCTTTTCTGATGCCCACTCTTCTAGCAATATCCGCAGTGCCTTTCGGTAAAGAACACTCCGATTATCTGGAAAACTTTGAGAACGGTCATAAACTAAACACAGAAATGTCAGCAATAAAGGTGTGTGCGCCAACTCTTTTGCAGCTTCATGTTCTGGTTTTTGCAGTAACTCCCAGCATTTCTCGCCTGTCTTCGCCTGTTTGTCTGCTTCACAATGAAACCAGTTATCAATAAATTGCTGAATTTGATCGTCGTCAAAATCTGCCATTCCCACATCGCTAAAGCGGCGAAAACTGCTGTGATAAGCCGCCGTGCGACAGGAGGCAATGAAACGATTTTTATCGTACTTATCAACAAAGTTCTGAATTTCGCTAATTGCTTCAGTCAAATTTTTTGTTGGTACTTCATCTAACCCATCCAGCAAAATTAGTAATTTACCTTCTTCTAAAGCTTTAACTGTAAATTTATCTGGTGATGGAAAGCCACAAATCCGAAACTCTTCAGTAATAAATGCTTTAATATCGATATTGCCAGATGCAAACCTTTTCAATTCGATAAAAACTGGAATGCAGGCGTGTTTAAACCCTCCTTTTTTACCTTTGAGCGTTTCTAGTCCCATCTTCCGCACAAATGTAGACTTTCCTGCACCAGGCCCACCCAGCACCATCAGATATTGTTTATTATTAGCAACTTTAATTCCTGCTTGTTTTTTACCATCGTGAGATTGAAATCCTCGACTTGTGGCTTGGCGATAGACTTTTTCTAAATTCTCAATAGATTCAAAACTACGGATAGCATCATCATCTAAAAACTGTACTGCTGTATAGACCGATTCCAACTTCACAGGTTCACGCATTCCCAATACTTTGAGAATGCCATGCCGTTCTTCGTATTTCTGCACATATTGTTTTGATGCAGCAAAAATTATCTCCCTAGTTTTTTCGTCCAGGGTTTGACCAAATATTCCTAGAACCTTACCGCCACCTCCCCAAAGGATTTGGAAAATCGGAACTGCTAAACCGCTAACGGCTTGTGCGGCGAAAGATTCTATTCCTGTCATAAGATTATCAGTTAATATACTTAAAAATTAAAGCAAAGTTGTATTATCAACTCTAAGTTATATTATGACAACTACACCAAGCTTCAATTCCTGGGTTATCTGTCCCCAAACAAATCCACAAGCAAACTTGCGTTTATTCTGCTTCCCCTACGCTGGTGGTAGCGCGGCAATTTTTCGCACATGGCCTAATAATCTACCGAGTAATGTCGAAGTCTGTGCTGTGGAATATCCGGGACGGGGAAGACAGATTAAGTCAGCACCCTTGACGCGATTAGAACCTCTTGCTGAAGCGATCGCTCCAGTTCTGTTACCATACTTAGACAAACCATTCGCTTTCTTCGGTCATAGTATGGGCGGATTAGTTAGCTTCGAGTTAACCCGTCTACTTCGCTCTCAGTATAATCTTACTCCCTTTCACCTCTTCATCTCTGCTCGTCGCGCTCCGCAATTGCCACCCATCAAACCACCCCTGCATATCCTCTCAGACCATGATTTGCAGGACGAGCTACGCAGCCTTAACGGTACACCCAAAGCAGTGTTAGAAAGCGAGGAACTAATGCAGATATTTCTCCCGATTTTGCGGGCAGATTTTGCAGTTCTAGAAACTTATATTTACACTCCAAAGCAGCCACTGGAGTGTCCTATTACTGCTTTTGGTGGTTTGCAAGACCAAGATGTTGGTCATGAAGCTTTGCAAGCATGGCGAGAACAGACTATCGCTGCTTTCTCATTACATGAGTTCAACGGAGACCACTTTTTCATCCATTCTCACCAAGAATTATTACTTAAATTTATATATCAAGAATTGCAGATGCGTAACGGTAGCTGATATTAGTTTTTAGAGAAAAAGGAGTTAGGAGTCAGAATATCGAATTTTCCTGACTCTCTGAACTTCTGATGTACAATATTTCTACTTTTTACTTTTGCGTAGCGATCGCTAACTTTGCCCCTTCAACTTTACGAACCCGATCCATCACCGCTACTACTCGACCATAATCAACTTTCTCATCAGCATTAATAATCACCAACACGTCTGGGTTAGAACCAACTAAAGCACGTACTTGTTCTGTCACATCATCAACTGCAATTGGTTTCCGGTTCAGACTTACCTGTTCTTTGTCATCTACCGTAATCGTAATTCTAGTTGGAACTTGCTGTTGTTTTGCTGTGCTAGCCTTCGGTAAATTTACTGGTAAACCTTCTGAGCGGGTTAAAAACAGAGTTGACATGATAAAAAATGTCAAAATTGCAAAAATCACATCAATCATCGGCACGATGTTGATCTGTAATGGAAGTTCTGGCTCATCTGGTAGACGCATACGTTTTTTCTCCTCTTTCATAACGACGGCGGTAGAGTAATTCTAACTGTCCTCCATACTCCTGAATTAGTGCAATTTGCCTTTGGTACAATCCCCGGAAGGTATTAGCAAACAAGAGTGTAAAAATAGCAACGATCAATCCTGATGCGGTTGATACCAAAGCTTCACTAATCCCAGATGTAACGCCAGTTGTTTTAGTACCTCCCACATCACCAAGGTTTAGGGAGGCAAAGGAGGCAATCAATCCTAACACAGTACCGAGAAGACCTAATAATGGTGCTAGCCCAATAATTGTCTCAAAAATGTTTTGGAAACGTTTGAGTACAGGTATCTCAGCCTGAGCTTCGCTTTCTAATGCCAAACGAAATTCCTCTGGATTTGGCTCTTCCAATTCTAAAGCCGCAAGAAAAATCCGTGCCAATGGTAAATCTGCGTTTTTCTGAAGTTTATCCATTGCGCCGACAACATTATCAAGACGGTAGAGATTCAAAACCTCTCGCACCACACGGTTTTGACGCTGATTAATCCGTACCCAAAACCTGATCCGCTCGATGATCAGTGCCACACCCAATACCGAAAACGCCAACAGGGGCCACATGACCACACCGCCTGCTGCAAACAAATTCTGAATTCCCATGTAGTGCCTCTATAACATCATCCACAATACAAAATCAGACTACCAGAATCTAGTTCAAAGCTGAAACTTTTTCTCAATAAAATATAAAATATAATGATAACTTTTTCAAATGTAGCCATCATGATTTTTATTTAATTGTTCGTTTGCTTTGCATAAAAAAAATTAATTGGATTGAAACAAAAATTAATTTTGTTCAAATACCATGATATTGGTGGTTTTAAAAGATGTTTTTGCTAGTGAAGGGTTCCGTAAGGCGATCGCAATTAATTTTAATTTTTGACTTGATATTTGTAACCTTGCATTCTAAGATGGCTAAATTAGTGAGAATAGGTAGCAATAGCTATGAGTTTTTCTGGCATTACTGTCGAGCAACGTTCCAAAGAAGTTGAGGCTCTCAAGTCTTTTCTGACTTACAGTCTGATAGGTTCACTGGCGCTGCATATCGGCGTACTGTCATCAGGCATAAGTAATTATTTGACGAGAGTGCCTACAGGAGAAGATGAAGCGATAGAGGTAGCGATCGTGGATTCTCCGGCTGTGGAAGCAGAAAAACCGCTTGAAAAAATTCCAGAAGAACCCAAAAAAGAACCTGAAGTTGTTCAAAAACAATCTATAGAAACTCCACAAATACAAAAACCAGTACAAGAATTGATTGAAAGATCGACAATTCAACCAGTTCAACAACCGCAACAAACTATTCAAAACCCACAGCCAGTTCAACAACAACCACAACAAACAACTCAAAACCCACAGCCAGTAAATAGGGAAATTGCTTCCAAACCATTCGTCCCTGTGACAACTGTTGCTCCTCAGAGTGGTGGCGGTGGTGGCGGTGGCGGCTCTGGTGTTGGTTTAGGCTCAGGTAGTGGAATTGCTGTAGGTACAAGCAGCGGTACTGGCGCTGGTGGAGGAACTGGCACTGGCTCTGGTGGTGGCATTGGCAGTGGTACTGGCACTGGTGTTGGCTCAGGAATTGGCTCTGGCACTGGTAGTGGTGTTGGCTCAGGTAATGGTAGTGGTATTGGCTCAGGTAATGGTAGTGGTATTGGCTCAGGTATTGGTAATCAAACAGAAAATCGTCCGCCAGTAGCAACAGCGCCAACAGCACCAACATCTCCAAAAATTAACAGTTCAGGGAATGGTAATGGTCGTGCAGCCTGCCGTGAATGTAATGCCAAATATCCAGAAGCAGCAAGGCGGCGAGGAGTTGAAGGTAGAGTAGAAGTAGCTGTTGATACTGATGCACAAGGCAATGTTACCAATGTTCGGGTTGCTCGCTCCAGTGGAAACCGCGATTTGGATGAAGAAACTGTGAGACAGGCGCGTGACTGGAAATTAAAACCCGCAGAAGGTGGTAGACAAGGGGTATCAATAGCCACTGAATTTGCCATACAAGGTTCACGGCGATCGCGCCAAGTTCAAGAACGGAAAAGACAAAGAGAAGCAGAAGAGAGAACCCAACAGACAACGGCTGCTAACTCCACGGAAGAAACCCCAAAACGTAGGCGCAGAGAGTTGACACCTTCATCTAATCAAGCTACGGTCACAAGACCGGCAATATCTGGATTTAGTCGGCGACTGGAACCTCAAAGAAGGGAAAGTACTAGTACAAACTCATCATCTGGAGCTAGGACAACTCCTTCTCAAGGAAGTGCAAGAGAATCCCTACGCCGTATCCGTACTGAACGAGCGGGTAGTAATTCATCACAAAAGCCACAACCAACCGCAAATCGGCGGCGGCGAAGAGATAGCTCTAACCAGAACAAGTTGCGGGACTCGTTGCGCCGTTTACGCCAACAACCTCAATCGCAACCTGCTGCACCGCCTGCTACAAGTCAGGAGTAGAGATGTAGAAGTGTTACCAATACTTTTCGGATAAACCCAATAATCTCTCTTTTGGTCTGGGGAAAGGTTAAAGGGGAAAGGGAAATTCAAACCCTTTCCCTTTCCCCTTTCCCCCTTAACCGAAAAGTATTGGAAGTGTTACGTCTCTAGAAGGATGTAGAAATTCCTGATTTTTTGTGAGCATTTGAGCAGGTACGGTTATTGCGATCGCACATTGTTATAAAACCGAACCTGCTCAACTTGAAGGTTGATTTAGTCTAATAACTAGGAAGCTTGAGATTGAGCTTTGTGCAATTTAAGATTGCTTAATAACCATTTTATCAGCTGTTTGCAAGCTAAGAAGCTTGAAATTGAGCCTCCTAAGACAAAATAGTTCATCTTAGAGGTAATAGTTATGGCACTGATGCGTTGGAACCCATTCCGGGATAGTGAACGTTTAGAACCATTTCGGGATACTGAATCTTGGGAACCATTCCGAGAAATCGACACCTTGCAGAGGCAAATGAATCGTTTATTTGACAGATTGATGCCAACTACTAATGGTGGTGAGAGGTCTGGATTTATATTTAGTCCTGCTGCTGAACTAGAAGAAACTGATGATGCAATTCGCTTGAAACTAGAAGTACCTGGTCTAGAAGCAAAAGATATCAATGTAGAAGCAACTCCCGAATCAATTTCAATTACCGGTGAGCGTAAAACTGAAACCAAGAGTGAAGAAAACGGTATTACTCGGTCTGAATTCCGTTATGGGAAATTTCAGAGGATAATCCCGTTACCTTCCCAAATTCAAAATGACAAAGTGCAAGCTGAGTACAAAAATGGTATTCTCCAGTTAACTTTGCCGAAAGCGGAATCAGAAAAACACAAAGCCGTCAAAGTCAATCTTGGTTAATTCAATTCAATATTCGGGAGTCTTGGACTTTCTCTGATATTTTGATTAGCGATGAGAACCGCCTTCTTAAAGGGAGGTGGTTCTTCTTTATACATAAATTGCTTTGCTACTCGTCACCCATCTACTATGGGGAAGAGGGCTTAAAAGTGATCTACTTTATATAATTGGCAATTATACACACTGGTAATAACTTGATTTTTCCATCAATAAAAGTAGAAGCGAATAATCTTGCACTCCCCTATGCTCAATTTCCCTGATGAAGTTGATGAAAATCGTTTCTGCATCCAGATGAATCAAAATCAGGGACTGAAGGATACTCTGGTAAGATTTAATTCACAGTCTATTCAAGCACCTCCAAAAGGTCTTTAAGAAACTATTGTCGAAGTGTAATCTTATCCAGCCAAACTAGTTTATGCTTGCCTTTTCTTGGCAAGATTATTCCGATATGTACTTTTCAATTTACAAAAATGGCATGATTGAGAGAGATTGTGCTTTAGTTGAAGACTACCCATTTGTATCGAAAGTGCATCACGTTAGGCAACAACAGCTAGTTATAGACAGTAGGAATTGTATTCACAATCAAGCATCATAGAAATGGTGGTAGTTTTTGCTCATCATCAACTATATGCTGAGATGATAGTCAATGGCTAACTCTCAAGTTGCTCATCTGTACTTTATGTTCAATGTCAAATTCACTGATTTGAATAAAACTTCTACATAAACACACACTGATGCAGTTTGATTTGCTTGAATAGCTATATTGATAGGACGTTGATCCGAAGGCAATTCACAATCCTGATTATGGCAAGTAAATTCATTGATGTTAGAGAATACACTGTCAGGGCGCACAAAAGACAGATTCATACTCGTGTTTTCCAGTTTGTCTGTAAAGAGTGTAACGATCTGACAAAACGCGAGACGTTCGGGCCTCGACCTTTATATTGTGAGAGATGTCGCCCTCCCCAAGCACCTAAGAAATCTCAGCCAACATCTCAAAAGGCAAAACCCAGACCAATGTCTTACAAAAGTGACATCGATTTAAATTGATTGAAGCCTTATGACTCAAAATGGACAATTAGAACCACCTCCGGGCACTTTTCTCTCTCCATTGTTAGAATTACGAGACTATTATGCTCGCCTCACGGAAGAGTATGAACGCCTTTTTGTGCAGGCGCGATCGCAACTCGATCATGTAGAAGCGTTGTTGTCTAACTGGTCTTTTTCTGATCCCAACAAGCAGATATCAAGACTGACGGCGGCTGATGAAACCTCAAATGTATCCCCAGAAGGCTCTCTGCGGTTTTTATCACCTCTTGATGACATGGACGAAATCAACTTGGTGGAGTCTCTACAGTCAGAACCCACAGACTCGGATAAGGTTGAGATCGATAATTCCTTTTCTGCTGCTGTTGATACAAAAGAAAGAAAACTTCCAACTACATCGCCAGATGCAAAGATAGCCTCAGAGAACAACGATAGTTCAACGAGGGTGGCAGAAATCCCCATGCTACCCCAGTACAATCACGCTATCTCCCGAATGGAAGCCATTAAACAGCTATTGCAAGAGCAGATAGGCACAGTCTGTCATATCGATTTCATTGTGCGATCGCTTTATGGAGAGTTAGATTCCAATTTATTCAAAGTTGTTAAAGGTAGGGTTCAATCTTCCCTCACCCAAGGTAGAGAAAGGAATTACTGGGTAACTATTCCCGATGAGCCAGGTTGTTATACTCTGGATTTAAATTTGGTAGCCCCAAGTAAACGCAATGGTGCTTCTAGAAGCAAAAATAAGAAGCCTTTTGTACCCCCGCCAAAAGCAGTACCGATGCTCAAAGCCTTTGAGGGTCAATTTTTAATTGATGCTCTCACCTCTCTGTTTGAAGAAAATCCAGGTAAAGTTTTCAGCGTTGCTGAAGTCATCGCCGGAATTTATGGAGAACTAGATTCTCAGCAAATTAGAGAGATTAAAAATAAGGTGTTGAATGAATTATCTAGAGGCTATCGGACAGGCAGATTCTCTAGGGTTCCTAACGAAATCGGCTTCTATACTTGGGACTCCAATCTGATAGTGAAGGGTAGTTCTCGTTAAATTGGCATAGGGATTAGGTGACAGGTAACAGGTGACAGGTGATAGGGAATAATCTGTAACCCTGTACCTGGATTTCTCACAAGTGAGAAATCAAGGAGTGTGGGAGGTGTGGGAGGTGTGGGAGGATGGGGAAGAAATCTGACCCCGCACACTCCCCACACTCCTCTGCCTACAGTATCGTGAGAAATCCGGGTGTACCCTGTAACCTGTACCCTGTAACCTATTCCCTTCTTCACTCCCCAATCCCCTGCTATCCCAAAAACAGCTTGTATGCCGGATTCTTGTTTTCATCCCAATAGCGATAGCCCAGATTATCGAGAAAAGCTTGCCACTCTTCCATCTCATGGGGAGGAACCTGGATACCAACTACTATTCGTCCGTAGTCTGCACCGTTATTACGGTAGTGAAAAAGGCTAATATTCCAGTCGGGACTCATGGAAGTCACAAACTTCATCAATGCGCCGGGACGTTCGGGAAACTCAAAACGGTAGAGTAATTCATTATGAGCTAGGGGAGAGTGCCCACCCACCATGTGCCGCAGATGTAATTTAGTTAGTTCATCGTCTGTTAAATCAAGAGTTTCAAATCCTTGAGCTTCAAAGGTTTCTACCATCTTTGCAGCATCAGCACGGTTTTGAATTTGCACACCTACAAAAATATGGGCTGTTTTTTCATCAGCAATGCGATAATTAAACTCTGTAAGATTACGGTTGCCAATACATTCACAAAACTGGCGAATACTTCCCCGTTCTTCAGGAATTGTGACTGCAAAGATTGCTTCCCGACGTTCGCCTAACTGGGCCCGTTCTGCCACAAAGCGGAGACGATCAAAATTCATGTTTGCACCACAGGCTACGGCAATTAAGGTTTGTCCCTCAATTTGTTCTCGTTCTGCGTAGGCTTTGGCAGCTGCGATCGCTAATGCACCGGCTGGCTCTAAAATTGATCGCGTATCCTCAAACACGTCTTTAATCGCAGCACAAGTATCATCAGTATCCACTAAAATGATTTCATCTACATATTGCTGACATAAACGGAAGGTTTCTTCACCTACTTCTCGCACCGCCACGCCATCAGCAAATAAGCCCACTTGAGACAAACGCACCCGATGTCCGGCTTTGAGTGATTGAGACATCGCATCAGCATCTACTGGTTCAACTCCAATAATCTTGATTTCAGGACGCAATCGTTTTACATAAGCCCCAATCCCAGAAATCAATCCGCCACCTCCAATTGCGACAAAAATTGCATGGATGGGTTGCTGATATTGTCGTAAAATTTCCATCCCAATGGTTCCCTGTCCAGCAATTACATGAGGGTCGTCAAAGGGATGAATAAAGGTCAAACCTTTTTCCACTTCTAATTCACGGGCATAGCTATAAGCATCGTCGTAGGTGTTTCCATGTAACACGACTGCTCCGCCCCTCATTCTCACTGCGTCCACCTTGACTTGAGGTGTAGTTATGGGCATGACGATAATTGCTTTGGTTCCCAAGCGATTGGCTGCAAGGGCAACTCCTTGAGCATGGTTGCCCGCAGACGCTGCAATTACACCCTGTGCCAAGATATCTGGTGGTAGTTGCACCATTTTGTTATAAGCACCCCGAAGTTTAAAGGAAAATACTGACTGCATATCCTCACGTTTCAACAGGAGTTGATTATTCAACCGCGCAGACAAATTTGGTGCATACTCCAGTGGTGTTTCCTGGGCAACATCATATACACGGGCAGTCAGGATTTGGATAAGGTAGTCGCAATACATGGGTGTCAAGGTGTTAGCAAATGCCGGATGAAAACTAATTTTACGTTACAAGCGATCGCACTGGTTTTATTTAATTCCATCTTTTGTAATTTTGGGTGAATAAAATTTCAATATTACTAATCCTTTGGGAATAGAAATAAGTATCAGTAATTGAGCTTTTTTAGTGGCTTAAAATTTAGTGCGATCGCTGGTAGGTTCATTTTAAAAGAGTTTCGCCAACCGTCCAGATATTTAGCTTAACAAATAAGTATAATGTTGCTTATGAACATAAGTTTTCAATTTATGATAAAGTATCGATAGAAGATTAAATTCGGCTGTGTAGTTTGTTTTTATAGATACTTGTATTACAGACCTCTCCGCATCTAAATCTCTGCACCCTCTGATTCTGGAGATATTGTATGTCAATTTACGTTGGTAATCTATCTTATGAGGTTAAAGAAGAGGACCTCCGCCACGTTTTTGCAGAATACGGAACGGTAAAAAATGTTCAATTACCTATCGACCGAGAAACAGGTCGGATGAGAGGTTTCGGCTTTGTAGAAATGGAATCAGACGCACAAGAAACAGCAGCAATTGAAGCCCTTGATAATGCTGAGTGGATGGGTAGGAGCTTAAAAGTGAATAAAGCTAAACCCAAGACTGATGGAGGTTCTTCTGGCGGTAGAAGGGGTGGTGATGGTGGTTCCTCTCGCCGTTATTAAGGTCTAAAGCTAAGAATTTAGCTCTAAAGTCTTGAGGGCAGACAAGAAGGCTGTCTGCCTTTTTTTGTGCTTCTGTTAATTTTTGTTAGCCTAGTTTTCCGTAGGTATCGTTTTTGTAATAGGTGTAGCAGCCATGAACCCAGAAGCTAAACATATTGTTAGCGAACTAAGGCATAAGTTCTACTCTAACTTCGCTGCTTCTATGAATATGCCGGTGATCGTAACTGGTACATCTTATAGTAGTAATTCCCCGATCGCATCTTGGATGGATCGTAGGGAAAGACTGAACTATGTAAACGTATATGCTTATACCGCACCTGATGAATTTGTCCCATTCCGTCCGTTCATTCTTCGACTGGCTATAAACAAGAGTGCTGGGAGAGTGGCGACGTTCAGAAAAGGACAAGTCTGCCGAGGTCTTAATTTGATGTGGGACTTTGAATTAACTGTGCTACCAAAAGAAATCTTAGACTTTCTTCCCTGGATAGTTAATTTAGTGGAGGCTCATGACAAAGGTTCGTCCTTATTGCTACAATCACCACCTCATTCATTTGAATTAGAAGTGCCAGAGGTTGGGTTTTTTAATAACGCTTGGACTCAGAAAGCTAGGCTTCTTGCAAATTCGACAATATCTTAATACTTAGTGATTAAGTTGCTAGTTAAAAGCAACTAAAAATATATATTATCTAATACAAAAGTAGCGAACCTACTTTGGTGAATGTCCAAAATATTTGTCAACTTTTAAAACAAAATAGACAAGGTTGCACGACTGCTAGAAGATTCTCCTCATTTATCAGCTAATCCTGCTACTTGTGCGTTAATACCTGCAATATATGCCTGATAATTAATAAGGCAATCTACAGAGAGCAAACATGCAGACTCTCCAAAAACTCTCCCTCCCAAGCATGGGCTGCGGGACTTGGGCCTGGGGCAATCAACTGCTTTGGGGATATGACGAAAGTATGGATGACCAGTTGCAAGCGGTGTTTAACCTTTGCGTAAACAACGGTGTGACTTTATTTGATACGGGTGATTCTTACGGAACTGGGAGATTGAATGGTCGAAGTGAGTTACTTCTGGGACGATTCAACCGAGAATATATAGGTTCAAACAAAGAAAATATTTGTATTGCAACTAAGCTTGCTGCTTACCCGTGGAGATGGACACGGCAATCAATGGTAAAGGCTTGCAAGTCATCTGCCCAACGCCTAGGAAAAAACGTAGATTTGGTACAGATGCACTGGTCAACAGCAAATTACGCCCCTTGGCAAGAGGTAGGGCTGTTAGATGGTCTTGCGGATTTATATGAGCAAGGACTGGTTAAGGGAGTAGGACTGTCCAATTATGGGCCTAAACGGCTTAAGCAAGTGCAGAAAAAGTTTGCTGAACGAGGTGTTCCTATTACTACTCTGCAAGTTCAATACTCTTTGTTGTCTACATATCCTGTCACCCAATTAGGTCTTAAAGACCTTTGTGATGAGTTGGGAATTAAACTGATTGCTTACAGCCCTCTAGCTTTGGGACTGCTGACAGGAAAATACTCTGAGCAAGGCCCTTTGCCTAAAGGTATTCGAGGTCTGCTGTTTAGGCAGATATTACTAGGAATGCGTAGACGCGGAGCGGCTTCTGCTGGCAGTTCGCTTTTGGGATGTTTGCGAGAGGTGGCACAGTTCAGAAACAAAACCATGTCACAGGTAGCAATTAATTGGTGCATCTGTAAAGAAACCATTCCCATCCCTGGAGCCAAGAGCGTAGAACAGGCAAGAGAGAATATTGGTGCTTTAGGTTGGCAATTAAACGTCAGCGAGATTGCAGAGTTAGATAAGGCGGCGGCGAATGTAGGCAAGAAAATGGTACAGAATATCTTTCAAACTAAGTGAAATTTCAACGTTACTTAATTTAAATTTGCAAAAACCTGGTTTAAGTCTGAAAATAAAAATACTTGAATTTTATATAAATCCAGACATAAATATCTTAATTATGTCTGATTAGTTAGTAATACAAATTACTATTTTTAGATTATAATACAGTACTATTTCAATAAGTATATTATCAAGAATAGCTTTTATATAAATAGATACATATTGCGGTTCAGTTAAGCACCACTTGTACAAAACCGTGGGTTTTAAGACGCGATAAATCGCCGTCTCTACAAGTATTTTGGTCTTACCTGAACTGTATTGCGCTATAATTAAGATTTCTTAGAATATATTTTTAGATAAGACTTTTTAAAGACTTAAATCAATTAGTTATGTCCTAATGTTTGGTCTGACGAACTTGATTTTTAAAGTTTACTAAGAAAGAATGAATATTGAGTCTAACATCTTGTAGACACTCTTGGTGACAACTTAACCTTATCCAATGTCCACAGTCCGCGAAAGCGGACTTTTTTTTATGCAACCTCAAGTTGTAATCGATTATTTAAATAAATAGGCATAAATAAACAATGAGTAATAAGTGTTTAAAATTTTATGATTATGAGAGTAATTAAGGAGGGTTAAAGGAGAATATAATTACGGTATAATTACTGATTTGCCTTTACAAGATTAGTAAAGTCTTGCAAAACTTTCTGATACTTTTTTTCAGCTACCCAGAATAAATCATTATGATTTGCCTCTTCAACCCACAAATGAAGTTTTGGCGATATTGCAGCATTAAACAACTTTTCTCCATGAGCAAAAGGAATGACATCATCTGCCTTGCCATGAATCACTAGTATCGGACATTTTACTTTTTTGATATTGTCCAGACTGGGAAATTTGTCAAAAGGTAAAATCTTAAAAGGTACTATTACTTGAAAAGCGGAAATAAACGAACTTTCAATAATTAAACCAGCTATCGGTTTTCGCATTGCTAAGTTTACCGCAGAACCGCCACCAACCGAACGTCCCAAAACTATAATTCTTTCAGGTGGTATTTTTAAATTTTCGGTCAAATAATTGTAAGCGCTATTAATATCTTCGTATGCGTGGCTTTCTGTTGCCTTGCCTTGACTCGTACCATAACCACGATAATCATAAGCAAAGACACTAAAACCCCATGCGTGTAATTTTTCTAGGATTTGTTTAATATCTCCTAAATCTTCAGAATTTCCATGAACATAAAGAATAGTGTAATTAGCTTGATTGTTTAATAAATATGTAGCTGAGATATTTGTATTTTCTCCACTTTTTAACTTAATAATTTCTGAATTATCCTGATAACTAGAAGGACGAGACAAAAAAATCATACTATCTGCCCAAAAATATACATATCCAGCAAAAAATATATAAATAAATATGAAAGATTTAAGCAGTCTTTGCCAAGTAAAATCACCAATTAGCAATTTTATAAGTTGCTGTTTTTCCATTAGTTTTTATTTTTATTTCCCTTCAGCCTAACCATCAATGATTTGTTTATAGAACTTACGCAAAACTACACGCTGTAGAGGCAATACTCTACGATTTATCCAACAGGTACCCGCAGAGTATTGCCCCTATCTAAAAATCCAGTAAAGACTATTTTGATTTTCGTGCTGATTTGGGCGGTGTTCGGTGTGCGCCAAAGTACTTCTCACTGCGATAGCGCAACCACACCCGCAACACTTGCGGAATCTGCTCTTTTTGTTCTTTATTCAGTGTATTGTAAAGGGCTAATGCGCGATCGCGCTCACCCCGACAAGCAGCGTTATTATGAGCATCCCAATAGCTGCGGGCTACCCGAATCCGCCGACAGACTTCTTTAATCAGCGCTTCTCCTGTGAGTGGAACGTCCTGCTTTGCCATACTCAGATGCGATAAATTTCTAATGCCATTGCACTTGTGTACAGGTTATGAGTGTTACAGGCTGGTACTTATTTGGGAATACTCTGAATTAGGAGTGATAAGGAAGGCGATCGCGCTAACACTTTTAATTCAAATGTACTATACACCTTATAACCATTCCTATCTTACAAAAAAGACGTATCAATACTCACTAATCTACCAGGACTAACTAAGATGGGATTTACTGAAGATATCGGCTAACCTATAATATTTAAGACAAAAAAGTGGCTCTGCAATCAGCAGAACCACTAAAGCTTTCGCAAATCTGTTATAAATTAACGAACTGCCCCTTGAGCAGAAACAGTATCAATCGGTTTCATCAGGTACAGCCGTAATAACTGCCAGCCATTGGAGATGTAAAGTGGCAGTTTTTGGAAGAATTGCAAGAATTTGGGAGTGTTGGAATTAGCGATCGCACCCAGCTTCTCGTTATTGCTGATACAAGTATCCAATCGCTGATAAAACTCAGGATTCTCTACATCCAGCATTAGCGGGAACACCCGACCGGCGTTTTCGTTAGTCTTCTGAATTACATGAATGTCGTATTCTCGTGCATCCAATCCCAGGGTTGCATAAAAGTCCTTGCGTTGGATGTCATTGAGATACATTGTCGCAAATACCGACAACAGGAAGAACCGACTCCACAGCCGTGCTTTCCAATCATTCAATATTTGTGGCTGGGATTTCATGATGGCATCAAAGAAATCGCCGTGGCGGTTTTCATCTTGACACCAGTTCTCAAAGAACCGGAAGATTGGATAAACCCGGTCTTCGGGATGTGCTTCTAAATGGCGATAAATGGTGATATAGCGCCAATAACCGATCTTCTCAGAAAGATAAGTAGCGTAGAAGATGAATTTCGGTTTAAAGAAGGTATAACTGCGACTCTTAGTCAAAAACCCTAAATCTAGGGACAGATTAAAGTCCGACAAAGCTTTGTTCAAAAAGCCAGCGTGACGTGCTTCATCCCGTGACATTAGGTTAAAACACTCTGCCAAAACAGGGCTTTTTCCTTTCAAGCGACGGCCAAGTTCTTTATATAGCAAAAAGCCGGAAAACTCTGCTGTACAGGAACGTTCTAGAAACTCAACGAACAATTTGCGAGTTTCCCCGTCAATATGATCCCAGGATTGGTCAAACTCCGCATCCCGAACAAAGTGATGGCGGTTGTAGTCAGTGCGGAACTCTTCGAGAATGGCTTGTAACTCGTCTTCATTGACGGAGATATCCATCCGCGCCATTTCATCAAAATCGGTAGTATAAAACCGAGGTGTTAACAGGGTTTCTTTTGCCGGGACTTTAATCCCTGGCCGGATTTCTTCAAAGCCTGGTTTTTTGAGGGAATCTACCATGTCTTGATTGCTCTTTCGTCTTTATTATCTTAAGTAGACCAGAAAGCCAAGGTTAAAGCTCTGGCAAGGCGTAACAGCCCACAATAATCCAATTGTATAAAGTTTAGTCTACCAAGGTGCGGGTGAGAAATTTGTAAGTAAAAGATTAAGAGTTGCAACAATCATTCAATATTTACGGAATCAAAAATCGCGGATTAGTAGTCAAATAAACGTAGTTCGGTGATTAGCAGGGTTTTGATCGAGTGGAGTAGCACGCATTTTTTGTATTTTAAATCGCCATAATCTCAGTAATTTTCTGTAGTTGCTACTACAACATAGAAAACCCATTTTAGACAACAAAAGCAAATCCAAAGGGTTGAAAACAAGATGAATCTTGAAAACAATCAGCATAAAGACCGACTTCTTGTCTCTTACATCTTGTGTGCAGTTGGATTTTTCGGATTAGGAGGACTGCACCGCTTATACAATGGCAAGATAGGCACGGGTTTGCTGTGGCTGTGTACTTTTGGTTTGTTTTATATAGGGCAGACTGTGGATTTGCTTCTAATCCCTGGCATGGTTGACGAATACGAACACAAGCTGAGACTAAAAGCAGGTGTATCTCCCTTTGGAGTGCCGTTGAATCAAGCAGTGGTTGCCTCTCAAGTCCAACACCCAACAGGCAACCAACTGATGATTAAACTGATTGAAGCGGCGGAAAGCAAGGGTGGTATTTTAACTGTTACTCAAGGCGTGAAGTTCACGGGAGCTAGCTTTGCAGAAGTGGAAGCTACCCTCAATGAAATGTACAAATCAGGTTATGTAAAAATAGATAACGACCCCAATACTGGAGCCGTTATCTACCATTTCCACGAACTTTAAATTTTCATTTGTCCTTTGTCATTTGTCATTTGTCCTTTGTTAAAAACCAATGACTAATGACTAATGACTAATGACTAATTTATACCTAGCCACTTTTGGCCGTCCAAGCGCTGAACTAAGCCAAATACCAACAAGTCGAGGGTAATTTTGCGCTCATCGATTAAGAAGGACTCAAGAGTGCTAGGTTTTTTGCCTTCATTACAGGAAAATCCCTTTTTCCCTTGAATATCTTCTTCGGGGAAATACAGGTTAAACTGACGCAAACCAATTTCTTTCCAACTGCCGATAATTTGCCAGCATTCTTCAGCAGATTCAAAGCCAGTAATTGGCACTTTCTGCTTGGCAAAAGACACCTGTAAATCTTGCACACCTTTTTGAGCGATCGCTTTTTGTAAAGCTGGCAAGTAGTCTTGCTCGATAAACTCTACAAACGGCTTGTCTTCAACAGATGGGGCTTTTTCTTTTTTGGCGGTTTTCGCTGCGGGTTTTTCTTCTGCGGCTGCGGGTTTTTCTCGCTTGGGGGGTGTCGCAGTTGGTTTAGCAGCGTTTGGATCTGGCGCGTTGGCAGTAGGAAGGTCTGTGGCTTCAGGTGAGTCTGTACTCGGAGCGTTTTCTTCAGCCACGCTGGGAGCTTGCTTGTCAACAGTGCTGGGAGCTACTTCTCCCGCTTGATTGTGATTGGTTTGGTCTGCCATTGCTCAGGTCAATCCTTTAATCTAGCTTTGGGAGCGATCGCTCACCTTGATGTATCGGGTATTTTTATTTTGACATACTAATGCAGCAAGGCAGTAATAACTGTACAGTTAAAAATAACGCAAAGGCATAGGGTATAAGCTTTCTTGCCTTCTATTCCCTACCGCTTCAATTTTAGATTTTAGATTGTTCAATCCAAAATCCAAAATCTAAAATTCTTCCGTCTCATTCAAATCCCCTTGAATCCCATATCAGTTTCTACCTGTTGCTGTGCCGGAATCGAACTCACTTTGCCAGACGCAATGCTAGAATTCTTACGCCAATTACCAACTTGGCTCAAAAATATACCTACTAAAATCACGCTACCGCCAATATATTGAGGTAAGGTAGGGGCTTCACCCAAAATTAAATAGGCTGCTAAGATGCCCACAATTGGGCCAAATGAGCCAATTAAGGAAGCCGTAGATACAGTAGAAGTTTTCAAGCCTTTAATCAAAAAAGACTGGCCTAGCACCACAATTAACCCACCGTAGAGAAACATCCATTGCCATAAGAACGGTGAGAGGACATCAGCAAAATGATCTTTGCCATAGAGGACTAAAGCAATGAAGAAAAAGATTATGGTTCCTAGTGCAGTCCGAAAGATGCTATAGATTCCCAAAGGGATCTGTGAAAGATATTTCTTACCAATAATTGTAGAAGCGCTTCCAGCTATAGATCCTACTGCTGCTAAAAGTTCCCCTATGCCTAAACTGAAACCTCCCATATTCATCATGGCTTCTGTTGGAGGCTGAAGGACAATAGTTAGGATAACACCGACAAACGCTGCGATCGCTCCGATAAATTCCCAAATATTTACCCGTTCCCTCAACAACCAGACTGATAAAGCTAGAGTTAGAGGCGGTTCCAAACGTCCTACCAAGATGACATTATTTACCCCTGTGACTGAAAGTGCCTGGAAAATTAAGCCAGGGGCTAACGCTCCCGATAAAATAGCTACTGCTGTTAAACTGAGCCAATCTGTCCTTGAGAGTTGCTTCAAAGTGGCTTTGTTCCACTGTCGCCCATAGATGAGGATCAAAAGTATCAAGGCGCAAAGGTTTCCCACAAATAAAACATTACATAAAGAAATCGGATTACGCTCCCCAATAAAATGTTCAGCACCGATTTCTGTTAGCCTTCGGGTAACTGCGCCGGATGCTGCAAAAATTAGCATTGCTAGCCAGAGATATGTTTGTCCTGAAACTCTATGAATTAAGCGATGTGGTCTTTTGGGCCTAGTCACAATAACACGACTGCAATAAAAGCATTGCTCATTATAAGTTGCCGTCACGCAGTTCAGAATGAGGTTTTGTTGAGAAAATACTTAAATTATGCTGTGACTTTGAGTTACCATCATTGCCTGAGAAAGTGCTGAGAATCAACTAAATTTTCTCAAAGGATAAATTCATGAAAATAGTGGCTTAGTTTCAATAAGTTCTCACTCCCACCTGAGATGCTTGGGATGTTCAGGATAAAACAGAAAAGAGAGTCACAAATGAAACTCGCACCCTTACTTACAAGTTTTGCTTTGGTTGGTTTTTTCACAGTTTGGGACGTACCATTAAAAGCGATCAATCCGTCCTTAGTGCAGGCATCAGCAGCCGAAGAATTGTCTGTAACACAGAAACTAGATTTGCTTACTAAAAGTAAGGGTCAGATTGGTAGTGGTGATCAACTACGTCGTTTCTTTTTTGCTGACTTGGAGCCAATCGGTATCCAGTTAGGTGGTGCAGGTCATGTAGTTAACCTTTATAACAAAGCTAATAATGTCACATTCGCTTACTGTTCTCACTACGATGTGATTGTAGCGATTAAGAAAGGTAAGGTGACAAAGTTTGAACCCAGCGAAGTGAAGTAATACTCAATCCATTTTCTAATTAATATTTGCTAAGACCAGAGGAGCAATTGGATTACATCTAGGACTTACGCAAAACTACATGCGGTAGGCGCAATTCATTAATTGTCTCTACCAGAAAATCAATGTTTTGGCTATTTTTGCGTAAGTTCTGACATTTATTTAGGTTGCGATGTCTGACAATTGTCAATAAGCAATAGTACTTAAAAATATGCTAAAAATCAGGCTAATCAACAGAATTTTTGGGCTAGCGATCGCACCATATTTAAAAGCATCATTCGTTCTTGCATAAAAATACGGAATTGCATATACTATCTCCTCACTGGCAACCCTAAATTTAGATATCTGAAGAATTACGAGTGTTAATGAGAAATGCCATACTGTTTTGCCTGCATATTCCATAGTGCGGTATATTCGCCTCCATGCTGTAAAAGTTCTTGATGAGTACCATCCTCAATTAAATGACCAGATTTGAGAACTAAGATTCGATCAGCTATACGCACTGAAGCCAGTCGATGGGTAATCAAGATCGTAGTCTTGCCCTCAGCTAGCTCAATAAAGCGAAGGTAAAGATCACACTCACTGCGGGGGTCGAGTGCAGCAGTAGGCTCATCCAATAGCAAAACCTGGGCTTCTTGGCGGACAAAAGCACGAGCTAGAGCTAACTTTTGCCATTGGCCTCCAGAAAGTTCTGTACCGCCAAACTGCTTGCCCAGTGGTGTAGCCTCCTTTGTAGGAAAATGATCGACTAGTTTGACAATATCGGCTTTTTCAATCGCGTATTTGAGAATGTCTGGATGCTCTAGAGCAGCTAGGTTTCCTAAAGCGATATTTTCCCCCAGCGTCAGCGCATAGTGACCAAAGTCTTGAAAAACTCCAGCAATTTGCTGCCGCCATTGCTCTAAATTTAAATTTCTGAGGTCTATACCATCGACTAGAATACATCCTTGCGTTGGATCGTATAGCCTGGTTAACAGCTTGACTAAAGTAGTTTTCCCTGCACCATTTTCTCCTACTATGGCTACTGTTTGTCCAGGGAAAAGGGTAAAAGAAATATCTTGGAGTGCTAATCTACCATCTGGATAGTAAAAATCAACTTTTTCAAAAGTAATACCTGAACGAATCGGAGTAGGTACTTTTTCTCCAGGTATACTCAGTCGCATGGGGATTGGACTGTCAAGAAAATTGAAAAACTGTTGCATGTAGAGAATATTTTCAAACAGATCCAGCCAATTAGCCACCAATCTTTCAAGGTTATTCTGGAAGTAAGTCAATGACTGTACAAATAAAAGTACACTACCTGGACTGAATTCTCTTTTAAAAGCTTTCTGTACCACCCAGTAGAAAGAAAAACCATTTCCCAAAGTGCTGAGGATAGCTAGACTAGACGACCAAAATGCTTGCTTGTCCCTCAGATAGCGCATAGATTGATGTAAAGACTGAAATGCTTGCAGATAACGCTCGATAAAAAAGGAACCTAGCTTAAATAACCTGATTTCTTTGGCATAGGTATCAGTAAGCATCACCGAAGTGTAATATTCCATTCTTCGAGCTTGGGGACTATTCTCAAATAAATTTAGCCAAATAGCTTTGCCATACTGAGAAGAAACCACTATCTGAGGTATAGTTGCGATCGCTATCACCAGTGGTATCCAAAAAGCTAGAGGAACTAGTAACCCAACTATCACTATTAAGGTCACTAAAGATCGACCTGATTCAACCAAATTTTCCAGTAAATTCAGTGGTTTATAGCCAACTTGTTGTTGCAACAGTTGTAGCTCATCATAGAACAGAGAATCTTCAAAACGGCTCAAATCTGAAAAAGTATCAGCTTTCCGCATTAATAATAAGCTAATGTGAGCCGTTAACTTGTCATTGAGATTTCCTTGCAGTGCCAATACCCAAGGATACAGCAGTGATTCTAGTAGCAAAGCTCCAACCCATCCTGCTACCAAAGGGGCAAGAGTTGCATAACCTAATTCTCTACCAGATATTAAGGCTGTTGCTACAGTATCTACCACTAGCTTGGTTATCCAAACACTTATGGCAGGAAGAAAACCTTGTAATACCGTGACAGCAATCAACAAGACTATTTCTCTGGGTGCTGCTGTCCATAATAAAGGTAAAGAACGAAATAAAGCTTTAGTGTACCCTGCAAGCCAAACTCTTAAATCGCTCATCAATTAAACCTGATTTTTTATTCGAGTGTCAAGTAAATAACCTTTATGCCAGTATTTAAAACCTATCTTATATATTCCCCTAACTTAAACTTCGCTATCAGCGCTATTACAAAATGGGTTTTTACTGTCAGTATGCTTTTTATTTTAAAGTCTCTCTAGCTTTTCTGCATCGGTTACTGATGCAGAAAGTAATATTAGGCGTTATCCAAAAAAAAGATAATCCTACTTAAGAAATAAAAATATTACTATCAAGACTAAAAACAATATTACTTAGGTATGAATAAAAAACTCTAGAAAAAGATAATGTTATAAGAGGTTAGATGATCAAAAAAAGAGAATGTGACGCTAACAGTAGCAAAAGCATTCTCAAAAACGAGGTTTTAGGGAAGATAAATTCCATAAGACAATACAATTACGTCGAGATATCCCTCCCTGTGGCGACCTCCTGAAAAAGGAGGTAGATAAATTATAAGTCTTTTTTATTCAGGGTTGTAAGGATCTTTAAATGATTAAAACTTTAATCAGACTGTATTGTCATAGGTGATATTTTCCTTAATTTGAATTTGCCAAAAAGTGATTTTGATCTTTTGTGGATTAGTAAGATTCTGAATAAAAGAATGAGTGTTTTTGTTTAACCATAACCGGACGTGAATGATAGTTAGACATTAACTTTCATCTGATTTTTTGATCATCCTTTACATTCGCTAGTTCCAACATCATTTCTTCCGTGAAAGCTGATTGATACATGAAGATCATTACAGCTTTTGACTGACTAAAATGCAGATTTAAAAACAGGCTAATGAATTTAATTTGAAAGGAATGAGTAACCATGCTTGCAGAAAAAACACTGACCCAACAAACAATAGATATGCGTTTAGAAGACAAAGCAGACAAACTCGAACAACTGCTGTTGTCCGATGAGGAAATTGCAGCTTTAGAAAAGTTAGCAATGCCAGGAATGTTTGAATCTGAGACTAGTCAAAGATGGTTTGCTAATTGCGGTGGATGTGGTGGATGTGTCGGATGTGTCGGATGTGTCGGATGTAGGGGATGCGGATGTCGGGGATGCGGCGGATGTCGGGGATGCGGCGGATGTCGGGGATGCGGATGTCGGGGATGCGGATGTCGGGGATGCGGATGTCGAGTTACTGAAGGTGGAACAATATCAGGTGTGCTAGACGACACCGATGAGGTCGGTTTTGGATACTAAATAACCTGGAAATAGAACAGCAATTCCGTAATTTTAGAAACCAAGTTTTTTAAGTTTAGAGCCGAATGGCACTAAGAAAAGCTGAAACCTCCTTGCTGGCAGGGTGTGGGAGGTGTGGGAGGATGGGGAAGAAGTCTTACCCCCCACACTCCCCACACTCAAAAAGCAAGTTATATCAGGGCTTTGCGATTAACTTAGTGCCATTCAGTTTAGAGCCACAATATCTAGCTTTAAAAGTTAGAATAACCCTGTCTTTTAAGCTGTTTTTTTACATTCATCACTTTTATAGCTGCAAAAGCAGGGCTTTTTCATTTTCTCAATATCAGGACTTACGCAAAAATCCTCTCAAACTCTCATTTCTTCGTGACCTCTGCGTCCTCTGTGGTTCATTTTTGATTAGCTGTGCGTAAGTCCTAAATATTTTTGGATACAACCGAGTTTTCAGATTTTTCTATTTCTTTGATGAAGCTTGGGATAATAAAACAAAGCCTATGAAATTAAATGATGCTCAACGCCTGCGTCTACTAGAACACGTTGTCGTTCACATTATGCGGTCAGATTGCAATGGCGAAGAAACTATGATATTCAATACGAGGCGGCGAACCCTGACAGTGAAGGGTCAAGCACTGCATGATGTAGAAAAAATTGTTTTACCTTTATTAGATGGTTCCCGAACAATAGGAGAAATCCGGGCGGCAATTTGCGAAAAGTTGACAGATTCTTCACTAAATCAATGTTTAGAGTTTTTGATGGACAATCGCTTAGTAGATGAGTTGCTGGAAGATCCAGTTGATTTAGATAGTCATGCATATTTACTTCCTCAAATCAGCCTCTATCATGAACTAGGCTTTAAGCAAAAAGATGCCCAGAAGCACTTAGCGAACGCGAGGATTGCTGTTTTTGGACTCGGAGGTTCAGGGTTGATAGCTGCAATTAATTTGGCTAGTGCTGGTATCGGTTTTCTCCGCCTATGTGATGATGTCTGCACATTTCCGTCTGATTTCCCGATGATGTCAGGCTCAGTCTTTAATCAAATAGGTGCTTTTCGAGGTGTGGAAGCAGCTCGACAAATCGAGGCGATCGCAAAAGTAACCCAAACTGAAACTGTGACAGATCCTTTAACTAACGACGAAACAGTAAATGCCTTGCTTGAGGACGTTGATCTGGTGATTGTCGCCACCGATGCCGTATCTGTCAATCTCGCTTATCGCCTGAACAGACTATGCCTGAAGATGCAGCGCCCATTGCTACCAGGTGGCGCAGTTGGCGTTGAAGGAACTTTTGGGCCGCTAGTCTTTTCTCAGGATGGCCCTTGCTATCTTTGCTATCGGATGCGGTCTATTGCCTGTGCCAAGCTTCCAGAGGCGGAATTCGCTATTGAGCAGTTTCTCGACCGAGAACGCCGTTCTCAACCGCGTTTGCGAGAAAACTTACCGATCGCGCAAATGTTGGTTGGTAGTTATCTGGCTCTTGAAACAGTGAAGATGTTGCTCGGTTTGCCAATCGCCACTGACGGTAAATTACTGCATCTAGACTTGCTCGGCACAAAGCTGACTCACAACGTTGTGCTAAAGAAACCTGGTTGTCCACATTGCTCAGGACAGGAGAAAACAAAGTGAATGCAGCGATCGCTAGTCCACGCTGGCGCGATTTAGTTAGCCCGCATACAGGAATCATCCGAGCCATTGATAGATTTACCAAGCCTTATACAGAGTTTGATCTGCCAGTTTTGTGGCAAGCCGAATTAGCAAATTTCCAGCTTCGCAAACAGCAGGATGATTTACGCTACGGCGTAGGTAGGGGCATGACTGATGAACAAGCAATTTTTGGTGCAGTTGGCGAAGCAGTAGAGCGCTACTGTGGTGGTATTGTAGATTATCGGCAACTGATTGTCAGTAGCTACGCAGAATTAAGTCATTGCGCCGTCCATCCTCCAACTTTTTTCTCTTTTTCTGACAAACAATACTCTGACCCCAATTTTCCATATTCACCTTTCGATCCGGCAACGCAGACTTCGTGGATACCTGCCCTTTCTCTAGCAAGCAACCTACAGGTCTTAGTTCCAGCATTTATGGTTTATTTCGACTGGGATAGCAATCTACCAGGAGATTATATTTTACCGGTCACTTCTAATGGTATGGCTAGTGGCCCAACTCTTGAGTTTGCTGCTTACAGTGGCTTGTGTGAGTTGATTGAGCGCGATGCTTTTATAATTACATGGTTAAACCGCCTACCTGCCCCACGCATTTATTTCGCTCACCGTCCAGGAATTGAGACGGAAATTTTAAGCCACTACGCCCGATTTGGCATTGAGCTAGTTACGTTCTATTTGATTACTGATATTCAGATCCCAGTTGTGATGGCAATGTTAATTGACCGTTCAGGTAAAAGTCCAGCTGTTGCAACTGGTCTAGGATGCCATCTCGATGGATCAACTGCGCTTCGTAAGGCAATTTTTGAAGTTTGCCAAGCCCGTTTTGGTGATATAGAACGCATGGCTAGCGGCACTGGGATTAATCTCAATAAATATGAAGATGTGCAGAATTTGGACGATCACAGCGCTTTTTTCTACAAAACGGCTCGGCTACGCGAGTTGGCATTTTTGTTGGAGCATGACCAATACCTAACGGTTGAAGATTTACCAACTTATGCATCTTCAGTAGAGGTAGAAAAATTGCAATCGGTCATTGCCAGGTTGCATTCAGTGGGTGTTGAACCTTATTTAGTGGAAATTACAACCCCTGATATTGAGTCGCTCGGTTTTCGAGTAGTGCGGACTTTAGCCAGTGAACTAGTCCCAATATATTTTGGCTATGGACTAGAGCCATTGGGAACTCGGCGGTTGTTCAAGGTACCAGAAAGGTTAGGTTACGGTGAGCGACGTACCGCAGATGACCTAAATCCGTGTCCACATCCTATGGCTTAATACGATTTTAGATTTTGGATTAGGAATTACTTTCTTGTCGCAATCATTTTTTGGCGTTGCATAAATGCGGGATGAATTGGCGGGTGAAAGCATTGATAAATCCTTCTAAATTTGGCTAAATCATCCCATAATTCAGCAACTCGCATTTTTTAAATTGGCTTAAAACGAGGAAATCAGCGTAATGTACACAGCCAATGAGCCACTGGAGTTAGCTCTGTTGTATCATTTGAACTCCCCAGTACCTAAAAGTTCTGTCAAGCGTGTTCCGGCTACTGAACTGCGGTATATGCCGGAGGCTCCTTTTCTGGAACTTCCAAAAGCACCACACGATAACCTGTTAAGTAAGCTTTTAGAGCGACGGTCTTCTGTGCGATCGTTTGATAAGTCGGTTATGCCAATGATCACATTAGCTCAGTTGCTTGATGCAGGATGCGGTCTCAATGGGCTGCGTCAAACAGATGGTTATACCTATGAAGCCCGAAACTCACCGTCTGCGGGAGGACTTTATCCGATTGAGATTTTTGTATCGACACAAGCGGTAGAAGGTTTAGCAGATGGACTATATCACTACGAACCACGCGGTCATGGCTTACATCGGGTGAATGATGCAGTGCCAACAGACTTTGTAGAATCTTTATTGCAGCAGGATTACATTGTAAATGCCAATGCTCTGTTTCTGTTCACATCTGTTTTTATGCGCTCGATGTGCAAATACGGTGCGCGTGGCTACCGTTTTGCACTTTTGGAAACTGGTCATCAAGCTGAAAATATATGTCTAATGGCTGTGCAATTGGGGCTGGATAGTCTGTGCATAGGTGGATTCTATGATATGAGTCTGAACGCCATGTTGGGTATTGATGGGAAACGCCATGCGGCACTTTATTGTGTTGCCGTCGGTACTGCGAAGAAGTAGTGTGCGCCAAGTTCCCTGCTCCCTTCCCCTTGCCTCTTCGTTGACTTAAATACCTCTTAATGCGGCTATGGGATCGAGTCGTGCTGCTTTTCTGGCTGGCGCTACACCAAAGATTAGACCAATGCTACCAGAAATGCTGGCTGTGAGAAATATTGCTCCTATTGGTACTGATGGTTGTAAGGGGGAGAACATAGCAACTATAAGTGCGCCACTAACGCCAATACCAGTTCCGACTAAACCGCCTGCTACGGACAGGATAATCGCCTCAATTAAGAATTGGGTAAGAATTGCTTTTTCTGTTGCGCCTATTGCTTTGCGTAGTCCAATTTCTTGGGTACGTTCGGTGACAGACACTAGCATAATGTTCATGATGCCAATTCCACCAACGAATAAAGATATACCTGCGATCGCCGCCAAGACTAAACTTAAATTTATCGTCACTTGATTGATCAAGTCTTGGACTGACTTATTGGCGGCAACTGTGAAATCTTTTCTGCCCCGTCTGCGTGTCAGAATATTAATTGTTTGAAATGCCGCTGCGCGAATGCTATCTTGATTTTTTGCTGACAGTTCTAAGTAGTCGATGGGAATACCATTAGGCGATCGCCTACCGACTAGCTGATCTGCCATAGTACTAATTGGCACGTAAGCTATATCATCGGGGTTATTCCCCATAAATGCACCTTTAGCTTGCATAATCCCAATAACTTGAAAACTCAAGTTATTCATCTGTAGTAACTGACCGATGGGATTTTCATTACCAAAAAGTTTCCGCGCAACTACTGGCCCTAAAATCACCACCTGAGAATTTTGATTTAGCTCGATAGGGTCAAAAAAACGGCCTTGATGTACCTGTAGATTGCGGACATAAAGAATTCCTGGCGTTGTACCTGTAACATTAACTTTACTGATGCGTCCCTGACGCGATAATTGCAAGTTGCTGCTAATTTGCGGGGCAACTTCTCGGACGGCGGGAGCCATAGTTGCGATCGCTTGAGCATCTGCCAAGAACAGTGAAGGCACATCAGAGCTTAACCCCTCTAGATTATCGCCACCAGCGAACACTGATAGTTGATTTGGCCCCAGAGACTCCAACTTTTCTTGCGTAAACTTTTGCGCCCCTTGCCCAATAGCGATCATTGTAATCACAGAGGCATTGCCAATGATAATACCAAGCATGGTCAACATGCTACGGAGCTTATTTGCAGCCAATGTTTTGACTGCCATTTGTGTACTTTCTAGTAAATTCATAATAATTCGTAATTCGTAGTTCTGAGTCGATAATTACAACTAGGGAAATATTGTTGAATGATCGAAAAATATCAGTACCAATTGAAGATTCGGCTATTCTAAAATCCAATTTTATCTACACCTTCAATTTTTTCTGTACTGGGGGGAGACATTAACACGCGATCGCCTTTTTGAAGTCCTGCCAAAACTTGCACTTGATCACCACTAGTAGCACTTACTTTCACTGGTTGAAAACTGGCAGCATTTTGACTATCAATAATATATACCCCGGTTTGACCATTGGGCTGAGTTGTTACAGCCGCCAGAGGAATTACTAGAGCATTCTTAATAGTCTGACTGTGGAATATCAGGCGTACATTCATTCCTGATTTCAACTTGTCTTGCCCATTCGATAAAACTACCTTAACTCGAAAAAAAGTGATATTGTTTTCTTGCACTGCTCTTGGTGCAATTAGAATTACTTTTCCTTTGAAGGTTTCATTAGGATAGGTGTCTGTTTGAATATCTACAAACTGACCGCGATTGATTTTGGCAATGCTAGCTTCAGGAATTCTGGCTTCAATTTCTAAGCCACTAGAGAGTTCAGCAATTGAGGTCGAGGTTGCACCTTCAGTATTAGATGCTGATGTGGTGGGTGTAACAAAATCCCCTTCTTGGGCAAAACGACGGGTAATAATTCCCGCAAATGGGGCACGGATGATAGCATTATTCAACTGACTTTGATAAAAAACTAACTGAGCTTTAGCCTGTGCTACCTCGGCTTCAGCTTGGGCAATTTCCTCGGGACGTAATCCATTTTTGGCTTTCTTCAAACTTTCACGTTGTTCTTTGAGCCGTGCTAGTTCTGCTTCTAAGTTAGCTCTAGCTTCTTGTTCTTTAGTGACAAACTCTTCAAAGGCATTGCGGGAAATAGCACCCTCTTGTACCAACACTTGATTGCGTTGCATCTCTACGATTGCTCGATTCAATCGGGTTTGAGATGCAGCTACTAATGCTTCTGCGGAAGAAACTCTAGCTTTAGATTCAGCAATGTCTTCTTGTCGAGTGCCAGCAACCTTTTGTTTCAAATCAGCCACAGCTTTATTTAGTGATGCTTGATACTGATTTACCTGTGCTTGTAATCTTTCACTATCCATAAGGGCAATAATTTGTCCTTTTTGGACGCGATCACCTTCATTCACATACAATTTAGCAATGCGTCCAGAATCTTCTGGGCTAAGATTGATTTTTTGTAATGCTTGCACCACTCCATTAGCTTGAATCTGCACTACCCAATCTTTAGTTTGCACTAAGATAGTTTGACTAGTTAAATCTGGCTGGGAGGAAGTTTCTTGAGTTTTCCAGTAAACTGTCGCCATACTTCCCAAGGTGCTGGCTAACAAGATACCGAAAATCCAAGGACTAAATTTCTTCATCCGATTATACAGTTTGATGTAGCCACTAAAATTAACTCCTGATAAGTCTTGTATAAATAAAGTATCAATAATAAAAAACTTACTAGAAACCAAAATTTATGTTTTTAATAGCGCAATAGATTGCTATACAAGGGACTTAAAAAAATAAATTATTCCAAATTATTTCTAGATTTCTAGAAGCGCAAGTCCTTGCAACCATAATATGAGATATTTTTTAGCGGGAAGTCCATAACTGTTATTAACTCATCCAATTTAACAAATTACTGCCATCAGATTGATTGTTAATTAATGGGTTTTTTCCATCTCCCTTACTAAGTCTGACAATTTGCACAGCAACCTCCATAGCCCAGCTACTATAGCAACCCCACTCACTTAGAACTTGCTGTTTTCAGTAGATATTTCTGTCAGCACTTCAGCCTTGTTGGCAATTTTGTCTGACATAATTTTGCCTTAAATTTGTCTAAAAAATTATTAACTCTCTACTATTACTTATAAATAATCTATTTCTTATTTAAATTATTCCCTGGTTACATTTTAATAAGCTGAAATTCCAACTTTCGGTTATCCAAAAATCTACCTATTGCAGTACATCTGTCTGCAAGGATTTACATATTGGTGCAATAGTTACTTTTTGGTAAACATGGCTCTAAATCCTGATTCTTCGGCTAGCAGCTTCATTTGACATAGCTAAATCCCTGACAATACATCCTTTAGGTTAGTATTTCCAAGTTTTCATGCTATCTAACAATTAAAGTGGTGTAATCCAATAAGTAATGCCTCGGATAAGTAGTTTCTTAAAACCAAATAAAGGTAAATTCTCTTCATCTAAACCCACATAAGTCCAATGTGGAACATCATTTTCTACTGTTTGAAACCAACCATTTTGATTAAGAGCTTTTCTTTGTTCTTTACTGCCTACGCGTAAATCAATGGCTAATCCCCAGAGATGTTGTGAAGTTCCGGGAGGTGCAACCAAGCCGAGAATTTTTGTTTCCTTGCCCTGTTGAACTTTTGCCAAAATTTGATTATTAGCATATTTTTGCCAAAATCTTAAATTCGTGTTGAAAGTGCGAGTACAATCACCAGAACCATAACCAGATTTTAGCGGGATATGTTGTTGAACTCGCGCTTTATTTAGAGCATCAGCCGCCGACTTTTGTAAATAACAATCGTTAGTGCCATCAACATGACCCATTGTTAAAGTAGCTTGAAATTCTTGGGTTTCTTGTTCATTAGCAAAAATATCTTTTGGCGGCAGTTTAATTCCGACATCTTGATTTACAAAAACTGCACCATAAGCTCGCAGCAAAGTATATTCATAAGTACCAGGCTGAGGGATTGTAGGTAATTTCTGGTTAATCGCAGATAAAAAACGCTGGTTACTATTTAATTCTGGGTTGGGAATAAATGGTTTTGGTGTTATCTCTTTAGAGGTATTTATACAAGGTGATGAAACAGTTGGAGAGCATACATTTAATGGTTGGGAAGTTCTAGCAAATTGGTGGTGAGTAATCTCATTACTCGCTACTAAAACAAAAATTATTCCGATAACTATACTGATGAAACTTGCCTTTCTAATAAATCTAGTAATATCTTTTTGCTTTTTGATGGTGAGTTTCATTTTTAAATAATTACTTAGTTGATTCAAAGGTAAACGTAACAGCCTTATCCAAATATCTATTATTTATAAATTAAAAACAATTTATTAGAGTCAAACTATATTTTATACATTTAAGAAAAGTATTCAATATATCAGTAAGAAAACAATTCGTGTTAATTACTAACTATGTGAACAACAGTTGTGGCAAACAAACCGGAATGTTGTCACAAAATTTAAAAAATATAATATTTTTTATTGAATACTCAAGTTTAAAAAGAGAAACTTGTCTCTGATTGAGTACTAGTAAATTTGATAACTTTTTTATTAGAAAGTTACATCCATGAAACCACTGGAACAGCTAAAATTGAAAAGAACTCTAAGCTTGCCGATCCTGTAAGTATGACCATGCACAATTCCGTTCAATTCCAAGACGCTTTTGATGTCATAGTCGTCGGTGCAGGTCACTCCGGTTGCGAAGCGGCTCTGGCCTCTGCACGCCTCGGTTGTCGTACCCTGTTATTGACGCTCAACTTGGATAGAATCGCTTGGCAACCCTGTAATCCAGCAGTGGGTGGCCCGGCAAAATCTCAGTTGACTCATGAGGTAGATGCACTCGGCGGGGAAATAGGTAAAGTAGCAGACCGCACCTACCTGCAAAAACGTATCCTCAACTCTTCACGGGGGCCTGCTGTTTGGGCATTACGCGCCCAGACGGACAAGCGCGAATATGCAGCAGTGATGAAGAATATTGTCGAGAACCAAGAAAACTTGACAATCCGCGAAAGTATGGTGACAGATTTGGTGCTGGGTGCTAATGATGAAGTCATCGGCGTTGAAACTTATTTTGGTGTAGGGTTCCAATGTAAAGCTGTCATCTTGACAACTGGCACTTTCCTGGGGGGCAAAATCTGGGTTGGCAACAAATCAATGCCGGCGGGACGCGCTGGGGAATTTGCGGCTGAGGGATTGACACAAACCCTAAATCGCCTGGGATTTGAAACCGGAAGACTCAAAACTGGAACCCCAGCACGGGTAGACAAGCGATCGGTAGATTATAGTAAAATGCTCATCCAGCCAGGAGATGAAGATGTACGCTGGTTTAGTTTTGACCCAGAGGCATGGGTAGAACGGGAACAAATACCCTGCTACATCACCCGCACCACCGCCGAAACCCATCGTCTAATTCAAGATAATTTGCACCTGTCGCCAGTTTATGGCGGTTGGGTGGAAGCGAAAGGGCCGCGTTATTGTCCCAGTATTGAAGATAAAATTGTCCGCTTTGCCGATAAGGAAAGCCATCAAATTTTTATTGAACCAGAAGGACGAGATATACCCGAACTTTATATCCAAGGATTTTCTACAGGGTTGCCCGAAAATTTGCAGTTGCTTATGTTGCGGACTCTCCCCGGTTTAGAAAAATGTGTGATGCTGCGTCCGGCTTATGCTGTGGAATATGACTATTTACCTGCAACTCAGTGTTACCCCACACTGATGACCAAAAAGGTTGCTGGACTATTTTGTGCTGGGCAGATTAATGGCACGACAGGTTATGAAGAAGCCGCGGCCCAAGGACTGGTAGCAGGAATTAACGCGACTCGATTTGTTCATTCTCAAGAAATGATTGTCTTTACCCGCGAGCAAAGTTACATTGGAACGCTAATGGATGACCTGTGTACCAAGGATTTACGGGAACCTTATCGGATGCTCACCAGTAGATCAGAGTACCGCTTATTATTGCGTTCTGACAATGCCGACCAACGTTTGACAACCCTGGGACGAGAAATTGGTTTAATTGACGATCGCAGATGGAATCTATTTACCCAAAAACAAGCGAACATTACCACAGAAAAACAAAGATTGCAAGCTACACGAGTCAAAGAACATGATGAAATGGGAATAGCGATCGCATCTGATACCCAACAAGCAATCAAAGGTTCAATTACCCTCAACGACTTACTGCGCCGTCCGGGATTCCATTATGTTGACCTCGACAGGTTCGGGCTAGGAAACCCCAACCTCAACCGCGCCGAGAAAGAAGGCGCAGAAATTGACATCAAATATCATGGCTATCTCGCTAGGCAACAAAATCAGATTGACCAAATTGCTCGTCAAGCCCACCGCCAATTACCTGCGGACTTGGATTATACAACAATTGATACCCTTTCCAAAGAGGCGCGGGAAAAGCTGACTCACGTAAAACCACTCACTCTTGGTCAAGCTGCACGTATCGGTGGTGTAAACCCAGCCGATATTAACGCTTTATTATTATATCTAGAATTGCGTAAAACCAAGAGCCAGCATGAGTTTCCAGCGTTAGCTTAACACAAACTTGATAAAGACTGAGTATAGTAGTAGGGAGGGAGATTGGTATGATAGATGACATAACTATTAGTACTGCTATCATCAACAATCCCCAGATTAAAGTTGATTTTAATACCAACGCTCAACCAACTCGTCTCAATAAGACGGCGGATTGGATATCTCATCTGTAATCCTAACTCCCAGGCAGTAGGCGCGGCGTTTCCTCGTCCTAGCAATAACCCAGAACGTCTATGTTACAAGAAGCCAGTACCCGTCTCATAGTACCAGAACCATCAGAAGACTTAATCGCCAACGAGCCTTGGTCGATAGAAAACTATGCTGATGGTCTCATGGATGAACTCTTTGCCGATATCGACTACATTCTGGATGTTAGTGATCATCTGCCTTCTCAAACCGTTAGGCATGGTAGGCAGAACAAAGCTCAACGCCACTCGCCTCCAGAATACGTGCCTCTGCAAACAGTTACGATACCGCAGATTATTTTACCAAACGGACAGTCAGTTACTCAAAATAACAACAAGCACTTGAGTACCGTTGTCTTTGATAACGCCACCATTAAACCAGTTAGTAGAAAGCGTCAAAAAAGCAGTCGGGCTTTGGGCAAACTGCTGATTGTCGGAACAACTTTAGGTGTGGCGATCGCTGGTATTCTCTACTTGGTACAGTCTGGAGTCGTATATCTTTTAAATCCCAACTTAACCCAGCAAGCTCTTCTAGCGCCGCAAACGCAATCACAATTGCCTGGAAAAACAGAAATTGAGGCAGATTTGGTTGACTATATGCTGGGAGCGCTGGCAGTTATAGACAAGCAAGAATTAAAAGGCAATCGAAAATCTTTCAGTTCGGGATTCTCCAGTCAGACAAATAGTAATCAAATAGCCCTTGGTAACGGGCAAATAACTGGTAATTTACCACCACTTCCACTTCTGGCCAATAATACACCACCAGCCCCTAACCGTTCTGGCAGCGTTGTTGAGCGGATCTATGTTCCTGTTTATCAAGCGCCGTCGCCAATGCGCTATGCGCTGCCAGCAATTCCTGGTAGTCCCGCACTTCTACCACAAGTTGCCAATGCATTGCAGGCATCTCAACCTAATGTGGTGAAAAGTGCCCTAAATACGGTGCGACAAGCTACCAAGCCTGTAACCGTCAATATGTTAGCGGCGGCTGTACGAGCAGAACTTAAACCTGTAGCTGGACGAACTGCACCTATTACCGTGCGGCAAACACCCAAGCCTCTACCTGCATTACCAGTGGTTCCATTACGTGCAGCACTCGCGCCAGAGTCAGAACCAACTATTACCCAGGAACAAGTATATCCGCCAACTGCGATCGCAGTTGCTCCGAGTAATACCCTAGAAGGATTGCTAGAGTTAGGTAACAAATCTGCCGCTTTGTTTAAAATTGACGGCGTGACTCGCCGCATCAATATGGGTGAAAGCATTGGCCAAAGCGGTTGGACACTGGTAGAGGTTAGTAATGGCGAAGCTGTCATCCGCCGTAATGGTGAAGTGCGATCCATTTACACAGGGCAGAAGTTGTAAAATCCAAGGCATCTAACTCACCAACAATTAGCTCCTGACTGGTGGATTAATTTCAAAATGAATATGGTTGTCGTGACCATTTAGAGACACACAAAGTCCCTCTTTAATTAGCTGTTGATCGTTGAAAAAGACTGCCCGTACCAGCTTTTGATTAGTAATAGACTTGAGAATAGCTCGTGCAGCATCGCGATCGTAGTTAGAACTTGACCAAACAATACCACCAAAATTTCCATTTTTTTGGGGTAAGTAAATATCGCACATCATGCCAGTTTCATGTCCATGATGATCGGGAGTATCGCCTCCATGAGGAAGACTAACATCGTTAATTGCAAATGGAGCGGCTAGGGGATGAGTATTACGATAACTGTTTTGATAATCTTGGGCAATTTTTTTAATCACATCAGCTAACCAGTGTGTTCCAAAATCGTGGTTATCTTGAGTATCTTCCAGTTCACCGTTAACTAAACCATTATTCGGGTCACTTTTGGGCATCAACTCCCACCGTGGTGCATTAGCTGCTTGCAACCATCGATGAGTTATTCCACCAACATCAACTCTACCATCACCATTAACAGTACTGCGACCGGCAATAATTGATTGAAATAGTTTGATCGCATCAAATAGTCCTCTGTCTCTGTCTGCACTGTCAGGATCGCCTACCCATTTGTAGCCTAGCTCATACAATCGCGCCTTAATAGCTTTAACATCAGCAGCTTTATTGACTCCGCAAATTCCCACACTACCATCGAGTTTAATTACCTTCGCTCCTGGTAAGCTGGATGCTGTAGGTTGTTGAGTGTTCTCATCGTCCTTGTTATCAAAAGGAACAACAACTTTAATGGGGATCTCTAGAGTTTGATCGTCAACAGTAATTATCATCCGGCGATCGCCTTCTTGCTTAAAGACGAAATCAAATTGCCATTTGCCATCCTGACTAATTGCTACATTTAGGACTGTAAATTTATCGTCGCTCGTAATCGACAAAACTTTGCCACTGGCGGTTAAAGGTGCTACGCCTTCAACCCTGAAATTTTGCCCTAATTCAACTTCTTTTGGCACACGAATTAACTGAAGTTGTTCCACTGAAGCGGGAATGGTAACTCCACCTGCATTAGCCAGTAACTTTTGTGCCTCTGGAAGCAAGTCTACAACTTTACTGACATATTTAGGATCGGATGAATAGCCTTTAGCCTTGAGAAAGCCAAGGAAATTTTCTGGTGTATGAGTATACTCCTCTAAACCTTTATACGGTGTGCGAGTTAAAAACTTCCAATAACCAATAATAAAAGCGTCTATATCCGTAAATTTACAGAACTCAACTTCTTGTAGTTCAGAAGGAACCTTGATTTTCAAAGGTTCAGCAAACCCTTTCATATCAGGAATTCGCCATTTTAATCCCGCAAAATTATTAGCATTGACAGCAAGATCGCTTTTACCTCTGGCAGACTCTAGTAACCATTGAGCGAGAGAAACTTCTTTTAAGATTTGCCGATTGATTTCAGTAATTTTTGCACTTTCAATACCAACTTGTGTAAATATTTTGACTAAATCTTTGTTGGAATAATTGTTTACTAAATCATCTAGTAATGGCATGGATTTTTCCTTTAAAAACTATTTGCATAACCCCGATTTATTAGATAAATCGGGGTTGTAGATGTTAACAAATGATGGAAATAGAATTAGTTAATCTTTTTCTATAACTTTGGCATGTCCAGCATAAACAAAATGCTCGTTTCGGCTTCCTTTACTTTGATCGGGCCACTTAACCGAATAATGATTTTCTTCAAAAATTACATCCAAAATTGGGTAATCTCCTGGCTCAATCTCAAAGATAGAATCTTTTGGTAAGTCTGATGCCTGTTCTGTAGAAGGCTTTAAGAAAGTTTTTGTTGTAATTTCCAAAACGTATTTCTTATCATTTTTAGGTTCCTTTGGTTTTGGCTGACCTATTAATCCATCTTTAATTGCTTCCGCCATTTTTTCAACATCGAATAGCTCCATATCTACTTTGGCATCACAAAAGCAACACTCAATTAAAATAGCTGGCATTTGTGTATTCTTCAGAACAAAGAAACCTGTATCTTTCACCCCTCTATTATAAAAACCAAGTTGAACAATTTCTTTGAGAACTGATTCAGCAATCCCTTGTGATGCGTTACTAATGGCATAAATTTCTGTGCCATGAGCTTTAGCGTTAAATTTATTAAAGTGAATCGAAACATAGACATTAACGTTATTGGCATTTGCCTTATTAGTTCGTTGTCTCAGAGAATCGGTTACGCTGCTAGCGCTTGTAGGAGTGCAATCGATGGCGGTATGATTTGCTGCTCTGAGTTTTTGTATCAATTGTGTACCAACTGCTTTAGTTAAAGCATCTTCTTGTTTGATGCCTGTTGCTCCTGTATCTGGAGGACAGTTGTGTCCCATATCAATACCAAATTTCATCTTGCTGATTTCCTTTTTATACTTTGAGATGTAAGCATAATTTAATTACACTGTATTAATTATTAGCTTAAATATAAGCGCTCTGTCGGTGAGATAAAGTGAGTTTTTGCTGTAAATAAATGTGACATTTTACGTAAAAATATCATTTCAAGAAGATATTTCTTAAGTTCAACGTAGAAATAAAGCAGGCTCACCCATGACAGCACAAGAGGCGCTGAATCTAGTCGATACTCTTTTATGCTCTACCTTTGGGCAAAGACTCAATGATGTTCAATCTGTGGTTTTGCTGGAAAGTTGGCTAGGACACACCTATGCGGAAATTGCGGAGCAGATAAGTTATGAACACGACTATATCAAACAAGTGGGTTCTCAGTTGTGGCGATCGCTTTCTCAGGTAATTGGTGAAGAGGTTTGTAAAAAAAATATCCAATCTGTTTTACGTCGCTACCAGCAGTCTCAAAGGCTTGGATAATTGAAGAGCGATGTCTACGACGGACTATGACATTTGTAAAAAAGTTTGTGAATACAATTTTTATTTTTGACATATAGATAGAAGCAGGCATTCCCAAACCAGCCTAGGTTGAGCGTAAGCAAGCAAGTATTTACGAGATTGTTCTAGCTGATTAATAATACTGGGTTGATGCCAGCGCTGCCAGTAGAATTGCTGAAGGTAATCAACTAACCACAGTTGGGCTTCTGTATCTAAATCCTTATCAATTTTCTTGGCTAACTCCAAGGCTTTGCGGTAGGAAGCAGGGGCTTTTTTCAAATCTTCGAGTAACTCCGGGGGAATAGTTTGTAATTGCTCGTAAGATGCGATCGCACTTCCCGCGCTGCCAGCTGCTATACTCAGCACTGCCTGATTTTGCAAAATTTCTTGATGATTTGTTTGTGTGAGTACAACAGCCAAAGACTGTGCATCTAAGCGATAAAAAGGAATACGTTGACAGCGTGACACCAAAGTTGGCAAAACAGACTCAGGTGTAGGTGCAATTAAAATTAACGTCGCCTGTCCCGGTTCTTCCAAAGTTTTAAGTAAAGCATTAGCTGCGGCTTCTGCCATTGTTTGGGCTTCTTCCAGCACCACCACATTTCTCGGCGCTTCCAAAGGCGGACGACTTAAAAACTCGGTAATTTCCCGAATTTGCTCTAGCCGAATTACAGGTGGTGCTTTACGCTTAAGTCCTTTTTCAGCCGCTTCTAATGCTGTTAATCGTTGTCCCTGGTATTGGTAAGTCGGTTGTACCCACAACAAAGCTGGATGGTTTCCCTGACGCAAACGGTTTTGTAAAGCCGCAGTGACTCCCATCTCGCGAGAAAATAGCAATTCTATAAAGCACTTTGCTGCTAAACTTCTTCCTACACCATCTGCCCCCACAAATAGATACGCTGGAGCAACCCGGTTTTGTCTGACAGCCTGAGTCAGTAATTCTATGGCTTGCTGTTGTCCTACAAGTGCTGCAAATGGGTCAATAGTCATTAGTTAATTGTAGAGTGACATTCTCACTTCTACAAGGATTTTGGAATACAAAGCAGTTCTCATCTCATACCTTGAGAGAAGCCCTTAGAGGATGTTTGAAAAGTCCTTTTGTCGGTATCAAATAGTTTTATATCCCCCTAAATCCACCTTAAGAAGGGGGACTTTGATTGTGGTTCCCCCTTTTTTTAAGGGGGGTTAGGGGGGATCTAAAAGTGCCTAAAGTCACAGCGAAACACTTTTCAAACAACCTCTTATACTGTTTCACTTTAAAGTTGGTAAAAATAGGCAGCAGGGGAAAGAGTTAGAGACAAATTAGGTATTTTAGGAAATGGTATTACGCATATATAACAGAGTGTAAAGTTGTACATTTACACTTATACTTATAGCAATGAATTCTGAGATTTAATATCTATTTTTTAGGTATTCAGATATTAAAAGATAATCTTTTTTAGTTCCTGTACTTATCTAGCAAGCATAGTTTAAGGCAATTTAAACCTTACCCAAAATTTATTAAGAAAAGCAAACATTATCAAACATCTTTTTGATTTTCGATAAGCTTAATAAATAAAGGATGGATAAAAATATGGGAGCATCCAAATTTTTCAAAAAATTACAAAATTGGCGCAAAAATCCTTTATAAATCTCTTGACGTTGTGTTGTTTACGGTTTTTTTAATTCTCTCATTCCTGTCGGAATGCAGCACAATAGCAAAATTAGGGATGATCCTTAACAAGACCTGAGATTATTAAATTATTTTCTGCTAACTATCTGCAAGCCTTGACAAGAATTCATAGCTAAGTAACTTGGCTATTTTAAACATATTTCAGGGCATCTAAATGTTAGCTAAATTACTCGCTAAATTTTTTGATATTTAGCGATGTATGAATTACCATTATCACCGATAACAATCCTTACACATTATATCGAATGTCTCTTCTACCTGATTTTTATTAGATAAAATCTACAAATCTAGGTAAAGATGCGCTGAGTATTTTGGCATTTCTAAAACTACAAGAACGGTGATAAAAAGTCATAACACCGAAATCAATAGAAATCAAAATTGCCAAAGGAGGCTGATATGGAAATCTTCGACTATGTGATTCTGGGAGCCGGGCTAGGTGGACTTTCGGCCGCAGCCTGTTTAACTCGACAAGGCTACCGGGTAGTAGTTCTAGAGCAACATTATTTACCTGGCGGATGCTGTCACACTTTTGATTTCGGAGAATACCGTTTTTGTGCTGACGTGCATTACATCTCTCAATGTGGTTCTGGTCAGACTATAATTCAATTTCTCGACTATATTCATCAAAATGTACCCTTTAATAGTCTCGATTCTGACTGCATCGATCGAGTCATCACACCAGAGACGGATTTCAAAATTCCTTTGGGATGGGAAAATTTGCGATCGCGTTTACTCTCCACATTTCCAGAAGAAGCTGGTGCGATTAACCATTACTGCAATGAAATTCAGCAACTCCACCAAGAAATTCGCAACTTAGTGCAGGAGGTACGCTGGTACGATCAAAAGTTGTCTGACTGGTTAAAACTACCAAAATATTTGAATTTATTTTGGAAGCGGAATTGGACACTGCAAGATTTGTATAACCATGTCGGATTATCGCCTAAACTGCAAGCAGTACTGGCGGGGCAAAGTGGCGACTATGCACTACCACCGCAGGAAATTGCACTACTCACCCATACTTCCTTAGTTTGGGATTATTCAGAAGGCGCTTATTATCCAAAACATCACTTCAAACACCTTGTTGACACCATTGCAGATGTAATTACCGCAGGTGGAGGTGTTATTAAGTACTCAACCCCGGTGAGCCATATTCAAGTTAGCAACCATAGTGTCCATAGTGTCCTTGCTGATGGTAATAGTTATCGCGCCAGCAAAGCTTATATCAGCGACCTCGACCCCAAATTAACAGTGGAGTTAATGCATGATATTACAGCTTTGAGTCAAAAGGAGCATCAACGCCTCACTAGTTACCAATACTCAGCCAGTGCTTTTAATATTTACCTGGGTTTAGATAGCCGCTTCGATCCTCAACGCTACGGCATTGGTAACTGGAATGTTTGGTATTATCCCACAGGCGATCTGAACAGAGAATATCAACAACAATTAGAAGGTGACTTTAGCCAACCGTGGATTTTCCTCTCTTGTCCAACGATGAAATCTAGCGAACCAGGAATGGGGCCAGAGGGACATCATGTATTAGAAATTGCTACTGTCTGTTCTTATGAACCATTTGAACATCTGTACAAAAGCAACCCAAAAGCGTATAAAGCCAAAAAGCGAGAATTTTATCAGCAGATTATGACAAGTGTGCGAGATTTGATTCCCGATGTAGACAAATATGCCCGGATGAAAGTTTACGGTACACCTACCACCAGCGAATTTTATTTAGGACAACCGCAAGGTAATATTTATGGTGCGAAATTAATACCCAAACAGGTTGGTTTAAATCGTTTGGGATATACGACAGAGTTACCTAATCTCTTTTTGGTAGGGGCGAGTGCCGGGTATCCAAGTGTACCAGGTGTAATTGGCAATGGGATGGATGTTGTAGAACTGCTGACAGGACAATCGGTATGGCACAAAGCAGCTGAAAGACCTCAGTCTTTGGTGGCAATTGGGTAAGGAATTGTAGCTTTGATAAAGCGATATCTGTTTAGGCTTGCAGTTGTGATGACTGAGAAGGGATCGCTTTTACCTTATAAAAGGATGTTTGAAAAGTCCTCTTGTCGGTATCAAAAGTTCTAGATCCCCCTAAATCCCCCTTAAAAACGGGGACTTTGATTTCAGTTCCCTTCTTTTTAAGGCTGCGGTGTACACACAAGTCGAATTACCCCCCTCAATCCCCCCTTGGAAAGGGGGGGAAGCCGAAAATCTAGTTCCCTCCCCTTTACAAGGGGAGGGTTAGGGTGGGGTAAAAATCAGATTCGTAAACTACTCCAGACTTGTGTGTACACCGTAGCTTTTTAAGGGTGGTTAGGGGGATCTCACAGTGCCTAAAGTCACAGCGAAACACTTTTCAAGCAACCTCTAAGACGTAGTAGGGGTAAAATCGTAACTTTACTTTTTTAAATGCAGAGGGATGCAATGGCATTATCAGGCTATGCAATGGCATTATCAGGCTATGCAATGGCATTGTAAGGTGATGCAATGGCATTGTCGAGCGACGCATTGGCATTTTTAGGCAATGCAATAGTCGAGCGACGCATTGGCTAAATTTGTAGTGTTTTAAACGTAGAGGGACGCAAACTAAGCACAAAGGAAAGGTACGCAAAGTCTTTTTGAAGAGAATTTGTTACAACAAATTTATGCAATGTTGTAATCAGGAAGTCTCAGATGTCGCACAAAGAATTTATTTATTGCTGGCAAAAATGGTTACTTCCCATCGTGGTACGTATCGTAGTAACAATTTGTCTCACAGTAGGGGTGTTAGGCATTTTGGGAAGCACTGCTTCTACAAGTAATGCTCAAGCTCTTTTTCCTGATTCTGTGACAGCTAATGCTCAACTAGTAAGTACCACTAAGCGTATTCAGGACAAACAGACACCATCAAAATCAACACCGCTAAATGCCACTGTATATCATAGTCCCGAATGTAATTGTTGTGGTGGGTGGATTGATCACTTAAAGACACAAGGTTTTGAAATCACAGACTTTTCCACGCCTGACATCGAAACGGTTAAACAAAAGTACAACGTACCGGATAATTTATCATCTTGCCACACAGCAATTGTTAATGGATATGTCATAGAAGGACATGTTCCAGCAAACGACATCAAACGTTTGCTTCAAGAAAAGCCAAATGTTGTTGGTTTATCTGTTCCCCAAATGCCTGTAGGCACTCCTGGGATGGAGATGGGGAATCGAAAAGACCCGTTTACGGTGTTTGCCTTTGATGGCAAGAACTCAGTTGCGGTATTTAATAAATACCCATCTTCTTGATATAATCTCACTGGATTCAGAGGATGTTTTAAAAGTTGATTTTAATCTATCTTTAGCGATTAAAATTGACAAAAGCTTTTAAAATATCCTTATATTATCTGAATCAGTGGTAGAAGATATTATTGGTTAGAATCAGTTTTGATGAACTGGGATAAATGACTGAACCATCTCCCAAACCAGAAGCGAGATGCTATGGTTGAGACATTTTGAGAAAGAAGCTCAATCGCATGGTTACAATCTTGCAGGCTTGCATCAATTCCCATTGCGTGATAAATCCCGCGAGCATTGCAAAAGGCATTCATTGCTTCTGATTCGCGATTGATTTTTTCTAACACTAAACCCAAATTAAACCAGGAGTTTGCTTCTGCATTTTGGTCATCAAGATTCCTTCTAATCTCTAATGAATATTGATGAAACTCAACCGCTCTTTGGTATTGTCCCAGAGCATTATAAGCACTTCCCAATCCACTTAAGGCCATGCCCTCCCCATTGCGATCACTAATTAATCTTGTCACTTCTAACCATTGGTGGTAAAGCTCAATTGCCAGTTGGTACTGCCCTAATGATTCATAAGTATTGCCCAAACTTCCTAGACAAATGGCTTCTCCAGTGCGATCGCCTGTTTTCCTGGTAATACTCAACCACTGGTGATAAAACTCAATCGCTTGGTCGTACTTGCCTAGGTATTCATAAGTATTGCCCAAACTTCCTAGACAAATGGCTTCTCCAGTGCGATCGCCTATTTTCCTGGTGATACTCAACCACTGGTGATAAAATTCGATTGCTCGCTGGTATTTCCCCAGTGATTGGTAAGCGTTACCCAATCCAGACAAAGATTTGGCTTCTCCGAAGCGATCACCTATTTCTTTCGCTATATCCAACCACTGCTGATAAAACTCAATTGCCAGGTGGTATTCTCCAATGGACTGATAAGCATTGCCCAAACTTGCTAAACAAATGACTTCACTGTTGCGATCGCCTATTTCTCTGGCTTTGTGCAAGCACCGCTTTTCAAACTCAATGGACTCGATGTTATTTAGGCTCCCTGTTCTAATTACTTCTGTCATTCTCTATAGAAAACGAAATTTTTGCTTGATAGGTTGTTGATTATACAATTTTCTGTGCCTTCAACACACAATAACAGAACTTATAAGTACAAGTTCTGTCAAAATCTAGGAATTGTTCTTCAATATGTAACTTTGTTTTATACACCAGCGATCGCTGTGTATAAAATGCTTTTATTTATATTTGGTAAGAAGCACACGAGTATAGTATACTCACAAATTTGGCTTTAGAAAAAATATAAGAAAAACCAATCAATCCGCAGCAGCATAATCAGGCAATGCGTTGAGTTGTGAATTAACAGCACTTAGATAATTTTGGTCATTTAAAGCTTTTGATGGTAATTTATCTGCATTAACAGCAGCTTTCACCAAATCGTTTGCAATAATATTTCTCTTCTGAGTTTCAAATACTAGCATCTCTCCACTAGGAATACCGTGCTGCTTCAAACCTCCCTGATACGCAAAAGTAACTAGATTGAAAGGTTGGAGGTAATTCACAGAAATAGAATTACCAGGTAAGTTATTAGAGTTAATAGCAATTGTTTCAGTATTATTGTTAGTAGCTGTTTGAGCGACAGCGATTCCAGGTACAAGAGTAATAGAAGCAAAAATAAGTGCAGAATTTATTAAAGTAAGGAGTTTCATAAGGTTATTCTTAGATAAAATGCGATCGCTGTTCTTAAGTAATAGAATCTTCTTTATTATTAATCTCAGCTTCCTTCATTCAGGTCATCTGATCGGTTGATATCTGACTCACCCAAAAGGGTGAAGCAATTGAGCAATAAAAATCCCGTTAAGTCGAGATATATAACAGAGCGATTGTAATTTTCTAGTACTTAACGGAGGCGGGTTGAACATTTATGCAATTTTTTAACTCGCGTCTTGAGTTTCATAAGCATTGCAGCAATTAGTTTTCCAGATTTGCGAAAACTTCCTACGACTCTTCAAGCAGGCGATCGCCTTTATGCAACCATAAGTAATTTGATCGGTTTTTCGTTGCGATGTCTACGACGGGCTACGCCTACGCAAATCCGGCAGCCTTTAACTTTACCAATGTTATCAGTCCATGTCTATCTGGCGTAGGCGATGCCAGCCGCAGGCATCGCACCTGTAGTAACCCAGACCAGTTTTTGTTCTGGGATGGCATTCATCCAACGGCTGCGGCTCATCGCATCATCGGGGAAACTGCTTTTTCAACGATTCAAGAGGCAGGGATGATTAATCCTCGTTCAATGTTGGTTCCCTAACTTAACTTAATCAGCCAAAAATCAACGATAGGGGCGCACAACTATGCGCCCTTACACTATGATTTAATTGACTAAAAATAACTGTAAAATACGGTAAGCCTTAAGAATTACCGTTGATTAATCTAGCCCAACGCTCAAATAGCACATTACTTATTTATATAATTCGAAACCAAAATAACAGCTGATGTCTGAACAATATCGTTTTGAAACTCTGCAAGTTCATGCTGGACAAGAGCCGGCTCCTGGAACTAATGCCCGTGCTGTACCAATTTACCAAACGACTTCCTACGTTTTTGACGACACCGAACACGGAGCGCGGTTATTTGCTCTCCAGGAATTTGGTAACATTTACACCCGAATCATGAACCCGACGACGGATGTATTTGAAAAGCGGATTGCGGCACTAGAAGGGGGTGTCGCAGCATTAGCAACAGCTAGTGGTCAGGCGGCGCAATTCTTGGCAATCACTACGATCGCTCAGGCTGGGGATAATATCGTTTCCACTAGTTTTTTGTATGGAGGAACATATAACCAGTTTAAAGTATCACTACCACGTTTAGGTATTAACGTCAAGTTTGTCGAGGGAGACGATCCAGAAAGTTTCCGTCAGGCGATCGATGATCGCACTAAAGCGTTATACGTTGAAACCATTGGCAATCCTCAATATAACATTCCTGACTTTGCCGCATTAGCTCACATTGCCCACGAAAATGGCATACCTTTAATTGTGGATAATACCTTTGGTGCTGGTGGGTATTTAGCTCGACCCATTGAACATGGTGCAGACATTGTAGTGGAATCTGCAACTAAATGGATTGGTGGGCATGGTACTTCCATTGGTGGCGTAATAGTAGATTCGGGTAAATTTGACTGGGGTAACGGCAAGTTTCCCCTATTTACTGAGCCAGCACCCGGTTATCATGGGCTGAATTTTCAAGAAGTGTTTGGACCTAGCGGTTCCTTTGGTAACATCGCCTTTATTATCCGCGCTAGAGTCGAGGGGTTACGGGATTTTGGCCCGTCTTTGAGTCCATTTAACGCCTTTCTTTTACTGCAAGGATTAGAGACTCTTTCTTTACGAGTAGATCGTCATGTCAGCAATGCCTTAGAATTGGCTCGGTGGTTAGAGCAACAAGAGCAAGTATTATGGGTTAATTATCCCGGACTTCCTAATCATCCTTATCATGAACGAGCGAAAAAATATCTCCGGCATGGCTTTGGGGGAGTTTTAAACTTTGGCATCAAAGGTGGATTGGATGCAGGTAAAGCTTTTATTAATCATCTGAAATTGGCAAGTCATTTAGCAAATGTTGGTGATGCCAAAACCCTCGTGATTCATCCCGCTTCCACAACTCATCAACAGCTAAGTGATGAAGAACAGCTTTCAGCAGGTGTAACGCCCGATTTAGTGCGCGTATCAGTAGGAATTGAACATATTGACGATATTAAAGAGGATTTTCAGCAGGCATTCCGGCAAGTTAAGATTTAATTCTTAATTGGGCATTGGGCATTGGGCATTGAGTATTGATTCCTCTCCCTCTGCCTCCCCTGCCTCCCCTGCTTCCCCTGCTCCCCTGCCCCCCATCAGATATGAACTACTCAGATTTCATCTCGCCACAAACCCAGTTTTACCAGCTTACAGTGCCATTTCAACTTGAAAGCGGCGAAGTATTAATTGGGGTTCAGATTGCTTATCGCAGCTGGGGAGAGTTAAATGCTCAAGGCGATAATGGGGTACTAATTTGTCATGCCTTAACTGGTTCGGCTGATGCTGATGATTGGTGGGAACCTTTGTTTGGTTCAGGGAAAGCCTTCAATCCCGATCGCAATTTTATTGTGTGCAGCAACATTTTGGGGAGTTGTTACGGTACAACAGGGCCAACTACTATCAACCCAACAACTAGAAAGCCTTATGGTGTATCTTTCCCTAAAATTACAATCCGAGATATGGTTCGCCTACAAGCTGTACTACTAGAATATCTGGGTGTTCAATCTCTGCGGTTTGTAATTGGTGGTTCGCTCGGTGGAATGCAATCACTGGAGTGGGCATTATTATATCCCGACAAGGTGAAAAGTATTGCACCTATCGCTGTTTCTGGCAGACATTCCGCTTGGTGTATTGGATTAAGTGAAGCCCAAAGACAGGCAATTTATGCCGATCCAAATTGGCAAAGAGGAAACTACACCCTGGATGCACCTCCAAACCAAGGACTAGCAGTGGCGAGAATGATGGCGATGTCTACTTACCGTTCTTGGGATAGTTTTACAACCCGCTTTGGACGGCAGTATGATCCATCTGAGAAGTTTGCTATAGCCAGTTACTTACAGCATCAAGGTCAAAAGCTGACAGAACGATTTGATGCCAATACTTATATTACCCTCACCCATGCAATGGATGACCACGATATTGCACGCGATCGCACAGCTCCTAATTTATCAGATTATGAATCTGTTCTGGGGAGCATCCAGCAACCAACTCTAGTTGTCGCCATTGATTCTGATATTCTCTATCCACCAGTAGAACAACAAGAATTAGCAAATTTAATTCCTAATGCTCAACTATCGTGGTTAAAGTCAACCCACGGACATGACGCATTTTTAATTGATATGGCTGCATTGAATGAAATTATTCAACAGAACCATAAGTTTGTTCTTTTTTGAACCATAGAAACGATCGCAGTAGTCAATATCACATAACTCAATACAGTTCAGATAAAACCAAAACACTTGTAGAGACGGCGATTTATCGCGTCTCAAAAACCCAAAATTTTTGCCAGTGGCCCTTAACCCAAGCGTATTGGTTTAGAATTACAATCTCAAGACCGATGGGAACGGGGATGAGTTAAATATTTTCCCATGCCTGCCGTATCCGTCGCTATATTTACTGTGTCTGGGTTTCCGTCGTTGAATCCAGAAATGGAGACAGCTAAGGGTGAACCGATGAGTTGAGCAACTCGAAAGGCAGACGCGATCGCTCCCTCATGCAATCCATCTCCTAGATAAGCTCCCGCATAGTAAGTATGATTTTCTCCATTGGTGGCAACTACTTCGTCTCGATATCTAAAAGATTCAGTGGTATACAACGGCGTGTGATGTTCTTGAGTGTGAATAATGTGAGCAGGATCAATCATCCTTTCTAGTTGAAACGATAAAAAATAATGCTGTGGCGATGAGATGCCACAAAGCTGATTCAAATAACTGTTATATCCCCATCGAGTATCTGTCTGGAAGAAATCAAATTCCGAGGGGTGGTGGATGTGATGATGATCATACATGGAAGTATCAGTATGAATTGTAGTGGTTGCATAATTGGCTTTCCAATTTGAGAAGCGTTTAATTTCAGCCTCGGTTGGGTCAGCTAACAGAGCCATCACTTGGTCGGGTGGCGTGGCAAACACGACTTTATCAAACTCCTGGATCTCACCCTGCGATAGCGTTCGCGGAGCGTCTCGTAGAGAAGCGCTGCCACCAGAGGCAGATCGCTGGATTTTCACACCATCTGCACTTCTAGAAATATTAGCAATCTCCACATTCAACAACACTTCCCCTTTAAATCGCTCCAGAATTTTTTCAATATAGGAATATACACCGCCTTTAATCCTGAGCCATTTGACCGCGAGGTAGTCGCGTAACATCGGAATTCCCATCTCTGCGGGAAAGTTATCAATGAGTTCAAAGGGCATTGAGTAGCTATACATCGTCAGCAACTTTAGCCAGGTATTGCTTATACTTTGGTTGTTTACATATTGAGACAGTGGCTGATTGTAAAAATCTTCCATCTGGGCAAATCGCGTTTTTAACCATAATCCAAGGGAACGGGTATGAATGGTATCGAACCGCAGATATTCAATCAGGCGTTGGATGCCTGTATAGTTGTTCTCATTCGTGACCTTCGAGAAAAAGGGACTGCCATTTTTGGGGAATAAAGCTGAACCGACACGGATGGGTTCTAGTTCCACTCCTAGCTCTTGCATAAGAGCAACAAAGTTATGGAATACGGTAGGAAATTCTAGCACTCCACTTTCCAACATTTCATTGCAATCAGATTGGTTAGGTTTCACATTCTTATTGAGTGTCCGAATATGCCCCCCCAACATCGGCTGCCGTTCAAACACGGTGACATGATGCCCTTGTTTATCAAGCAGGTAAGCTGTAGCCATACCACTGGCTCCACCACCGATAACTGCAATTCTCATAACTGACCTCTCAGTTGTTGAATATGAATAATATGTGCGAGTTGTCTGTTTAGCTATTGCCTAAAAGTACGTCACCAGATAATCGCTGATACAGCAATGCTCCAGTCCAGAATGTGGGAGCAAAACCGGGATAGCCTGATGAAGCATTGCAAAAATAGAAATGGTTGAGTGAGGTTTCGTGATTCAAGCGTCCCAAACCCATGTTGCGCGGTGTGAGACTAGAACCGTAGGAATTCCCGTTGGGACACCAGCAATAACGTTCATTGGTGGTGGGGCTGCCGGTGATATGAAAGACTAGATGCTTTCTAAAATTCGGTACATATTCTTTTTCCACGACATCGAGGATAGAATCGAAGATTTCTTGCTTTTTCTGGTTGTAGGCTTTGCGATCGGCTTTGCCGTCCCGACGGGAATCGCTCTGTCGCAATTGCTTAAAGTAGTCGTAATTAGCAACGGTAAGGAATTCGACAATCTGGCAATCCTCTGGACAATCCCGACTTGCTTGTGTCAATAAAGTGGGCGTTGTTATAGCAAAGCTGGGATTGGAAAAGTCATTGTGTTCATACATCTGAGCAAAGGCTTCATTCAAATCCTGATGACCTGTATGGAAAACATTCCACTTGCCAAATCCATAGTCTCGCAGGTCGAGGTCTTTGACGACGCAATAAGCCATGTAATTGGATGCAGAATACTCATAGTTGAGTTTTCGGCGCACGGTTTTAGAAAAATGTGACTCACCAATCATTTTGGCGGCTTTTTTGGGGTCAATGTTACAAATCACGGTGTCGCCTGTAAATTCGTGAGTTTGATGGGTGTTTAAATCCATCGCCTCAACGCCCGTAACCGTTTTGTCTGTGAGTCTAAAATTCGTGACTTCATGGTTGAGCAATACCTGCCCTCCATTTGATTCAATCACTTTGACTAACGAATTAATTACATGCTCAAAATGCTGGGTTGGGTAAAATGCACCTGCTTGATAGCCCTTGAATAAAGCGACCCAAGCATAAAACGAGAGTTGATTTGGAGGCAGCAAAAAATCAGGCCATTGCAGAGCTAATAGGGTTTGGGCGGCTTGGGGTAGTTGAAATTTATCGAATACATCCTGAAGTGTACTGTTGAGATATTGGACAGTACAAAACACTTCACCTGGATGTTTGAGCAGTTCAATTGGCTTAACTGGAGGAGCAAGTCTTTTCAAACCTGCGCTCGTTTTTTCTACATCGTTAACAAATTGGCGAATGCGATTCTCTGATCGAGAGGCTCCGCCAACGCTATATTCAGGAAACAGCTTTGATAATCGCTGGATCAGTTCCTCTGGTTCCGAAGGAATATCTAACGCATACCCCGGCATTCGCATGTGGTCAAAACCATCCGGGTCATACCGCTCAAAAGTCACTTCCCGATCCAAGCCTAATTTCTTGAGTACCCGATTAACCGTTTGTCCTTCACCGCAATCCCAAACATAGTGGAATTGGGCATTAAACGTGTATTTTTTAGCCATCGTAAATGTGTGACCAAAGCCGCCCGGATGCTCATGAGCTTCGAGTATTTGCACGGTCTTACCGGAGTTTGCCATCAAAGCACCAAAGACCAATGCTGATAAACCACTGCCTACAATTAGGTAATCCGCTTTCATAGGAGGTTTCCTCAAACAATAAACGTCTTGTTCGATAACAATTTTCTCTATGCTTCAACCCGCTTTATCACAATGGTTTGATGGTAATCTAAGTGCTTCGGCAAACTATATATTCGTCATTGCCAATTGAGTGAAGCAGGTTGATATCGATCTTGCTTCCATTTACACTATTTCGACGACTTTATCTTAAATTACCGTAGTATCTCATCCCTCTACAGGATGGGGAGCTTGAAATACTCACCGTGTTCTACATTTTGAGTCGAATGGCACTAAGTTAATCGCAAGGGGATTAAGGGGGGTAATTTGACTTGTGTATACACGGTAGCTTTTTAAGGGGGGTTGGGGGGATCTTCAGACATATTAAAACGTTAACCGATCCGTATTAGGGGGAACTTCAGTTTAATAGACGTTGCTTCTCTTCCTCAGTGAAAGGATTTTTACCAGCACGCAGAGCATTAACCCAATTTTGCCTTTGTGCTTTTACTTGCTCATCATTAGTTGATTTGATATATGCCTCAAAGTCTTCAATTGCCCCTTGAGTATTCCTAGTCAGCGCCCTACCAATACCCCGACTTTGACGAATTTTTGTATCTTTAGGCTCAAGTGCCACCGCTTTTTCACAGGCAAACATGACATCTGCGGCATATCCCCTCAAACTGCCATCCCAGCAGAGATTATTCCAAGAATTAGCTGTAATTTTCAAATTTGGCTCGAATTTTTGTGCATCTGCGTAGGCAGCAAGAGCTTCCTTGACTTTACCATCTTTAACAAGCTTCTCTCCCTGAGTGACTAGAGCCGGGGCAGCTAACTGTCTGACTTCTGTTGTGCTAGGGATAGCTACGTTAGAATCCAATTTTCGGGCTTGATTAAACTTAGCTTCCGCAGTTTTGATATCTCCATCTATCTTCGCTATGGCTTGACCTTGATTAAGCAGAAACTGAGCTTTTTCGCTGTTGCTCCACTTACCAAGGTCGAGACAGGTTTGCGCTGCGGCTTTTGCTTCGTCAGTTTTAGCTTCTACAAGTGTACGATGCTCGTGTAAGTTATCGCACCCCACTTTTAGCCAAACTTGCCAATTACCAGGCCACATCCGTAGCGTGTTGTCATCACTGCCACTGACAATATACTGACCATCGGGACTGAACGCCAGCGCCCTGACTTCACCTGTATGGCCGTTGAGGGTGTGGAGCAACTTGCCTTTTGTATCCCACAACCTTAGCGTGTTGTCATCACTGCCACTGACAATATACTGACCATCAGGACTGAACGCCAGCACCCTGACATAATTTGTATGACCGTTGAGGGTGTGAAGCAACTGGCCTTTTGTATCCCACAACCGTAGCGTGTTGTCATCACTGCCACTGACAATGTACTGACCATCGGGACTGAACGCCAGCGCCCTGACTTCACCTGTATGGCCGTTGAGGGTGTGGAGCAACTTGCCTTTTGTATCCCACAACCGTAGCGTATTGTCATAACTGCCACTGACAATGTACTGACCATCGGGACTGAATGCCAGCACCGTGACTTCACCTGTATGACCTTTGAAGGTATGGAGCAAGTTGCCTTTTGTATCCCACAACCGTAGCGTATTGTCATAACTGCCACTGACAATGTACTGACCATCGGGACTGAACGCCAGTGCCGTGACATAATTTGTATGACCTTTGAGGGTATGGAGCAAGTTGCCTTTTGTATCCCATAACCGTAGCGTATTGTCTGAAATAGCACTGACAATGTATTTACCATCGGGACTGAACGCCAGCGCATTGACACGTTCTGTATGACCCTGGAGCCATTTGCCTTTTACCCACATCCCTAGCGTCTTGTCCGTCTTGTCCATTTTGTCATTACTGCCATCGAGGGTGTGGAGCCAGTTGCCTTTTGTATCCCACACCCGTAGCGTATTGTCTGAACTGCTACTGGCAATGTACTGACCATCGGGACTGAACGCCAGCGCCGTGACAGCATCGGTATGACCTTTGAGGGTGTGGAGCCAGTTGCCTTTTGTATCCCACACCCGTAGCGTATTGTCTGAACTGCTACTGGCAATGTACTGACCATCGGGACTGAACGCCAGCGCCGTGACAGCATCGGTATGACCTTTGAGGGTGTGGAGCAGCTTGCCTTTTGTATCCCACATCCGTAGCGTATTGTCTGAACTGCTACTGGCAATGTACTGACCATCGGGATTGAACGCCAGCGCTGTGACAGCATCGGTATGACCTTTGAGGGTGTGGAGCAACTTGCCTTTTGTATCCCACATCCGTAGCGTATTGTCTGAACTACCACTGACAATGTACTGACCATCGGGACTGAACACCAGCGCATTGACAAAACCGGTATGACCTTTGAGGGTGTGGAGCAACTTGCCTTTTGTATCCCACATCCGTAGCGTATTGTCTGAACTACCACTGACAATGTACTGACCATCGGGACTGAACACCAGCGCATTGACAAAACCGGTATGACCTTTGAGGGTGTGGAGCAACTTGCCTTTTGTATCCCACATCCGTAGCGTATTGTCTGAACTACCACTGACAATCTACTGACCATCGGGACTGAACGCCAGCGCTGTGACAGGACTTGTATGACCGTTGAGGGTGTGGAGCAACTTGCCTTTTGTATCCCACACCCGTAGCGTATTGTCTGAACTGCCACTGACAATGTACTGACCATTGGGACTGAACGCCAGCGCATTGACAGCATCGGTATGACCTTTGAGGGTGTGGAGCGACTTGCCTTTTGTATCCCACATCCGTAGCGTATTGTCTGAACTGCCACTGACAATGTACTGACCATTGGGACTGAACGCCAGCGCATTGACAGCATCGGTATGACCTTTGAGGGTGTGGAGCGACTTGCCTTTTGTATCCCACATCCGTAGCGTACCGTCATAACTGGCACTGACAATGTACTGGCTATTGGGACTGAACGCCAGCGCCGTGACAAGTCCTGTATGACCGTTGAGGGTATGGAGCAACTTGCCTTTTGTATCCCACAACCGTAGCGTATTGTCTGTACTTCCACTGACAATGTACTGACCATCGGGACTGAACGCCAGCGCATTGACACGTTCTGTATGACCGGAAAAAATATTGCGCTCATGCACAGCTTCTATTGCTTCTAATAAACTAGATTGAACTTCACTCAAAACTTCCCCCAGTTGTGACTTACTTTCACCAGTTGCCCCAATTGCTGAAATTAATAACTCCACATTATCTGTCTGTATTGGCAGTAAATATTTGATATTTGTGGCTTTTTCTCGCAGATTGGCCATAGTTGCTTGTTTGCGAGACTCTAATCCAAAAATTGTAGAAGCCACTGCTCCTATAGCTACCACGCCGACAAAAGCAGCAACTGCGCCAAACCTAACCCATTTACTTGTGTTACGTTGCTGAATACTTTTCTGCACAAATTCCGATGCTAAATGCGACAGCAAACCGAGATCCCCATACTCTTGTAAGTAATTCTCTGCCTCTGCCAATTTTGATCCTGTAAACAGATAATCTTTGGACTTGTTTTTACTTTCCCACTCCTCTGATGCTGCCTCAATCTTACGCTCAACGCGGATGGCGGCTCGGTTTTCGCTTACCCAAGCACGCAGTCTTGACCAATGGCGAATCAGTGCTTCATGGGCTACATCCACCACTGTCACTGTCTTTTGACTCTCTCCCCGTGCTTGCAGTTGGGATGTTACGACTAATCTGGCATCTGTCAACTTCATTAGCACTTGTTCCACCACTTCTGCCGATTGCTGGGGGTTGACTAAATCTGTCTTAAACACCTGTCTACGCGTATCTTCTGTTCCTTCTCCCAACTGGGTTAACTCTATGAATATCCGTTTAGCAGTCAGTTGTTCTTCTTTGGAGTCGAGGGCATCATAAACTTCATCTGCCCGTTTTTGTAGCGTGCCTTTGACTCCACCAAGTCTGCTATATTCTGCCAGAGTTATGCGATTCACCTCTCGCTTACGCCACAATTCTGTTAGGGTATATTGCAACAAAGGTAAACTACCAGGGCCTTCGACATCGGCTAGCATTTGTTCTACTAGTTCCCGTTGCACTTCTAGCCCGACTTGATAGGCAGGTTGGGTAATGGCTTCTGTCAACTCCTTTTTATTCATTGGGGTGACAGTGACAAGATTTTCTTGAATTTTCTGTGCTAATCCTGCATATTCCTGTTCGGCACATTTCCCAAAGAAATCTGCCCGCATCGTCATTACCACGGTCAACAGAGAACCATTTAATGCCCCTAACAAACACTCAAAAAACTCCTGTCGCTCGTTTTCATCTTGACAGAGAGTGAAAACTTCTTCAAATTGGTCGATTACGAGGATAAGGCGCTGAGAAACTTGATTTTGTAAGGGTAGAGTGTTTGTATCAGGCTCTAGCTCATGCGGTATCCCTAATGATTGCAATGTGGCTTGAACTAATTGGGTTAATCCGCTTGTACCCTTGTTGAGTAATTCTTCTGTCTTTTCTAATTCAGATTTCGGTTTATCTGTCTGTGTTTGGGCATCCTGAACCTGGGGGGGAGTTATGTGATGTGCAAATACTCTAGCTAAACTTTTGAGGGGATGCTCTCCAGGGCAAAAAATCTTGATCGCCCATTGGTCACTTCCTCCCAATCTTTTGCCTAACTTCAGTTGATGCAGTAAACCTGCCTTGACTACACTAGACTTACCACTTCCAGAAGCCCCGACAACCGCCAAAAAATTCCCTTGCCTGATATTCTCTAAAAGCGAATCAGTTAAAACGGTGCGTCCATAGAAATATTTGGGGTCTGATTCGTTAACAGGACTTACGCAACTGGCACAGTGCGATGCCTGCGGCGGGCGTAGCCATCGCATTTATATAGTACATAAATACTATATAAAAGTGGCATACCCAAAGGAAATTGATGAAATTAGTAACAGTAATCGGCTGTGTTAAGTATTCATCAAATTATGAGAAAATTAGCTGAGGATGCATAAAATCAATCCTATAGGTTTATGAGATTTACTAAACTTAATTATTGCCAGTACTTGTTAAGTAGTCAGATTAATTATACTCTCACAAATTTGGCGGAGCATTTAGAGCAGATCAGTCACGATAAAATCAACCGTTATTTAAATAACGAAAAATTAACACCTCGGATTCTTTGGGATAATGTCAAAGATTTAATAGAAATAAATGATAATGCGTATTTGGTTTTTGATGACACAGTAATTGATAAACGATACGCTGTGGAAATAGAGCCAAGTAAACGCCAGTATAGTGGCAACGAGCATGGTGTAATTCAAGGAATTGGGCTAGTAAATTGTGTATATGTCAATCATGAAATCGGAAAGTTTTGGGTAGTTGACTATCGAATTTATGATCCAGATAGAGATGGTAAAACAAAGATAGACCATGTGATGGAGATGCTGCAAAACCTTGTGTATAATAAGTTTTTGCCATTTAAAGCTGTCTTGATGGACACTTGGTATGCCACAAATAAATTGATGTTATATATAGATGGGTTAGGTAAATATTATTATTGTCCTCTGAAACGTAATCGACTGGTTGATGATACGTCAGGTCAAAAAGATTATCAAAGAATTGAATTGTTATTTTGGGATGAAAAGGAGTTAGAATTAGGTAAACTAGTTAAAATAAAAAAGTTTCCTCAAGCTAAAAAAGTGAAACTATTCCGGGTAACTGTCTCCACCGACAGAACGGATTTTATCGCTACAAACGATATATCTCAAGATTCTACGGACGTTGTACAAAAAGTGTGTAAAGTTCGATGGAAGGTTGAAGAGTTTCACCGAGAATTAAAACAATTGACTGGCATTGAATCATGTCAATGCCGTAAAGGACGTATTCAAAGAAATCATATTGCCTGCGCTATTTTAGTTTGGCTTAGACTCAAAGATTTAGCTTATAAAACTGGTCAAACAATCTATCAAATTAAGCATGGATTGTTATCAAATTATTTAGTTCAGCAACTAAAACGTCCGGCTGTTCCCATGTTTATCGTGTAGTTGTTTGGCGCGCGGCGCGGTTACACCGTGCCATTGCTTGTGACAGTTGCGTAAGTCCTGGTTAAAATCAAAAGCTGCTAGACCCTTGTAAGGACATAACTCTGCCATTAAAACAGCACGGTCAATTTTTTCTTTTTGTCCTGTGAGGATAATTTCTCCGCCAGTGTTATGAAAGATAGGACGCTGACGGGCAGTTTTTAGCTGCTGCTTGATTAAATCAACGAGCGAGTAATTTGTCACCCAGCCTTCAGCATGACTTTCAGGTTTTAGTGCTTCTAGTAATGCGCCACTCAAAATCCCATGATTGCCACTCAGTTCTTCATAAGCGACTTCAAATCCACGAGAAGCGGTAATTAAACATCTATCCTTTGCCTCAAAACTGCCAGGATCGGCATCATGGAAACTCAATAACTCACCGCTATAACAACAATCTAACCAAACAATTTGCTGACGAACTGGGGAAGATTGTAAGAGTTTGCGTAACCAGTCTAGAGAAAGTCCCCACTGTCCAATCACAGGACAAGTATCGCTGGCAGCTAAAAAGCCTTCTGTGACTCCACCGATATCTTTGCGTAAACCATGCCCCGCAAAAAACAGCAACGCTGTATCAGGAATGCTGCGTCCAGGTGGGTTGAAAAGTTGGACAATAGCTGTTTCTAAGTCTTTGAGTGTTAACTGCTGCTGAGGATCAACAAAGCAAGACCCATCCAGATTATAAGCTGCTGGTAAACGCTCGACATGGAATTTGCCATAAGTTTCGAGGATTTGGGCTATGGCTTGGGCATCAGTTGCTGGGGCTTTGAGATGCGGCGGGCGATCGCTAGATTTTTCTATCAGCGTTGGATAGCGATTAATCCCGATCACGAGTGCTTCTCTTTCCATAACCACAAATTAATTTAAGTATTTAAGCTAGGCTAATTAATCATGTAACCAAGAAATCCTAGTAATTCTCCTTATGGAAACTACAAATCTTAACAATACTTTATTAGCTCTGTTACTAGCCCTGAAAGATTCAGAAACTCCTCTGAGTGATACGGAACAATCCGACTTATCCCAAGCTGCTGAACAACTGTCTGTCAACCCAAAAGCTTGGGAGATACTCATCGAACCCCGCTTGTTAGCAATGCTCGAAGCTAACGAACCTTTAAATCAACGGTTTCAAGCCGCTAAATCTCAATTAGATAATTTAGGTGATACAATGCCCCTCAATTTACTACCTAGCGAGGCTGAAGTAGAACAAGTTGCACCAAAGCAGAAACTTCAACCGACAACCCGTGCTATTCCACAAGTTAGCTCATCAGACTTGAGAAGCAATGAAATTACCAATATGGCTATCAGGGTTATGGCAACTCCTAATCCTTCTGAAACTGCTAAAAAATTGAGTCGCTTTGAGCAATTCCAACAATTTTTAAACCAAAATCTTGCACAAAAATAACGCTATCCTAATTCATCTATATTTGTTTTAGCCATAGCAACTTCATTCTCCTTAACCCCCCTAACTTCAAAGGTGGGGTTAATTTATTCTTTCCCTTGCGTAATTATCAATAGACTATTAAACTAATGGCAAAACATATCAAAATAGGTAAAAACTATGATTCATAATCGGTTTCAATGGACTTGAGATATCAGGCAATAAATTTATTTGTTGACTGACTGAGTGACAATATAATAGCCTTCTCCCTTAACGGATAAAAAAATTATTTATCTGTGTTTACCATCCAGAATCAAAAATCTAGAATGATTTCCTTGAATGACTGACCTCATCTATCCCACTATTGACCTCTTTCTCTATGACTTGAAATATAGTTTAGGGGATACTCCAGAAGAGATTAAGCAAAATCAACAATCTTATTACAATAAAATTCCTGAATACATTCGCCCATTATTGTTAGAAAATGGGCAAGATTTGCAAGGCGAATATGTTCATCTTCTCAAAGATGTATACGCACAGACAAAACATCATAATGAACAATATGAAGGCTATTTCTACCCTGTGCTACTCGGTGATAGTTATGGCTTACTTCTAGAGTGTGCGTTCAAAAATAAAACTAATGCTCAACCAGCTAAATGCTTTGTAGATATCAAAGCTGAAATTGAGCGAATCTTGAAGAGTCAAACAGCTACTATTGGGCAAACCTGGATGCTCTCTGGCTGGCTACCTCCTTCTCAAACTAAGAGCCAGGAAGAGATTGCTCAAGCTTGTTATCAGGCATTAATGCCCGGTTTAGATTGGGAAGGAGATTTACAAGGTCAAGGACACTTTCTCGGAGCAAATATTTTTGAACTAACTCAAAACAATCAACATTTTATTATAATAATATATCCCGATGAAGCTACTTTAGACCAATCTGGCAAATTTTATTCTGACTGGATACGTTTATTTTATTATCGGCATAAAATAGTTTGGGCTTATAGTCAAAGTCGTTTATTAAAACATTCTCTACAAACTTATTTTACTAAAATTAAAGTTGGAAGTGATGCTATTGAACAAGCTAGAAATAAAGGAAGTGAGTTAAATACATTACATAAAACATTAGTTGACGTACAAAATACACTCAATGAGTATACAAGAGAGTTAACTATACTTGATTTTCAGGGTGGTACAATTGATATTAATTTAAGTAATTATGAAAAACGTTTAGGGAGAATTAAACAAAAGTCTAACAAAATTCAATCAAATAAAGAAACAGAAGTTAAGTTTTTAACAGAGTTTAGTAAATTAGTTAAAGATAAATATCGTTTACAGATAACTAAAGACTCAGAAAACCTGGAGCGAGGTTTAAAATTACTATCAGATACCATTAATGCGGTTCGTAGCCGAGTTGAAGTAGAAAAAGCTGAACGTGATCGCAACTTTCAAACATTCGTTAGCCTTCTAGCTGCGGGATGGACTTTTGGTTCCTTTATTGCTGCTTTGCCAGGACTAGATAAAGAAAATGATAACCCTGTAAGGTCTACTCTGATCAGATCATTCCAAGTTAAAGTAAGTCCAGAATCGGCAACAAGTACACCACAGATAAAAACTACGCAACCAGTAACAAGTACACAACAGACAACCCCAAAGGAACCTTGGTGGCTAATCCCAGCTACTAAGGGAATATACACTTTTAGCGGATTTATTATCGCTATTTTAGTGCTTTTGCTTTGGCGGCGTTTATGGAGGCGATACCGTTAAAGCATTGACAGGCTATGTCTACGTACTCTAACTTCACTCACAAAATAGCTACAATAGTCAACTTTGCTCTCATCAACAGAACCATCGCCAGAAATTGCGATCGCCTACTGTCTTTCCTCCATTGTCTGAATCACGGATTTATAAGGATTACTAGATTACACGGATGATTAAGATGATGTAGATGGTGAAGTAGATAGGTTATTGGTGAGATTCTTTGGTGTGTAAGTTTTTCGGTGTGATCGTTTAATCATCCAAATCCGTGTTCTACATTACAAGCCTTTTGAATGTTAGGCTTTTACTACCAAAGTTTATCAGTAATCCAACTTCTAATTTATAGGCTTTTAAATAGTTTAGAGCTTGTGCTAGATGGACATCTTCGAGTTGGATGACGGCTTTTAGTTCTACGAGTATTTTGTTTTCAACTACAAAGTCGGCTCTGCGTGTACCGATAGGTTCGGGTAGGTTTTTATAGTAAATGTGCTGTTCTATTTCGCGGGCAAATTCTAGTTTTGCTTGACGCATCTCGTAGGCTAGGGCGCGTTGGTAGATGACTTCTTGGAAGCCGTTGCCTAAAAATGTATGGACTTCAAAGGAAGCTCCGATAATTTTTTGGGTGATGTCGGCGTATTTTAGGCTACTCATTGTCTGAATCACGGATTTTCACGGATTACAAGATGGCACAGATTCTAACTCCGTGTCATCCTTTAATCTGTCTAATCCGTGATTCAGACGTTTGAGGGATTACTGGAGCAATCACGTCTCCCAATGTTTCGCCGCTACCTTTCATTACTGCAAATGCGGGGCGCTGGGGTTGAGGGGTGGCAGGATAGATAATGACTAAAGCGATATAATTTTATATTAGGGTGGTTTAAAAGGATCGCTGCGATCGTACAACAGTTGAAGAAGTAAGTTAAGCAGCGCAAAATTGTAATGACAAATAATTTGTCGATATAGAGATTTTGACAAATATTGTGTTGCCACGGACAAATAATTTGTCGCTCTACAACAAATGGAGAATAACGGATTTGAACCGATGGCCTCTGCGGTGCGATCGCAGCGCTCTACCAACTGAGCTAATTCCCCTGAATCGTTGCTAAGTCAAGAGTAATATTACTCATTAACTCAATAGACTATCACCATAGAGTATTCTAACATTCAGTTGCCGATGGCTGAGGCTCTTTTTGAGAATAAATCTTCTGCACGCGTTCCAGTTCTAAATCACTGAGATAATCAACAGTCCAATTACAGCAGCGCTGAAGCATGTGGAATGGGTAAGTGTTCGCTACACCAACAACTTGCATCTTCGATCGCTTCGCTGCGGCAATACCTGCGGGGGTATCTTCAATTGCCAGACACTCTTGTGGTTGAAGGTTTAATTCAGGATATTCTTTATTTAGGCATTTTACTGCCAGTAAATAACCATCAGGTTCTGGTTTACTGGTGGTTATGTCATCGCCCGCAACGATAATTTTAAAATGTTGGTCTAGTTTGGCACGATGGAGTACCAATTCTATTTCTTGGCGAAGAGCGCCACTGACTAATCCTAATTTCAAATTTCGCGATCGCACCTGATATATTAAGTCTTCAACACCTGGATATAAAGGCAGTTTCTCTATTTTCTCTAACTCCACCGTATAAGCTTGGGCTTTGCGGTACAACAACTGAGTTAAGTAGTTTTCGTTGGCGACTCTACCACGATTAGCGAGTAGTTGCTGAAAACAAGCGCGATCGCTGCGTCCAAGAGAAGCTTGACGCTCACTCACCTTTTGGGGTTGGAGATTTTCTTCAATGAGAATCTCGTCGATCAGTTGTAGGTGGATTGGCTCATCGTTAATGATGACACCATTGAAATCAAAGAGAACTGCCTTTAAACTCATGCGATTATGCCAAATGCGGGAGATCCAAGTCCCTCCAAATCATTATTATCTACTGATGTGGGAGTATAACGACGGACATTTTCAGTTGCGATCGGTTTAACGCCGCCAGTTACCTGATTTATCCACCATACATCCTGCGATCGCACGGCTTCAAATCCGGCCGCACCCATATTCGCTTCTGTACTACCAGCAGCATACTCACGAATATATGGCTCTTCAAAAACATCATTAAGCCATTCTAGCTGCCGCAGAGTCTTTTGATTTCCATCTAGAATTAGTACTTGCCCTCCAGTTACTAACAACCGAAAGCTTTCCTGCAAAATTGCTAGGGACACCTCATTTGGAGTTTCGTGGAATAGCAAAGAAGCTGTCACTAAGTCAAATGTTGCATCTCTGAAACTGGTTTTTTCCGCATTTCCGTGTCGCCAGACTATCTCTAAACCAGCATTTCTAGCTTTATCTTCTGCCCTTACCAGCATATAGGGTGATAAATCCAAACCAATAACTTCCGCTTCGGGAAAAGCCCGTTTTAACATTAAAGTAGTGGAACCTGTGCCACAACCTAAGTCAAGTATGCGTCGTGGTTTTACCTTGACGGCATCAACCAAAGCTTGACGGACAATACCTTCATTAGGCGGTAGAACATATTGAGTAATCGGATCGTAAGTAACTGCTGCATTGTAAGTGAGATAGCCGCCTGTAATCCCGTGAAAGTTTTGACTGCTGTAGTACGAGGGAATTATGACATCATCTCGCCGGAAGCGATCGCATTCTTTCTCCCAGTCAATACTATCAGCGTAACGCTGTAACCCGTCTTCATCAATCAAAAGACGCACTACAGGAGATAAAAAACGTTCCCAGATTGTATCTTGACGCACTGCCATATTGTGTCAGAACTTTAAAAGCTGATTTAAACAGAGTAATTTTCTTTACAAATTTTAATATATCTAGGAAACATCTGTTTTCTCTCTCTGGTATGGACTTGACGTTTATAAATACATGGCTTACATTTGTATTACAATGATGTTACTCCCTAAAAGTAGTTTTTCAGCTTCATGAAGACCGAACGAGTTAAATGAAAGACAATAAACATTTAAATTGCTACAACTAAGTAGTATGTCAAGTTTAAATTTATGGGTAAGCAAATTAGTAGTAATGAATTTAGTGCTTACTACAAACCCTAAAAATTACTAGATAAATTATCACTACCATAGACCTAATTCAAAATCTAAAATTCAAAATTCAAAATAGAATAAATTATGCCCTACGAAAAGTTAGAAATTACCACACCAGCACCCGTTTTATCTTGGGCAAATCACTCTTTGGGCCCAGAAGAAACCAAGATGGCAAAAAATGTGGCATCATTACCATTTGTGTTTAAGCACGTGGCCTTAATGCCAGATGTCCACTTAGGTAAAGGTGCTTTAGTTGGTTCTGTAATTGCAACCAAAGAGGCAATTATCCCTGCTGCTGTCGGTGTAGATATTGGTTGCTTCATAGGAGATACCTTAATTCCTCTAGCGGATGGTAAATCTTATCGTATTAAAGACCTAATAAATTGGGGTACAGAGTTTATTGTTTATGCTTGTACGCCAACAGGAAAAATCGTTGCGGCTCAAGCAACTGCTAAGTTGACTAGACGAAATGCTCCACTCGTGAAAGTGATTCTGGATAACGGTGAAGAAATTATTTGTACTCCCGATCACCAATTCATGCTTCGAGACGGAACCTATAAAGAAGCTCAGTTACTTCAAGCAGAGACTTCCTTAATGCCCTTTTACTCCAAGACTGACAAAGATGGCTACACCCTGATTACTCAGCCATACTCCAGCAGATGGCAAAAAGCACACTGGATTATTGCCAGGTCTGGGTTACTCGGCAAAGTTCCTAGATTTGAGGGACAGAAAACAGTTATTCATCATCAGAATTTCGATGAATCTGATAATCGACCAGAAAATCTTCAATTCATGGGTAATCGCGATCATTCTGCTTACCACCGCTCTCTAGTGGAGCGTAACCAACACTGGCATTCTGCCGAATTTGAAGAAAAAAGAGTTGCTTCCCTTGCTCAAAAAGCAAAAACTCCAGAAGGATACCAATACTATGCTGAACGGGGAACTAGGAATATCCTGCAATACATGGAACAGCAACCAGAGCATTTTAAAAATGCAGTTGCAGGTAATGGTAATCGGGGTAAACAATATCTAGTTGAATATAACAAGAGTGAAAAAGGGAGAGAAAAGTCTCAAGAGATTGCTAACAGATACTATACCTGTGAGATTTGTGGTGTAGATGTCAAAACTCCAATTGGACTCCACAATCACCGCAGAAAAGAACATCAATGCAATCACAAGGTTGTAGCAGTAAATCCACTAAATTACACAGAGGATGTTTACTGTCTAACAGTACCGAAGTACCATAATTTCGCCCTGAAAGCCGGAGTATTTGTTCATAACTGCGGTATGAGCGCGATCAAAACAGCATTTACCGCCGAACAACTAGAAGGTAAACTCAAGAAAATCCGCCTGGATATTGAAGCAGCAATTCCGACTGGATTCAACGAAAATAAAGACGTTGAAAAATCCGTCAGTAACTGGCAACACTGGGATGATTTTAAAGACTTGCATCGAGGTGTGCAAGACCTACAAGGTAAAGCAATGAAACAGATGGGTTCTCTTGGTGGAGGAAATCACTTTATTGAAGTGTGCCTCGATACAGAGAATCAAGTTTGGCTGATGCTGCATTCTGGTTCGCGTAACATCGGCAATAAACTCGCCCAGTGTCATATTCACACAGCCAGAGAATTAGCAAAAATGGCAGGTAATAAATTACCTGACCCTGATTTGGCTCACTTTGTCGCTGGTACGCCAGAATTCCAGGCATATTGGCATGATTTGCAATGGTCACAAAACTATGCGCGTGTCAACCGCGATGTGATGATGGCGCGTTTTAAGCACATAGTTGAAAAACATCTGGTAGGCGGGAAAGCAACTAAACCTTTATTGCAAGTTAATTGTCATCACAATTACGCCGAAAAAGAAGTGCATTTTGACGAGGATGTATACGTTACTCGTAAGGGTGCAGTCCGGGCTCAGACTGAAGATTATGGGATTATTCCTGGTTCGATGGGAGCAAAGTCTTTCATTGTTAAGGGTAAAGGTAATGCTCACAGTTTCTGTTCTTGTTCCCACGGCGCGGGGCGTTTAATGTCTAGAAATAAGGCAAAAAATGTCTACACACTTGATGATTTGATAGAGCAAACAAATGGTGTAGAATGCCGCAAAGATGAGGGTGTACTAGATGAGATTCCAGGTGCTTATAAGCCAATAGAACAAGTAATGGCAAATCAAGCAGATTTAGTTGAAGTTGTAGCAACACTAAAGCAAGTTCTTTGTGTTAAAGGATAAATTTGTCGGGTGGGTAGTCCCACCTTTTTTCTTTTTTAAATGCAGAAGCTGGTTTTCAAAATATTCAAGTGAAGACCCAACAACTAGGTTTCTACTGCAATCTAGAGCAAGCTAAAGAATGGAATGGAGGATGGTTTCATCCTAGAGAAAATCCCTTGTTACAGGTTTCATCAGAGCAAATGGCAGAATTAAAAGCAGAGTATCGCCAAAAAATTGAAGCAGAAGCAACAGAGCAAGGTGCTTGGTATGAAAATCTGACTTTTTTTGTAACTGGTAGAAAGGTTGAGAGCAAACTCTAATTTTCTATTGTATTTAGCCAATTCATTAAATCAGCCTCACTAGCAAAATCTAGTAAGACTTCACCCAAGTTTTCTAACTGAGCTAAGGACAACTCTTGCAACTGGGATTGTAACTGAGAATTAATTGAACCAAGCCGACGAGTTAATAGACGTATCACTAGCCTTAGTTCTGATTGTCTTCCTTGTTCAAGACCTTGTTCAAGACCTTGTTCAAGACCTTGTTCAAGACCTTGTTCAAGACCTTGTTCAAGACCTTGTTCAATGCCTCGTTGTCTACCTTCTTGCAATCCTTCTTGGAGAATTTCTTGATAAATGGCAGATTCTCTCATATCTTCTCTCCTCAAAAACTGACGAATGAGTTCTGGCTCGAATACCAACCCTGCTAGAAGTTGGGTACATACCGAGATACTCTGCTTAGTGGCTGCTTCTTCAATCATACTCACCTGAACTGCTACTTGTTGCAGTAAGCTTTGAGGAGAATTTGTTCGCGCCAAAGTTGCCAGAGGTAACAAACCAGGAGATAACAATAAAGGCTCTGGGTCTTGTTCCCAAATTCGGATGATGCGATAACGATGGGTAGTATTGCGGGCAGTAAATTGATCTACAAATACAGCTTCTGAAGTTGTGGGTTTAAGGAAAATTACTACCTGCTCGATATCACAATTGTATTGTCGATATAGCCGCACCCAATAGTCCAACATCCGCAGTGGCAAGGGTGGAGTTGATGCTGGTAAGGTTTGAAACTCTAAATGCAGTATTTGATTGGCAGTTTGCAAAAAGGTTACTGAATCGGCACGAATTGGTTCTTGATTTAATTCTGTTTTGAGAATCTGGATGTCCGTTACTTCAGATGCAAGTAAGTAGCGGATAAAATCTTCTGGATACTGCTCAACCAGATATTTCAGGGTGTTATCGTATGTCACTGTGATATCAGTTTGGACATAAACTCATGTAGAGACGTGATATCGCTACATGATTTGTTCATAAAAATTTAAGTTTACGTGTTGTTTATTGTTAGCGCTACTCTACGAGAAAGGCTGTTCGCTCATAGCGCTAACATTTAAATTTGGTGTCTTTTCAAAATTACATTGTCAAAGATTGAGGATTTGTCTCAATCAATTTTGCTAAATCTTGCAAGAACGCCGCAGCATGGGCACCGTAAATAATACGGTGGTCAGAAGTAATATTCACCTGCATTTGTTGCCGCACGCCGAATAAACCGTCGGGTGTTGCTACTACTTGCGGACGGGATGCCCCGATCGCTAAAATTGAACCTTGTCCAGGCGGCAAAATCGCATCAAATTTGTCTACGCCAAACATCCCCAAATTAGACAGGGTAAAAGTTCCACTGTTGTATTCTTGGGGTTGTAGTTGTTTTGCTCTGGCACGTTCTACCAAAGACTTCCAAGTACGCGATAGAGAATAAATATCCACTGCATCTGCATTTTGCAACACAGGTGTAATTAATCCGCCATCATCCATCGCTACGGCTACGGAAATGTTGATATCAGAATGATAAACAATACCCTGGTCTGAATAGCTAGCATTTAACAATGGGTGTTTTTGCAATGTCACTGCTACAGCTTTCGCCAGTAGCGCTGTCATTGTCACGCCTTTGGATTTAATTTGTTTATAAAGTTTGTCTAATCCGTCAGTGGTAATTGTATAACCGACACGGAAGACGGGCACGGATATGGTGGCTACCATGTTCCGCACTACGGCATTTTGGAAGGTAGTTAGAGGTACGATTTGACCAGGAACAGCAGCTACCACTGGCGCGGGTGCTGGTGTCCGAGATGCTGGGGATGCAACTGGGGCGCTGGTTGGTACAGCTGCTGGTGGGGCAACTGGGGCAGTGGCGGGTTGTTTGCCCTTATTGGACAATGCTTCTACATCTTCAGCGACAATACGACCGTGGGGGCCACTGCCTTGGAGTGTAGTTAAATCAACTTTGAGTTCTTTGGCTAATTTGCGGGCACGGGGTGAAACTACAAGTCTGCCTTCTTTGTGATTAGAGCCGTTTTGAGACGCTAAGGCAGGTGTTACAACTGAGGCTGTGGCGTGGATTGGTTCAGGGGCAGAGGTAGTAGTAGCAGCCACGCCAGAGGAATTGGCAAGAGATTTCGCCTGTTCAATTTCAGCTTCAGTTTCGGCTATGAAGGCGATCGCAGATCCTACCGGGGCAGTTTCACCAGCTTCAACTATGATATGGGCAAGAAAGCCTTCATAAAAGGTTTCTACATCCATATCTGCTTTATCTGACTCTACAACCACCACTGTTTCGCCTTTTTCCACTTTGTCCCCTGGCGATTTCACCCAGGAGACGATTTTGCCTTCCGTCATGGTGGAACTCAGCGCCGGCATAAATACTTCATGAATGCTCATAGGGTGGTTTGGAAATCAATGGTTTATGGACTTTAACAGCTTTCATCAGATCGAATTGTATCTTGGCAGGAGAGTTTTGGGCTGGAGATTTTATATTTTAGATTGGGAATAGGGAATTGGAAATTGGTATTGGGAGAGTTCCTAACTCTTAACCCCAGGAACCTAAATGTAAATTGGATGTCTATAAATAATACAGAGCAGAGCAATCCTTAGGGGTTAGCCAATATCTCGATCTCGTTTTAATCGTTGACTTGCAAAAACCACCATGAGTTTCTACAGATTAAATGGGATTGCTATTTATACATCCTCATACCGGATGCTTAAGATACAAGAGCTGCTCACAGGTAGAGGATATGGAATGCAGTTCAATCTAGAATTCAAAATTGGTAATAAACCTATTTGAAATTCCTGTTTACTTTTATGTCGGCAAAGCTAAAATTCTTTTTGATTGTGATATTAGGTATCTTTGCCACTGCTGGCGCTGGAGTATATATTACCCAGCGCCAGCAATCTGCACCGATTGTTGAGACTAGTTATGGTCAAACCCAGCAGGTGAGAGCAATACATCAATCTCAAGAGGTTGTGGCATACCCAGAGCGCTCTAACTATAAAACTATACCTTTAGAAAATATCAACTCATCTCTCCAAGGAAGCGATCCTGCTACCCTTGCTCTGAATGCCTTTGACAACATAGCAGCAGTGGGAGGAACGCGAAAGGTAGAGGTAGCTTATCCACAACGAAATCAGGCTTTAGTGACGATTACCCAATTCAAGCAGGGTGATGATGCAGTTAGTGCAGTTAAATATCGAGTTGAGATGTCAGCCTTCGGGCGATCGCTATTTATTAGTTCTCCTCCAGTCTGGCAAATTGTTTGGGCTGGCTCCCAGGTAGAATGTTCGGCTGGGAGCCTCTCCCGCACTAAGTTAAATCACATTTGTCATTAGTCATTGGTCATTGGTCATTAGTTATTAGTCATTGCTCACAAAACAAATGACAACGGACAAATGACAAATGACAAATTTAAATGTCGCCGCGAATTTCTTCTACAACGCCATCGCGCAGAACGATTTCTACTTGCATTTTGCTAATCAGGTTATCTCCTATCTCTACCCGGAAAAAGCCTTCCATTTGGAATTGGTTGACTTCTTGATCTTGCTGGAGAAACTGCACTTGCTGGAGATTTTGCAGCAACTGATTTTTTTGTTCTAGAAATTCACTTTTCTTTTGATTGACTTGGAGTTGGATATTGTCAATCTGTTGGAGGGTCTGGGGCCCGGGTGGTTGCAGACTCTGCTTTTGAATTGCTGCGATCGCTCTTTGTCCTTCTACGTCTAGCTGTTGCAGTTGCTGATCGAGTTGATTGATCTGGGTTTGTAACTGCTGTTGTACTTCCTCTTTCCAAAGGGGAGTCACAATAACTTTGACGTTAACGACGCGTTTCAGAAGCAAATTAGATTTGGAGACATCCATAAATATTTCACGTTCACTCTTTACAGTTGGGAGGTGGAATTATCAGGCAAACATGCCGTCAATAATATCGCGATAACGTTCCGTGACGATATGTCGGCGAACTTTTAGTGTTTGTGTCATCAAACCATTTTCGATAGAAAACGGTTCTAGAATGAGTTTGAATGTCCCAATGCGGTCATCCGGTCGATAGCCTGGACGATTTTGCACTTCTCGATTCAATTCTTGCCGAAATAAATCCTGGATCATTCTACTCTCCAAGTCAATTTTTTGACTAGGTGAAGAAGTGGCCGGATCGTTCTGCGCCCATTTTTCTAGGGCTTCGACATTGGGGACAATCAAGGCTCCCAGGCTGCGCTGATCTTGGCCGACGAGCATAATTTGATCGATGTAGGGCGATCGCAAACACGCGTCTTCGATCGGCTGCGGCTCGATGTTTTCCCCGTTAGTCAATACAATCGTATCCTTTGCTCTGCCAGTCAGCACTAAGTCGTTTTGTGGTGTCAACCAGCCCAAATCGCCGCTATCAAACCAACCTTCAGCATCAATTGCTTTCGCTGTCGCTTCCGGATTTTGGTAATAGCCTTGCATAATTTGTGGGCCCCTCAACAATACTAAGCCTCGCTTCTCTATTGGCAAAGGCGCTTTTGTCTCAGGATCTACGATTTTAGCTTCTGTAGCAGGGAGTGGTAGTCCTGATGCACCAATCAAATTTCGCCAAGGACGGCGCACATGGGTAACAGGAGAAGTTTCTGTCAAACCATAGCCTTGCAAAATCTGCACACCAATAATTTCAAAGAAGTTATCGATGTGCCTGGGAAGCGCACCACCGCCGCTAATCATCTGCTTGACGTGTCCTCCTGTGGCTTCTCGCACCTTGGCATAAACTAGTCGTTCTCCCAAGGCGTGGAGGGGTAATAAAGCCAATGCTTGGATCTTAGCTGCTAATCGTTCGATGGGTGAAGCATGAAGATTATTTAAATCCAATCCCTGAGCAACTCGCCGCGCTTTAATATATTTGTCGCTAATGCCCAACAAAAAGTTAATTAGGCGTTGTTTTTTGGCTGGTTGTTCGCGGAACTGCTTTTGCACTCCTTCATAAATCGATTCCCACAGACGGGGCACGCCCACCATATAATTAGGTTTAAATTGTCTCAAATCTCCTTTCACAGAACGCAAGTTGGTATAAACTTGCGTGCAACCTTGAGATAGTAGGTAATATTCAACAGTCCGCTCGTAGCTATGCCACGAAGGTAGAATACTGAGAACAATGTCGCCCGCATTTGGTTGTAATACTGTGCCAAAGGTTGTTATTTGGTGCATCAAATTGCTATAAGATAGCATCACACCCTTCGGTTTTCCTGTAGTACCAGAGGTATAAATTAGGGTTGCCAAAGCATCACGATTTTGTTTAACTGGCACAAAATTATGATTTTTCCCAATTTCGATCAACTGTGCAAAATTCAGCACCTTTAGAGTTTCGCCCGTTGGTGGTGCTTCATCTGAAACTAAGATTGCAAACTGAATTGGTAAATCGTTGAGACGGTCTTGTAGTTTTTTAAGTGTCTTTAAATCCTCAACTACTATTGCTGTACTGCCGCTATTAGCGATGATAAACAGCAATTCTTCTTTTTCCGCTTGGGAACTACGCACCGCATCAACTGCACCAGCAGTCATTATGCCTTGATCGGCAATAAACCACCGGGGACTGTTGTCAGAAATTAAGGAAATGCGATCGCCTAACTTCACTCCCAACGCCTGTAACCCAGCAGCAAATAATTGTATTTGCTCCGCTAACTGTGTATAAGTAATCACAATTTCTGGTTTGGCGTGAGGACTGCGGAGGGCAACAACATCACCAAATCGTTGAGATGCCAAAGGCCAAACTTCTGGTAGCGATTCCACATTTGTGTAATCTACCAACCGCTTTAATGCCTCACGTTCTTGCTCACTGATGTTAGATAAAAAAGAAGACGCGGTTTGGGTTTTTGACATAACACCTTACCTAAATATCGTAAATTAATTGTTTTTCCAGTTTATTTTGTTATCCCGCTACAATAACCGTCCTTATTATCCACATTCCCTTCTGTGTATAATAATTCCAGAAATTCCACGTTTATATTTACAAAAATTTATGTTAAAGTTATTTTACATAGAGTGCAAGCAATAGATGGACTGAAGGTCAATCCTACACATAATATTATGCTTGCACCTCAAAACAGCGACCGCCTATTTTTCACAGGAGATGATTACCTATGAATTTGATAGACGCTATACTGCTAACGCTGCTCAATATTACTATTTGCATAGCGTTTCCTAAGCTTGTAGCAATCTTTCTGGCTGATAAAACCAAACTTAATGGAGTGTCGCGGAACGGTTCAAAATTGCAAATAGCCAAAATTGAACTTACGAGTTTTCCTTATTGTACAGTGTACTCATTAACAGGTAGTCAATACTGCAAATTCAGTCCTGATTTTTGTTCTAAGTGTTCTCCAAATTGATGGATTGTTTGCCAAATTGGAAAAATTTATTTTTTTCCAACACCTATATTTTTGCATTCCAAATGATAGTTTATGTGTCTACTTATTCAAGCGATGTCTACGATGAGCTACGCTAACTGTGCGTTCGCTGATTTTAAGGCAGTCAAAGGAATTAATTCCTTGAGGGGTAATGATTAAGAGGATTTTTGAAGCAACTCCTGATGAGAGTGGATTTGGGGGTAGTTTGAGTAGAGGATGATGTCAGGTGGTGGTGCATCGATGAGTGAGACAGAAGTAAAAATAAGCTCCGAGCGGATAGACGATATTCCATTAATAGTTAAATGGCTTGCTCAGATAGAGATAGCCAAACATATCGACCAAAAACTGAAGAAGCCGCACGGAAACCACCAAGGAATGAGCTACGGGCAGTTGAGTGTATTATTACTAACGTATATAATCACTCAATCAGACCATCGGTTATGTGCAGTCGAAGAATGGGTAGAAACACATCGAAAGATTTTGGAATTGACAACGGGGTGGTCGATAGGAAACAAAGATGTCAGTGATGACCGATTGGGAAGGGTAGTAGAAGAATTAGGCAAGCAATCACTTGCTAGACAAGAAATAGAAATTAAATTAGGAAGGCAGATAATTAGAGCATACGAATTACCGACAAAAATTGCACGCACAGACACAACAAGCTTCAGTGTAAATCATGAAAACACAAGTCATCTAGAAGACAATCTATTGCGTCATGGCTACTCCAAAGATAAACGCCCAGACTTATTGCAATATCGTCAGTTACTAGCAACGCTCGACCCGATGGGAATGCCCTTAGTCAGCGCCACTCTTGAAGGCAATGGAGCCGATGACCCTTTATATTTTCCCACCTGGCAAAAGATACAAAAAGTAATTGGGCACAAACATTTTGTCTTCATCGCTGACTGTAAGGCTGGTTCGATCTCAACCCGTGCCAACATCGCATTAAATGGAGGATTTTACTGTGTTCCCTTGCCAATGAGCGGACAAAACCCCCAATTGCTCAAACAATGGGTAAAACAATCATCAACAGAAATCATCGATATTCGTTTACCCCAACAAGAAGAACAAGAAACTGCTGTTGGTAAAGGTTTTGAGGTTGAGTTGGGTAAGTTTTGGTTAAATCCAGAAACAAATAAATGGGTTCGTTGGCACGAACGCTATTTGGTAGTTTATTCCCACAAGCTTGCTCTAGGAGCGATTGATAGTCAAAACAAACGCATCAATCAAGCTCAACTTGCCTTGGAGAAATTAGCCAATAAACCAGGAACCGAGCTAGATGTGCTTACTTATAAGGTTGAGAATATCCTCAAACGCCATCGCGTTACTGATTTTTTCTCAACTACGATTACAGAACAAACACGAACAGAAACTCGCCATCAAAGACGAGGACGACCCTCAAAAAATACTCTACAACAACAGGTTACTTCGACACGGCTTCAACTCCAAATTGAGAAAATTGATAGTGCAATTGTTGAAGCAGAAATTTTGGCTGGTTGGCGATTGTACGTAACTAATGCACCTACCGAACAGCTAACTTTATCTGAGTCGGTAATGTATTACCGAGACGAATGGCTTCTTGAACGCGGTTTTCATCGCTTTAAAAGGGGTTCTTTGCCTGCTTTACCGATTTACTTCCAGAATCAAAACCGAATCACTGGCTTGATGTTTTTATTAAACATTGCTTTGCGCGTTTTTACCCTTATGGAGTTTGTTGTCAGGCAGGCACTTCAACAAGCTGAAGATTCTTTGCAAGGTCTTTATGATGGCAATCCCAAACGAAAAACTCCTCGTCCTTCTGCCGAACAAATGCTTAAGGCTTTTTGTCACCTAACTCTTTACTTCCTCCCTGATTCTACGGTCTTCATTACCCCTATTAACCAGCTTCAAAAACAGATTCTTTTATTGATGAAAATCCCTGAATCCATTTATGAGCTTGAACTTAAGCCCTGTAAGACATAATTCTCACTCACAAGGTCAAAATGAGCGAACGTCCAGACGCTAACGCTGATTCGACTATGATTGCTGAAACTCTTATGCTGTAAGTATTTATCATTTTCATACAAGCTTATTGAACAGTACGTACATAATTTCACAGTGCGATCGTGTCGTTCAGTAGCGATCCTATTTGATTTGTAAGAATTGCAACCCGCAGATCCCCGACTTCTTTAAGAAGTTGGGGATCTTTGTTTCTCAGAAAGGATTCAGGATGGCTAAAAAGATTGCAAAATCGCGATAAATCGCATCTTTTGTCTTAAACAAAGAGTATTACTAAACCCGCTAAGACTCGAAATCAAGGCTAAAAACTACTTGAAACTCTTAGGCTTGCACTATACCTTGGTTTCCTCGCCAGAGTTTAACTCAGTATAATTACTAATTGAAGTTAGAGTACATATATAACTAATATAACCATTAATATATTAATTGTTAAATCTATTACATGAGAGTCAAACAGCTTTAACGCCCAAACAGCCGAAAGTTGGTCAGTTTATTAAGAAACTTCACAAACTTCTAGAATTGACCCAAGAAAAGTTTGCAGCAAGCATTGTTCGTAGTAAGCGATGAATTGCTCATGGCAAGACTACAAACTTTATATATGCACCTGCCTATTTAGAGGATGTTTTAAAAGTCCCCTTATCGGTATCAAAAGTTCAGATCCCCCTAAATCCCCCTTAAAAAGGGGGACTTTAATTCCGGTTTCCCCCCTTTTTAAGGCAGGGCCGTTTCATTCCCTAAAAGGCTCTGATTTACAAGCGTTTCAGGCAAAAAAGTCAGGTGACTAAAAAATCTGATTGGGCAAGAAAATCGCGATCACACTGAAATTTAGTCGTTGAGGTGGTAGCTTTTCGATTAGCAAATCAAGCAAACTTCTAACTCCTACTCTTGACAAAATCTCTAAGAGATCGAATGAAACAGCCCTGCCTTTTTAAGGTGGGTTAGGGGGGATCTAGAAGTACTTAAAAGCACAGCCAATTACTTTTAAAACAACCTCTTACATTAAAAGAAGGTTATGTCAAAAAAACTTCTGCAAACTATCTTGATTATTTACACATTCAACTATTAATTGAAACTAACAGGTCTTACCATGATTCGGAAACAGATAACAGAGTTTTCTCTAGAAGACGGCACAAAGTTTTTAGCTGAAGTTGATGAGCCAGAAAATAGCAATTCTCTTGTACGTGTTGCCAGACCCGATGCTGGACAAATAGTAGTTGAAGCTAAAAAGAAATTTGATGAAGTATTGGATCAAATACAACCTGTAGCTTCAGCAATTATCATCAAACTGAGTCAGCTTAATACACCAGCCGATGAGGTAGAGGTGAAATTTGGTATTAAGTTAAATGCTGTTGCGGGTGCAATTTTCACTTCTGTAGGTGGTGAGGCTAACTACGAAATTACCTTGAAATGGAAGCAAGACAAGGCATAGTAACGTATGGCATCGATTGCAGATAATTATATTCCAGCTTTTAGATCAGCGATCGCTCGGATTTTTCATCCTAACGGTGCGGTAGTTGGTCTAGGTTTTTTAGTGTCAGGGCGAAGTCAAAATTATATCCTGACATGCGCTCACGTTGTTACCTCAGCTCTATCTTTACCAGAAGATATAGTTGAAGCTCCTATTAATGATATTTACTTAGATTTCCCTCTAATTACATCGGGACAAAAGCTAAAAGCTAAAGTTGTTTTTTGGCAACCTGTTGTCAACAACGTATCAACCTCCGAACCTGAAGATATAGCTGGGTTGAAAATAGAAGAGCAGTTACCTCATGAAGCGCAACCTATCAAGCTCATCTGGGCTAATAATGTTTGGGGGCATCCTTTTCGCATATTTGGTTTTCCTCACGGACACAATGATGGCGTTTGGTCTACAGGGGTATTGCGAGACGCGCAAGGAAAGGGATGGGTGCAATTGGAAGATAGCAAGGTAACTGGCTACAGGATAGAACCGGGCTTTAGTGGTGCGCCTATATGGGATGAAACCCTTGCAGGAGTGGTTGGTATGGCTGTAGCGGCGGAGAAACAGCGAGAAGATATCAAGACTGCTTTTATGATTCCGGCGGACGTATTGAGCAAAGCATGGGATGAAATAACCTTGCCGATTTCATCAAATGCACATACTCAGAATAGCCCCAGCCGGGTACAACAACTCAAAATCAAAACTTTGCAACAACGCTTTGAGGTTCTAAGCAGTGACTACGAAGCAGCTTACAACCAACTTAACTATACACTCGCGGCGAGCGATCGCAATATCATTCAACGCCAAATCAACACCATACTCCAAGAACTCGGTCGAGTAGAAAGCGAACTTAATGCCATTTAAATGCAATGAAAAATTCCTTATATTTACGAAAGAAGTCTCTTGAGCAGTTAATAGCCCGTTTAACCACTGACATTGAAAGTCTCAGCAACCAAATAGGGTGGACGCTAAATAATGTACAGAAAGATCAATTAGAAAGGCAACTTGAGGATAAATTTAAGGAAATAGAAAAAGCTGAATCAGAGTTAAGCAAGCTAAATCAAGAAACTCTAGAGCAAGTTGATCCTAATAAAATCCCATTCACTAATCGGGATGCTGCAATTAGTGATATTACAGCAAATAATTCTCCTACTTATCGTCTGATAACGGCTCCTAAAGGTTATGGAAAAACAGCATTTCTCAAACAGATCCAGAAGCGCTTTCAAGAATTACAATGGTGTTGCGCTTATGCTTCCATGTCTGGAGATCAAAATATTGAAGACTTAGAAAAAGAATTAGCCATTTCTCTTAATCTTCAGATTGAAGAAGGAAATGAGTTGCCTTGGGGAGAACGCTTAGGTTTATTATTACATAGAAATTGGGCTAGGTGGCAATCGCAGGGGCAAAAAGGTATTGTACTGCTAATCGATCTGGATGGAAATGCCCCACAAAAACAACGTTTAAACGAAATTTTTGATCAACTTAAAGAATTGGGATGGAGAATTGAAAAGTGTTTGAAAGAATTACAATTCTTTAAAGATAATTCCAAGAGTCTTCGAGTTGTAATTGCAGCCCGATGTCTTACCGATCTTCCCTCAGATCGGATTTTTCCTAAACTAATCCTTTCGCCTTTTAATTGGGAAGTAATTCAGGATACCGCAACAAAATATCTCAAGCCGATTGAGATGACTTCTGAAAGTCTTGCACTACTAGCAGGACACTTACTTTATCTAACTGGCGGACATCCAGGGGGAATTGCTGAAGCCCTAAAAGATTATCGAGGTGGTGGTTACACAGTTAATTTATTTTTAAAAAGTTATGGAAGTAAATTATGGGAAAGAACTCTCAAACATTGTAGAGATCAGATTAAAGAAAGCTTGACTAAAGAAAATAATCATCTCTATGAATCTATTGAGAAACTGAGTATATTTCCCATACTAAATGGCACTTGGATATTAAAGGAAGCTGTCAGAAGATTTCAGTTACCTTTCAGTGATGATAGTTTTAAACTAAACGAAGAACTGACAAAAACATCAATTTTTACCCGTGATAAAACGATTATCAAAGATGGAATGACCCGTCGGCTGCTAGTTATTGGTCTACTTCGAGAAAGTTCGCCTGATAGCTTTCAAAAGCTTTGTAGTGAAGCAGCTCAAATTTGTTGGGAATATGTTCACGAGCTTAAATCCAAGAATAATTCTGCTGTGGCAGGAACTTGGTCAATGCAGTATTTTTTTCAAAGTCTTCAGCAACATGCTGGATTTATCAATTATGGTACTGATAGTCTGACTTATCGAAAAGAACTTCGTAAAACTTTCTTTGATGAAACTGTTGAAGAAACTATTGGAATATTCCGCAATACAGACCGAGAGCAAACCCATGAATTTCTGTCTACGCTTAAATCTGAAGTAGAGCATGACTGGGAATTTCAATTTCTTGTAAATTACTATCTCCACAATGACGAATATAATGATACACCCTATAGATGTTTAATTCATAAGCTTGATGAAGCTATTCAAAATAATTAACTCAGGAGCCTATTATGTCTGAAATAGATAAATTAGAGTTTGTTGGTCGTGAAGAGCATCTAAATCGAATTATTACCCTTGTTCAAAAGGCTAATACACTGCACGTTGTTTTAGTAGAGGGTAGAGGCGGAATTGGCAAAACTTGGTTACTTAATGAATTACAAAACCGCCTCAACCAAGTAAACATCGGAACAAGTGAAATTATTGATTGTGATACTCCTGTTTTTAATGATGCAGAAGATTTATGCACTCAAATCGCCAAGCAATTGTATGATAATACATATCAAGAATGGCTGCTCCGGTTACGACAACTACGAGAAGATGAAAACCACCTCAGTCAAACTGCATACCAAGAAGAACGCAGACAACTTGAAAAGTTTTTAGTCGATGAAATTAATCGAAAATCTAAACAACAGAGATTAGTATTTTTAATTGATACAGTTGAGAAGTTAGGACAAGCAGAGCGAAGAACGGAAGTTTGGGAATATATTGGTAATCTATGCCAGCAACTAGATAACGCCGTATTGATTTTAGCAGGTCGCCCTAGTATTGCTCGTCAAATTTTGGAAAAGTCGTTCATAGAAGCAGAACTAACCTATTTGGAGTTAAATGAATTTACTCATGAGGATGTACAGACATACATTCTTTCCAAAGAGGAGCAACTTCATTTTACTCTTGGGAAAGACTTAGTTCAAAAGATCATAGTTCTTTCTGGTGGTAGCCCCATTATGATTGAATTTGGAGTAGAGTATGCTTATCGAGAAGTTATTCCAGATTGGTTAGAGAGTGAAGATATAGAAACTATTCCAGCCAGGTTAGAAAAAACGGGTGGATTTGAAGCTGAGATGGTTCGACATATTACGCAGCTTCGGACATCAATGGATAGGCTAACCCTCTTACTTTCACGTATTTATCCATTAGATAGTTCTGATATTGCTAATCTATTAGAACTATCGATAGAAGATGCTAAAAAATTATTTATTGATGCTCAGAGTTACTTTTTTATCAAACCAGTAATGAGTGGTAATCAAATATCATTACATGATATTGTGCGAGATTTGGTTAATAAATTTGTATGGTCAGATATTGACCCAGATTTGGAATGGAGAAAACGTGATAGTCGTATTGCTGCCAAATATTTTGAGAAAAAAGATTATCAGCTAGGGCCGCAGAAAAGGATATTGGAGGTTCAACTTTACTCTGATAATTCTAATAAAGCCGCTAATATTGAGTTTCTAATTGAAGAACTGAAACAACTGCGAGAATTCAATACAATGCGATGGCTATGGAATGCTTTATACGCTGACCCAACTATCGGCTTTGAAACTTGGCATGAAGTTACTAATACGATCCGCAGTCAATCAAAGAAATTCAGCTTTGTTAATCAATTATTAGCAGTTGTAAAACAGTTTGAAAAAGACCTAAATTTCGACCAAAGATTTAAATTGATTATTTTTGAAGCAAAGCTTGTCCACGCCCTTAAAGATAAGGGTACAACAGAAAATGAGGTGAGAAAATTAGAGGCTATGTTAGCTGAAAAATCTTCTAATTCTTCTCATCAACCAGACCTTTGCAATGTGTTGGGAATGCTGAATGCTAAATTGCATCTTTATGATGAAGCTTTGAAATATCAGCAAAAGTGTTTATCTCTAGTTCAAGGGAAGAAGCTAGCATCTGCGATTCCGGGTGTGGCGAACCAAGTTGGTTATCTTTATCGACAACTGAACAATTTTAACGAAGCTGAAAAATATTACAAACTAGGTTGGGATGCTGCTATGGAAGTTGACACTCCTAACAAAGGTTTAACTCAAGTTATGGCTAGTATTCAGAATAACTTGGGATATTTATACGGACTACAAAAAAATTATATCAAGTCTGAACAGTGCTTTAAGGCTGCTATTGATATGTGGTCGAGTGTGGAGACTGAACGCGAAATTGCCAACGCCGAAATTGCCTCTGCGACTATTTCGGTAAATGAGGGGAACTATGTTAAAGCTAAACAGCTACTTGAACGAGCGTTAAGCCGTTGCAACAATGAGGAAGATGATAATCGAATATTGTGTAGGGCATACTTTCATTTAGGCTTAAATCAGTGGTTTAGTGCCGAGGTACTAAATGAAGCGGTTTGGGATGTAACACAGGTAAAGTGGGATCTAGATGTTTTAAGTCAAGCTCAAGATGCTTTAGAAAAAAGCCTGAAACTGGCAGAAAAATACGGACTGGAAGAGGAATTGCCTGGAATTTGGCATCAAACGGCCAGTGTTTACTGGCATCTTGGGTTTCAAAAGTGCGATCGCTCTTTGCAAGAACAAGCTCTCAAACTCAACGATCGCTCTTACCACACTAGTCTAGAGTACAATGACAGGCGATATGCCATCGATAGCCTGGTAGGGAAAGCAGAGTTTGATTATTATGCAAAAGCATACCAGCATATTTCCGATTATGCACGAGAACTTAGCGATCGCTTCCAGTCATATCAAAATACCTATCAACTGTACTTTGGTAGGATGTTACGGATAGAAGGTGATGTGGCATTTCAACAGGCGAACTACGATCTTGCCTTTGCAAAATATGCTCAAGGCATACCCCAAATCTTTCAGGATGGAGGTTTTGGCCCCTATTCAATCCAACATGAGTTAAATCTACTGCAAAAGAAAATCGAACGGTTGCCTATAGAACTTTCTAAAACCCTAATCCAGCAACTCAAACATCAGTGGCAAGACAATAAAGCTCTCAAAGAATGGTGCGATCAACAAATGTTTTTGACTAGAATCCGTGCAACAAAACAGCCATCTTCTCATGCTTAGTAAAAAAATTGATCGACCCAGAATTTTAGTTTCTCTCAATTCTACCTGCGTACCAACTGGACAATGCGATTGTGATGGAGGGGATTGTGCCTGTGACTTATCCCCTTTAGCAGAATTAGGCTCAGATATATCATTATCTCTGGGGGTATTTGAGACAGAGTTTGTGATATCTCCAAATTCGCAAATAATGAATCTAGATGATACTTACTATATCTGTTATGGAACTAATCACAAAGTAGCAGTTCTAAATCAATCCGCATTATATTTACTAAGGCTATTTACAAATCCTCATAAATTAGATGATATCATAAAAGAGAATTCTCACATTAACCAAACTGACTTACAGACAGCTATTCAGGAACTATATCAAGCCCGTTTAATTGTTCCTAAAAATAATAACTTATTTAACCTAAATGAAATACCAGAAACTTTATCTGCATGGTTACATATCACCGATCGCTGTAACTTAAGATGTGACTACTGCTATCTTCCTCATTTAGCTAGGGATATGTCAATAGATATAGGCAGAGCAGCTATTGAATCTACATTTCGCTCTGCTAGCTTAAATAATTACCGCCGCGTCAAACTAAAGTATGCCGGAGGAGAAGCATTATTATGCTCTCCTTTAATTAAAGAACTGCATTTATATGCTCAATCACTTAGCAAAGAAAGAGGCATTATATTAGATGGAGTTGTTCTCAGTAATGGAACATTGATTACGCCTGAGATTATCGAGATGCTTAAAATATTGAATCTGCGTCTCATGATTTCACTAGATGGATTATCAGATTTCCACAATATCCAACGAACTTATGCAGGCGGAAAGGGTTCATTTCAAGATGTTGAACGGGGTATTAAGATTGCTTTGCAAAATGGGCTAGTACCCGATATTTCCATCACTATTAGCGGTCGCAATGCAGAAGGATTACCCAATCTGATTGAATGGATATTAGAGCATAATCTGCCCTTTAGCTTAAACTTTTATCGTGAAAATGAACTGTCAGCTTCTTATGAAGACTTGCAACTAGAAGAATCTCGAATGATTCAAGGAATGTTGGCAGCATTCAAAGTTATTGAATTGAAATTACCTAATCGAAGCTTATTAGGTTCATTAGTTGATCGTGCTAATTTATCATCTCCTCATAAACGAACTTGTGGAGTTGGACAAAGCTATCTTGTATTTGATTATCAAGGACAAATTGCCAAATGTCAGATGCAGCTACATAAAACTGTATCCTCAGTTGACGCTCAAGATCCTTTAACTGTTGTGCGACAAGATAAAACAGGTATTCAGAATTTATCTGTTGAAGAAAAAGAAGGCTGTCGTACATGTGAATGGAAATACTGGTGTACGGGTGGTTGCTCTTTGGCTACGTTTAAGGCTACAGGCCGTTACGATATTCAGTCTCCAAATTGCAATATTTATAAAGCTCTATATCCTGAAGCTCTCCGCTTAGAAGGCTTACGCCTTCTCAAATATAGTTAAGTTAGCTAATTTCACTTCTTACCTCTGTGTTCTCTGCGCGGCAGTCGCTCATGGGGGAAACCCCCTTCTCTACGAGACGCTCCGCGAAGGCGCTAGCCTCTCCCTTTGGGAGAAGACCGCGCTGCCTTGTCTCTGTGGTTAAATTAATTACTTTTTAACCGCAGAGGCACAGAGAACGCAGAGAGAAAAAGACAAATTGAAATTATAAGAATATATTTAGTTAGCTTATAACCGATAAAAGAAATTAAAATGCAGCTTTGAAGCAATTGTACTAATTTTGCTTCAAACTAAAAATATAGTAAACACCAATTTTGAAATAAGGACGATCGCACATGAGTTTAATCGATGGTATATTACTGACGCTGCTAAATACTGTTGCTTGCCTTGCGCTGCCTAAATTGCTAGTAATTCTGTCTGCAAAAAGGCAAAACACTTCACCATCGCGCTCTACTGCAACATCAAAAGATTCTAACTCTGAAATCCCCAGTTTTTCGTAATATAAGCTGATTGTGTCTAGATATCGCTTTGATGAGGAGAAAATTTAGTTATTGGTGCAAAGCGATATCTTAATGAAAGTTATGCACATTTTTTCGGAAAATAATGAGTGTGCATATTTCCCCAAAATAAAATTTTATAGAGAAAAAAGCTGGTCTACAGTACAACGAAAACCAGGTAATAGAGAATAATTATAGTATTGCTACTAACTAAAGCTTTTAGCAGCTTGATTTGACTTTGTTACCGCAATTTTTTGTTATTCTTTATTTAGGGCTTGCTGTAATTTTTTTAGGTCTGACGATAATAAAAAATCCGAGCAAAGTAAAAACTAACATTTGCCAAGTCACCAAATTCCAGCCACCAAGATTCCAGCATAATAAACCAATGCTAGTACCGACAGCACCACCGATAAAATAGATAGTTATGTAAACTGTGTTGATGCGACTATTTGATTGAGCATCAAGAGTGTATATCCTTGCGACATTGGTGACTTGGATTGCTTGTACACCTACATCTAGTAACAATACAGCAACAGCGATCGCGATCGCTGAACTAGAAGCAATTTTAGCAATTACTAAACTTGCAATGACGAGCGATACAGCAATTGTCAAGGAACGTTGCGAGTTACCTCGATCGGCTAGTTTACCAAAAACTGGAGCCATCAATGCACCTGCGATCGCCACAAAGCCATACATCCCAATTGTGTCAGATTGAAAATTGAAAGGCGCTCCGCTTAAATGGAAAGTCAACGTTGTCCAAAATGAGCAAAATACACCAAACAATAACCCGCCAATTAAAGACGCTTCTCTTAACAAAGAAAAGCGTTTGAATTGTTGAATTGTTGAGCTTAGTAATTCCAAATAATAACCGTTAAATTCATTTTTTACATTAGGTAAATATATATTTAGTAATACAGTAACAATTAAAACCATTACTGACGAAAATCCATATACATAACGCCAATTTAACCATTCAGCAATATATCCACTAAAAACCCTTGCTCCTAAAACTCCAATTAATATACCAGTAAAAATGTAGCCTACAGTTTTACCTGTAGTTACTCTATCTATACTTGCGGCTAAGGGAAGAATAACCTGAGCCGATACTGTCGCAATCCCAATTGCTACGCTCAATATCCAAACTTCGATGATGTTTTGTGAAAACGTCATGAGTATCAACAAACAAAACAAACATATCAATAAGGAAACAATTAACTTTTTCTTGTTGATTTTATCGCCCAAGGGGATTAAAAAGAAAAGCCCAAAACCGTAACCAACTTGTGAAAGCACAGATATGCTACCCACTTCGCCTTCACCAACTCTAAAAGAAGATGCAATATCTTTGAGGATTGGCTGATTATAATAAATGTTGGCAACACAGACACCAGATGCGATCGCCATAATCAGTACCTGGACTTTAGTTAATCCGCTACTTGAGATTTGTTTTTCCATTCAACCTAAAATTTATACAGGAAAAAACTGGTTTACATTACAGCTAAAACCAGGTAATAGCGGAGAAATTATATTATCACTACTAAATAAGGTGGCTACCAAGTTAAGTTGACTTTGTTCACGTCGATAGACCTCTAGTTTACGCGATCGCCAATCAGCAATCCAATATTCTTTTACTCCTCTGGAAGAATAAAGTTTAAGTTTAGCTTCCTTATCTCGTCTTTGGTCTTCGTTGCTAGCAGACAAAACTTCGACTACTAAATCTGGTGCGCCAGTTAAATGTCCTGCTTCATCCAATGTTAGCGCCAAGGTTTCTTTAGTAGCCCAAACCACATCAGGAATCACATTATCTGATTCTGAAAACAAAACACCGGGGTTGATTACAGCTTCTCCTAAACCAGTAGACTCTGACCAAATGTTAAGTTGTCCGAAAATTCGCCCACAAGTTTGCTGATGTTTAAAGTGAGGTGTCCTACTCATGAATAATTCTCCATCAACTATCTCGTAGCGCGTCCCCTCATTTTCTGGTAATAATTCCACATCATGAGTTGTCCAGCGTACTCCTGTATTAAGCATCTGACTCATTAGGTAACTCCTTTAATCTTGCTTTTGTATTTTAAATAAAATAGAATTCATCATTCATACTAATTGATTCTGTATTCTGTATTCTTTTTCAATCATCACTTGCGATTGTCGCGCCGCCACTTACACCGCACTAAGCGAATTTCATCAAAAGTGTAGCTTTCACCTAGTTGTTCTTTAATGGGAGTGAGGGAAATATCACCGAGTACTTCTAAAACTTGCCAAATTTTTTGTTGATGTTCTAAAGGTACTAATTGATTTAAATCAACTGGCTGATTTTTCTCAATTAATTTTTCTAGATGACTGCTAACTGTTGCCGGACTAAGGTTCCGCTTTTTGGCAATTTGAGCAATATTTAAACCTTGTTGATGCAATTGTAATGTCTGTAATTCGGTGTAAGAAGAAGATGAGTTGGAAGAGGATACGGAAGCAGAAGTAACCGATTTATTTTGCAAACCTTTTTCTTGGCGGTAGGTGCGAATTTCTGTAATGAACTTTTCGCCATATTGAGCAAGTTTATGACTACCAACACCAGAAAGTTTGGCAAATTCAGTTAAGTTTTGGGGTTGCACCTGTACCATCAATTTTAAAGTGGAATCGTGGAAGATGACGTAAGGTGGTACAGATTGCTCATCAGCCAATTCTTTACGTAGCGATCGCAACTTCTGTAATAATATTTCTGCTTCTTCTGCTTTTTCACTCCCCTGTTCCCAGGTAATCTTTTGGACTGTGGTTATAGCTAGGGAAACTGTGCGTTGTTTTCGCATTACTTCCCAACTGTGGGCATTTAGTTTTAAAACTGAGTAACCATCGCTAGTTTGTTCTATTAACCCTTGATGTAAAAGCGATCGCCCCAACATTCGCCATTCATCTAGAGTTCTATCTTTACCAATACCGTAGGTGGAAAGCTTATCGTGTTCGTACTGGAGAATTTTATCTTTTTTTGCCCCTCGTAACACATCAATTATGTGTAGCATCCCAAATCTTTCTTTACAACGCGCCACACAAGATAAAAACTTCATGGCTTCAACTGTCCAATCTTGCATGGGTTTGGGATGACGACAATTATCACAGTTACCGCAATTCCCAGGAAACCTTTCGCCAAAATAACCCAGTTGAATCGTTCGCCGACAATCAGTGCCTTCAGCGTAATCGATCATTTGCCGCAGTTGTTGTTTAGCAATCAACTGTTCTTGAGGGTCAGTTTTTTGATCGATACTCCATTCAATTGTTTTAACATCACCAAAGCTGAAAAATATTGTACACCGAGATGGTTCTCCGTCTCTACCTGCCCTACCCGATTCTTGATAATAACTTTCTATATTTCTAGGCATATCAAAGTGAACTACCAGCCGCACATCGGGTTTATTAATTCCCATACCAAAGGCGACTGTTGCCACCATCACCCGGACATCATCTCGAATAAATCGCGTTTGATTACTACTACGTTCCTCATCAGTTAATCCGGCATGATAAGGCAGAACACCAATCTTATCATTTTGTAGTTTAAAAGTTAGTTCATCAACTTTTTTACGAGTTAAAGAATAAATAATTGTCGAACCTTCTGTTTCTCGAATTAGTTCTAATAATTCAGCGTAAGCATATTTAGTTTTAGGACGAACTTCGTAATAAAGATTTTCACGGTTAAAACTGGCAAGATGGATGCTTGGTTGCTTTAATCCTAATTGTTGAATGATATCACTACGGACGCGATCGGTTGCTGTGGCGGTGAGAGCGACGGTAGGAACATCAGGATAGCGTTTCCGCAGAGATTTCAACTGGCGATATTCTGGACGAAAGTCATGTCCCCATTCCGAAACGCAGTGCGCTTCATCAATAGCGAAGCTAGAAATACCGATTTTTTCTTTAACTAAATCAAGAAATGGGAGAAACCTTTCACTGAGGAGACGTTCAGGGGCGACGTATAGTAATTTTACTTTACCACTGAGGATAGCTTCTTCCCGCGATCGCACCTTGTAAGCATTCAAACTGCTATTGAGAAATGTCGCGTTAATATTATTATTTCGCAGTGCTTCTACTTGGTCTTGCATCAAAGCAATTAACGGCGACACCACCACCGTTAATCCATTTTTTAACAATGCTGGTAGTTGAAAACACAGAGATTTTCCCCCACCAGTCGGCATCACAACCATTAAATCTCGATTTTGCAGCGCATCTTCGATAATTTGCCGTTGTCCGGGGCGGAATCTGTCGTAACCGAAGTGATATTTTAGCGCTTGTTCGAGATGGGGATACTGAAGCATAGCGATCGCTTTTTCGGGGGCTGTCTGCGTGAGTAGTTATGAAGATATCAGGATTTTAACTCACATCATCGGCAGCTTTGGTCACACCTGCATTTCTATTGGTGATCGCTTGATTTTTAAGACAGTTGCTACAAGATTAGTGATCGCACTTATATTGAGCTAATAAACATCGTCATGAGTACCAATGTCTAGTAAAAGAACAACTTCTTCTTCACTCTCGTCATCGGTTTTCAGCGAAAAAACAATGCGACAATCATATCCACAAGAGCATGAAAGCAACCCTGATAACTTTCCCTCTAGCTTGTGAGTGCCCAAGTGGGCTGCAAATATATCATTCTCCATAGCAGCAATAGTTTCTTCTATTCTTGTCTGTAAGTCAGCATTACGACGAGCAAATTTTCGGAAAGCTCTTTTAAATTTGCTAGTCATAACCAATCTATACATCGGCTGCACTTGGGTTATTGAGATATTCCCGTAATTCTTGAATTACTTCGGCAGCAGTCTGGACTTTGAGCTTACCTGCTTGGAATTCAGCAATAGAAGCTGCTGCATCTGAGGCAATTTCATCTCGCCGACTTTCAATAATTCGGTTTTTGAGAATGTGTACCAGCATTTCTTGCTGCTCTAAAGTAAGCTCCATTGCGGCATCTAGAACTCTATCTAGGTTACTCAATTGCTTCATCCTCTTAATTATTTAAGTTGATAACAGAACTCGTAAGATATAAATATACAAGTCTTACCCTCGTCGCTTTTTTAGCTTCGTCAAACTCATGTTAACTTATCGCACACTCATCAGCCTTCATACATGAGCGTAGGCGCAGCCCGTCGTAGACATCGCTTTTTCGGGGGCTGTCTGCGTGAGTAGTTATTGAAGATATCAGGATTTTAACTCACATCATCGGCAGCTTTGGTCAGACCTGCATTTCTATTGGCGATCGCACTAAGTCAATCATCATACATGAGCGATGTCTACGACGGGCTACGCCTACGCTTGATTTTCAAGATTGTCGCTACAAGATTAGCGATCGCACGGCGAAAAAGATGTTACACAATGTCCATAGCGTCTGTGGAAATCCCTTTAAGGGGCTCTTTCAATGCCACCGTATTCTTAAGTGTGTCGTCTAGTGCTTTACACACCTCCTCGAAAGATTTGGTAGCTGGCTTGTCGTGGGATTGGGTATTAAATTCTACAATAACGGGAGGCGTATAAGTGTTGATACCTGTCTCAAAATTAAAATGATAAGAAATACGGGTTGCAACCGGGATGCTTATTCCGTCAACTATAAAGTCTTGCTTCCTAGCATTCACAACTAGATTAAGCTTCCACGCTTGGTCTTTGCTTAACAGTCGCTTTATCTTTGTCTCATAACTAAGCATCTCTGTATTTGCCGCTGCTGTTCCTAGCACCAAGTTTTCACTGATTTGTTGAGGCTGGTTGGTTCGTTGGATCAAGTCTTTTGATTTTTGGGATAGATCGCCAACGTGTGTCTGCCCGATGCTGAAAGCCACCAAGTGGAGCCATTCCCACGATAACGGGGTCGGGCACTCAAACCCTAATTTATGCGCGGCTGCATTGGGACTGATATTATCCATCACCTTAGTCTGCGTGATGTTGCGCTTGCTGCCGCTTGGAAGATCATTATAGCCATGCCCAACAGAAAAAGACATCTGGTTGTTTGTGTCTTCTCCCTGAGAAACACCGCCTTTGGGATACTGAACTAATCCACCCATCCCGCTTGTGACTGTTTCCATAGTAGTGCCACCGCTTGGGTCATAACGGAAGGGGAAGGGTGGGGTATAAGAAGTGTCTGTACTTGTGTCCAGAGGTGCTGCTCCCACCAACTGCCGCACTTCATTTATAGTGTAGGTTTTTGAAGTGTCATTGTGAAGTTCTTGGATTTTAGTCTTCTGTTGTTGGTTCAAGTCCTTCATCACTTTGGTATTGGATTTCAGCGTTCCCGGTTGATAGCCTTCAATTTGACGCTGAATGGGGGCTGGGAAACTCAGATGCCCATTCTGTTGCACCACATGAGTCAATTCATGCGCCAGCAACTCTTGCCCTCCTCGACTCCCCGGCTCATACGTCCCCTGCCGAAAGAACACATCCTGCCCCGTCGTAAACGCCTTCGCCTGTATCGACTGATTTAACTGATCAGCCTGGGAATCTGTGTGAACCTTCACCCTACTGAAATCAGCTCCAAATGCTTGCTCCATCGGTTCACGGATATTATTTGCCAATAGCTGTCCCCCACCCCGTGCCTGATTGATGGATGTTTCCAAATCTTGTGTAGCTGGCATACCATCGTCCGACACACGCTGCACCATCGGTTTCATTTGCAATTCATCTTCTTCATCAAGCAATTCTTCTTCTTCTTCGGGCAATGACTCGCGCTGAAGTTTCTCGCTCTGTGGCTGATGAATCTTTTGCACTACCTGACGTGCTGTTTCATCGGCTTCCTGCTCGTACTTATCTCCAGGTTCCCCAATTGTCAGCTTTGCCTGAATTGGTGCTGCTATATTTGGTTTTCTTAGTGGAATATTGGCAAAGTTATGACCAAATCGAGTTGCGTGTTCCAGTCGAGAATTCAATAATCCATCCATCTTGGCTTGCAGCACAGTCAACCGTTCTTGTCCCTCTGGCGTAATCTTGGCATATTTTGCTTGTAATTCCAGTCCAGTAGCCTCAATACTTTGTTCTGCAAAGGCAACATCCTCTATGTCCGTTTCTGTCACTGATGCAACTGATGCTTTTTGAACTTGGCTCCCAAACGGTCTATACGTCAATTTCGGGTTTTGTTCTGCTGCTTGGGGATTGGTATTAATAGATGAGGGAGTCTTTGATAATTTCTTATTGTGCATTATTTTTACAAGTTCTTTATTTGCACTTAACCTGACATTAAGCTTTTGGTCTACTGATATTGGGTAATAACTTTATCGTAAGAAACAAATATGTATGTAGGACTGCATTAAATATTAAATTATTTGATTGTTCGGAAAATGTATTCATCTATCCCCAGATATAGATTACCGCTTAAATAATGAATGCAAATTTCATGAATACCGCAAAATTTTAAATCTCAAATTCACCTCAGCATCCACCTAACCGAGAAATTGCAGTTTTCACTTTGCCTTGATGCTCTATTCGGGTGCATTTTAACTGTGATTCTAAAGCATCAATCTTTCGTAAAAGCGATACTCCCCACATTATAGAAATCACCAACTTGATTGTCATACCCGCTAGCAAGAGTGTTACTATTGTGGACGTTTTCTTTTGTTGAGCTAATCTTTTTTGTTGTTCTGCAAGTCGTGCTTCAACTTCTTTGGCACGTTCGGCTTCTAATGCTTGTTGCATTTCTCGCCGATCTAATTCTTCACTAGCAGCTAAAAATCGATAATCTAAGTTGCTCAAGCTTTTGCCATGTGCCCAGGTTTGGGCATCAATCAAAGCTTGTCCGCGCAATAAGCGAGATTTATCATTTTCTTTTGAGGCTATCCACGCATTGAAGGTTTCATAGTAGGGGCGCAAGTAAGCTAATTTTTTTCCAACCCATTCTAAATTGAAAACTTCTTCATAAATTCGGTTTTTAATTTGGAGAAACCCTTGCTTTTTAATCACCAAGCCAGACAGCAATAGTTCTACTTGTTCTCGACTATCATCGGCTGCTACTTCCACTCCTTGGAGGATTTGCTGATAAATTCCTAGCAATCTGGCGGCGATTTGTTCGTTTCTGAGGATGCGATCGCGAATTGTCCGCAAATGCTCTGGTTCATCTTGTGATTCCCATTGATCGATAATGTGCGATCGCACCACATTTTCTATCCAAAACTCTTCTGTGCCAGGGGGAATTTTTAACTTTCTACCCACATCATCTTGAGATAGACTAACAAGTAACCGACACAGCTTTTGAGTCAGAAATGGTTGTCCTTTTGTCCAAGCTAATACTTCCTTTAAAACTTTTTGGGGATGATTATCTTTAATATCCAGTCCTAAAGATAGTGGTTGAGCTTCTTCAAATGTAAAGCCATTTACTCGGATAGCTTTACCAAAATTAAACGGTGTAATGTGATTTTGATATAAAATTAAGTCTGAAGGTGTAGCAACACCAAAAATTGCAAATGTAATCCGATCGTACTCTGAATCAATTGCTCGTTGGTTATAACAAAATCGAATCAAGCTAAAAAAGTCATCCACAGAGAAATCAAGACCGAGAATACTATCAATTTCATCAATAAAAATGAATAGCCTTTCGTTAGGAAACTGAACTAACAGAATTTCTGAAATAAACCGACTAAGTTTCTGGGGCAAAGAAATATCATTTTTTTCTTGCCACCAGGTTTTTAAATTGACTTTTCCTAACAGTTTAAAGCCCAGCCATAAATCGCCTACAACTCCCTTATACCACTGTTCTGGAGTTATATTTTCGCAACCAATATTAGTCATATCAATGGTGACACATCTAAAGCCTTCTTGTTGCAAGCGATGCTTGGTTTTTACCATAAGTGAAGATTTGCCCATTTGCCTGCTGCTTAGGATGTAGCAAAATTCACCCTGCTTTAAGGCTTCGTAAAGTTCCACATCCGCTTTGCGCTCAACATAGCTAGGAGCGTCACTGGTTAAAGTGCCACCAACTTGATATCGATAACTGTTCATTTGATTTAAAATTTTAAATTAGTTCTCGTTCTTAATAAATAAATTTCTATCGGGACAATTGTTGAAGAAGAATTCAGAAGTCAGAATTCAGGAGTCAGAATGAAGACGCGACGCTCGAATACTCGCTAACGCTGCGCTATTAGTGTGGGATTCAGACCCGTGACTGATTGTTCGCGCTTGCGTCTCGTAGAGAAGACCACTAAATCTTTGATTTAGTGGGGGTCTTAAACCCCTGTATTCATCCACTCTTTCGTTCAAAATTCATTCTGAATTCTGGCTCCTGACTCCTGAATTCTGTTTCGATAAAATTCATATTAAGAACGAGAATTACTTATTTTGATTATTTATCTTTCAACAGTCTACCAGAACTATTACTATCCTGAGTGCTTTCCAAGCTGTTGGCTAAAGTAAAGGCGATATAACTCACACATAACATGAGCTTGATTACCGTTGAGTTTAACCAAACCCATACTTTCTAGCTTATAAGCAGCGATCGCGTCTAGCTCTACTTTTTCATCTGTTGCAATTACCTGTTGCATAGCTGACATTAATTTTGGGTCTTTTTGCAGTAAGCTCAGAAGTTCTCGTAAATGCTGACTGTAAATTCCCACTGGTGTAGATGCAGTTTCTAGTAATACTTCTAATGTCATTTCCTCCTGACATAGATGATAAAGCGCAAGGCTCACCAAATAGGGATGTCCTCCTACCATTGCTTGTAGGGGTGCAAGGCGTTTTGCGCCTTCGGAGTTGGCTGCACAATTTAGTCCATAAGACAATGCTAAATTCTGTACCTGATTGAGAGTCAATGGTGGGAGCGTAATTGTGATCCCAACATTGAAAGGCGATTGGTTAAGCTTTAGTGGAATATATATTTCTGTGGTGTGAACTACCACCATCCGTAGTTTTTGCCAGATTTGATCCTGCTTTGCTTGTTCGTGCCAAAATCGCAGCATTGGCAAAAAATCTTGGGCAATATTGGGATGTTCAAAAACTCGATGAACTTCATTCAAAGCCAAAACTAGAGGACTATTATCAATATATTGCAGTAGATATGCTTCAAAATAGATTTTGCAGCTTACCTTGCTGCCCATTTCCGTGTCCCAAAAATCATCTAGAGAGGGAAGGAGATTTAACTGTCTGCTGACATTGACACAAAACCAACGCAAAAATTTATCAAGAGAAGCAAAAACGTCTTGATCGGCTTCTTGAAAGTCCAAATAGACGATTTGATAACCTTGCTCTCTAGCATAAGCAATCATCCGATTGAGCAGCGAACTTTTTCCTGTCTTTCTAGGTGCTTTGATTCGGATTAAGCAACCAGGGTATAAAATCTCATTACAAACAAGTTCTTCCAGAGGGGGGCGGTTGATGTAAAGAGGAGAACCCAGTGGTACGGGGCCGCTAGGAAATTCAATTTTGCTTGCTGAAAATGAGTCTGGAGACACCATTTCTAAATTAGATTTTTCATTAAATTCTTGTTGGCTCTGATTTTCCCGATCGCCTATTTTTTCTTGTAGGTATTTCTTCAAGGCTAAATGCAGATTTTTTTTGGTTATTTTTTTTCCAAGTGCGATGGAAAGGTCTTGCCACAACTCAGAGCCAACTTCTTTGATGTAATTGTCGCGGTAGCCTGATTCCTCTGCCATTTCACCATAAGTTTTGCCCAACCACGACTGAGACAGCACAAAGCACTGAATGGAAGCAAGAGGCTTGTCTTGCAGAATTGTTTCTACTGCTTGCAGAATATCTTCCACGGACATTAAAGTTTAAACAATTACTAGATATAGTTATCTATTTTGATCTATTAATAATATACAACCGAATAAATACTTAAAAAAAGAAAAATAAATTTCTAAGAATACAGTTTTTTAAACTATAATTTAATATTGCTTACTTAAAAAAGCTTGCTGATTTTTAAGCAAGATTAGGGAAAGTCAAGTATTAAACTAAGCGGATTTGGTTTTAGAAAAGTTAGAAAGACATCACTTTTTCAGTGCCAGAGTCAAACCATCTGCGATCGCTACTAAACTCAGACTAACTCGCTGGTCTTGATGCAGCTTTTGATTAAAGGCACGAATCCTTTTAGTTCTATTATCCTGTACTTGGGGGTCGGCAACCCTGCCTGACCAGAGAACATTATCGATCGCAATTAGTCCCCCTCTTCGCACTAATTGCAGCGATCGCTCATAATAACCATCATAGTTGCTCTTATCTGCATCGATGAAAGCAAAATCAAAGGTTTCCGCCTCTCCCGTTGCCAATAACCGATCTAAAGTCTCCAAAGCTGGGGCAATGTGCAGTTGAATTTTATCTGCCACTCCAGCTTGCTGCCAATAACGCCGAGCGATCGTTGTAAATTCTTCACTCACATCACAGGCTACCACCTTCCCGTCGCTCGGTAACGCCAAGGCTACCACCAGGGAACTATAACCTGTAAATACCCCAACTTCCAAAGTTTTTTTCGCTCCCAGCAACTGCACCAGTAACGCCAAAAATTGCCCCTGTTCAGGAGCAATCTGCATTCTACCTACTGGATGCTGGGCTGTTTCTTGCCTCAATTGGGTTAAAATTTCTGGTTCTCGGAGAGAGACTGATAGTAAATAGTCATAAAGGTTTTGTTCGAGTCCTAGTGTTTGAGTGGTCATAACGTGCGTTTTTCTTTTACCTAAACCCCACAGACTAATTATCTGGTTTTTAGGCTTAAAGCCCTTACCAATGACAAATGACAAAGGACAAATCCCGGATTTCTCACGATACTGTAGGCAGAGGAGTGTGGGGAGTGTGCGGGGTCAGATTTCTTCCCCATCCTCCCACACCTCCCACACTCCTTGATTTCTCACAAGTGAGAAATCAAGGAAATGACAGCCTTTGTCAGTTAGCTTTAATTGCGCCGACCGACTTATCATCTGGAATAAAGCTCGGCTATTGTGTAAGAACTTCATAGCTGAACTTTCATGACCTAGAGGTTTTCTAATGCCTATCGATAACGCCTAACTTTTTCTCTTTCCCCCTGCCCCCCGCCCCCTTGCCTCTTTTGACTCATCAGCTATGTAGATGGCAATAAACCAGCGCACAGATATTTTATATGTAGAGATATTGCATACCAAGGCTTTGCTTGAGTTACTTGCCTAAACCCTTCTAGAATTAAAACTATTGTAGGGAAATTGTATTTAATAAACTTACTTTTATTCTGGGAGGTATGATGAGCCGTCCAATAATTCTTGGTATTGTCGGCGACAGCGCTGCTGGGAAAACAACACTAACGCGGGGAATCGCTCAGGCACTCGGCCCAGAAAATGTCACAATCATCTGTACAGATGATTACCACCGTTACGATCGCCAACAACGTGCAGAAATTGGCATCACTGCCCTCCACCCGGACTGCAACCATCTGGATATTATGCAGCAACACCTGTCGCTGCTACGCACAGGACAGCCCATTCTCAAGCCAGTTTATAGCCATAAAACAGGGACATTTGAGGCACCTAAGTATATCAAGCCAAGTAAATTCGTCATTATTGAAGGATTACTCGGTTATTCTACTCGTGCCGCCCGTGATTCTTACGATGTTAAAGTTTATCTTGCGCCTCCTGAAGAATTACGTGCTAAGTGGAAAGTCAAGCGAGATACGCAAAAGCGGGGGTACACACCTGAACAGGTGCTAGCAGAATTAGAAAAACGCGAACCAGACTCATCACAGTTTATTCGTCCGCAACGGCAATGGTCTGATATAGTCATTAGTTTTTATCCACCAACTGATGAAGATGATGAAAGCAATGGACACCTAAATGTCCGATTGGTACTACGTCCGACAATTCCCCATCCAGATTTCACCGTAATTACCAATTCTAGTTATGGTAATTCTGACTCAGCGATTCGTCTTGGGCTAGACAGAGACATGAGTAAGCCTGTGGATGTCTTGGAAGTTGATGGTCATGCCACCTTAGAACAGGTGAATAAATTAGAGCATATTATTTGTTCTGATATGCCCCATCTCCGAAATCTTTGCGATCGCGAAAGTAATCCCGAACTGGGTAAAATTGCTGGTACAACTGGAGAGACATTGCAAAGTTACCCCCTAGCTCTCACCCAGCTAATCATTACCTACCACATGCTCAAAGCAACGCAAATTTATCAATAATCAGGGAAGATGGAGGGGTTTTGCGAGTTTGCGATCGCGTATAGTGTTGGGCTGTTGAATTATGCGATCGCACTATACTTATGCTACTCAAACTTTAGATATTGCTCATGATTGTGGCTTGACGGAGGCTTGCAGCAGTTCAATATCTCTAATCTCAAGAATGCCACTACTCTCAAATTGCACACTAATTTGAACTTTGGTAGCATCGGCTTCTTTTTTAAAATGGGCACGCGCTTCGTAAGACTTAAAATTTTCCGTTGGTGAAACTCCTGTAGACCATGAAGTTGTTCTCATTTTACCCCATTGTCCTGGTCTACATAAACCTAAACTCACTTTAATTGGTTTTTCTGTGTCTAGTGCTTTCGCGTTAAATTGACAAGCAAGAACACACTCTTGGACATCGGGCGATGCAACTTCAAACAAGATGACATTTCGCAAAGGATCTGTACTAATCATTAACTGCTGAGTATTGTCGTCATAGGCTTCAATTCGCCAGCTTTCTCCGACAATTGCAATACCTCCCCTTGTCACTGTGGAATCGGCAGGTGTGAATCGACGAATCAGCACAAATGGCTCTGTGGGTTCAGGAATGCCGAAGCGCTTTTGCAAATCGTTACCGACTTCTTGAATTTTAGAGTCAATGAAACCTTTGAGATTGTTGAATATATCGTCAAACATAGCGATCGCCCTAAATCATATTATTTTTAGTATTCCCTTTGAAAGTTGCCAATGAAATTACCCATCTAAACTAACCAAGGTTAAAGATTTTCTCAAATAAAGATGATTTGGGAAGTAAACAAGGGATAACTAAGGATAGTTTGATGCGTGGTGACGATTTTCTTAGTTTATGACCTATTGCCTTAGAATTGCCGACCTACCTACAAATGAGCGTCCGCGTGAGCGATTAATGACGCATGGTGCCAAAATTCTAGCCACAGCAGAGTTAATCGCAATTCTTCTAGGCACTGGTCAAGGCCCAGGAAAACTATCTGCTGTGGGTTTGGGACAATTTATTTTGAGCGAATTAGGCAAACATCAACGCGATCCTTTGGCGGTTTTGCGGGAAGTTAGCCCCGCAGAGTTAATGCTAATTTCTGGTGTTGGCCCGGCAAAGGCGACAAGTATTTTAGCAGCAATTGAATTGGGTAAACGCGCTTTTCAATCTCGACCGAATGACGGAACATTGATTGATAGCCCACTTGCTGCTGCTGCTACCCTCAGCCAAGATTTGATGTGGCAGGCACAAGAACGTTTTGCAGTGGTGTTATTAGATGTTAAGAATCGCTTGCTAGGTACGCAAGTAATTACCATTGGCACAGCAACCGAAACCCTGGCCTCTCCCCGTGATATTTTCCGAGAAGTTATTCGTCAAGGTGCAACGCGGGTAATAGTTGCCCACAACCATCCTTCTGGGAACCTTGAACCTAGCCATGAAGATATAGAATTGACGCGCCAGTTGTTAGCAGGGGCGCAGCTTTTGGGCATTCCGGTACTAGATCATCTGATTTTGGGTAATGGCAATCATCAGAGTTTACGGGAAATAACAACCTTGTGGGATGAACATCCGCAAGGCGATTAATCATTTTTCTCTACTTTATGAAGAAGGGGAAGGGGGAAAGGTAAAAACCTCGCTCCTTGTGGGCGACCTGTTCATCCCTTTCCCCTTTAACCTTTTCCCTTTTCCCTTTTCCCTTTTGTTTATGCTTTATCTACCCAATAAAGATAATATCGTTCGTCATCTACCCAGCTTCGCTCAAAATCTTTGAGCGGAACAATCTTCAAATCATTGCGTTTAACATTCAGTTTTTTATTTAAAATCAGCAAAATTTTCTTTTGCTTATCTTTATTTTTGAGTAAAAAATTAATTTGGCTTAATACTTCATCTTGTTCGACATCTTGACGACCTTTTTTAAATAGTGTAAAGCTTCCAATCTGTTGAAGCTGAGGATAATAAAATTTTCGATGTAAATAACCTGACAAAGGAGCCATATTTGCATCTCTGCTGGCAACAATAAACTCATTACTTAATCCAGATTTTTGAATATATTGAGCTGTTTCCCGACTGGCAGAAAAGGGTACAATTAAATCTCTTGAAAAACTATAAATACCTCCAATAAACTGTGTATAAAGAATCAGCATTAAAGCGATATGATGCCATTTGTTTACAAATACAATTGAATTTGGGCGAACAGAAAACTTGTTGAGTAAAACTGGAGAATCTTGATAATAACTTCCCAGCCAGAGAGCCGCTATAAAAACTAAATATAAATGTCCAAAATGCCGAGGCATACCGAGAAATCTCAAATAAGTAAAAGTAAATATTACACAATTACCTAAAATGTAGAAAAAGAGAGGAACTGGCTTTTTAGACAATTTAAGCAAAGTTAAAACTATAATAAATAGAGCAATTAGCGCACAAATAATTAAATCTATCCATCTTTTATGTGCAGGAATAATTAATAAATAACTACCAAATATTCTACCTATGCTTCTCAAAAAATGACGCATATCTAATTTAACTACCCAACCATTATTTAACCCACCATGAAGATAACTATCTATTGGAGGAGTAAGAATATAAATGGATAAAATAAAAGAAAAGATAATAATTAAAATACTTAAAAATAAGTCGTGTTTTTGGCTCTTAATAAAATACTGCTGGCGATGTTCAATATCAAAATAAAATTCAGCTAGCAAAGTCAATGATAAAGAAAATGATACGAGTAAACCATAAGCACTACTATTTGCTAATAAACCCAATAAAATTGCTAAATACGCATAATTTTGTTTTCTGGATGAAAAAATTGTACAGAATGTAAAAACAAACAACATACTAAAGGCATAATTTCGAGAAATTAAAAGATATTCATAAAAAGGAAAAAAACCAAAGGAAAACAGAAATTTTTGTTTATAGTTAAAAGGGCTATATAGGCAAAATACAACAACTGAAGTGACTGTAATTGCTAAATGAAATATTTGCATAATAATAGGGTTGTCTACTATTTTTCTCAGAATTGCCAGAGAAAAATACCAGAGAATAGGATGACCCTCATAATGAATATTTGCAATTAAATCTCCAAAAGATTTACTATCTCTGACAATCAGCCAAGGATTTAGTTCATCTCGCCACATCGAATGGTTGAGAATACCTATTAAACCAAGAACAGAAAAAACAATGATAATAAACCAAGGAGAATGTAAAGTTAGTCTCGAACTATATTTTATGAGGTTTTTGTTTATCATTATTAGTTTAAGGTGAAATTTATTCGCATGAAAATTATATACATTTATTTGCCACTGAATTAAATAAGTTTGCAATCATATTTAACCAATAATTTCTTAAATTTTAAGAAAATTTGGCAATTTGACCTATGGTCAATTTTGATTGACTAAGCAAAAATATTATAAATGGACGGTAAGAGGTCAACCTTATTGTTGATTATTCTTTCTACAAAACATCCTCAAGCATAGATGCTAATTCTTTATTTAACCGACCAGACTTAACAAATTCTGCATAAATATCTGCTTCAATTGCCAGCAGTTCTCCTCGGAATTGTTCTGTTGTAAAACTCTGAAGATTGGGATATTCATCCTGTAATTTATCAATTTTTGTCCGTAAATCTGCAAGTTCACTTTTGATTAGTGTCTCCTGATAACGGCGAAACTCTGGGTCGATGCCGGGGCGTTTGTCTGCTTGGAGGTGTTGCAAAACGCGTTCTAAGGCAATATGACGGGCAACTAATTCTAAATATTCCTCACGTAAGGGTGCATCACCTAGCAAATTGAGTTTTTCCAACAAAGGTTTGATGGTCAATCCTTGAACAAGTACTGAAAGTACCAACAGAAACTGCTTGAGATTATTTGTAATGACTTCCTCGGCGATCGCTGATTCAAGCACCATAAGTAAATTCCTGGTATAGTTTTACATTTATCGTCATCTGACTATTTTCAGATGACACCGGTTCAATGAGAAACTTTAATTAGAGATAGCCGAGCATTCAGGAGGAAGGTCTTGGGTAATAACATTCGAGACCGGTTTAAAAATTTCCGCCGTCGGGGTTCGCAACCGGAGCAACTCCAACAGCTACAAACAGAGTTGCTGGCTGAATCAACTCTAGACTCAGCTTACATAATTTTGATTATTAGCTCCTGTGCGATCGCTACTTTAGGATTATTGTCTAACAGTGCAGCCGTGATTATCGGCGCGATGATTATTGCTCCTTTAATGTTGCCGATTCGCGGGTTAGCTTTTGGTGCTTTGCAAGCAGATATTACTTTGTTTCGCAAGGGACTAATTGCTGTCGCAGTGGGCACGCTGTTAGCGGTGGCGATCGCCTCTACTTTGGGTTGGCTGGTGGGGTTGCCTAGTTATGGTAGTGAAGTGCTAGCCCGATCTAGACCAACATTGCTAGATTTGGGAATTGCGGTAGTGGCTGGTGGTATTAGTGGTTACGCCAAAATTGAGACAAAAATCTCTGGTAGTTTAGCGGGAACTGCGATTGCTGTTGCCCTCATGCCTCCCGTCTGTGTGATTGGCTTAGGCTTGGCACAAGGGAATTGGTCACTCAGTTTCGGGGCAACCCTACTTTATCTCACCAACTTGCTAGGTATTGCCCTCTCCTGTATGGTGACATTTGTGGTAGCAGGTTACACTTCAATGGCGCGGGCCCGTCAACCCCTAATTTGGACTATGGCTTTGACAGCTATCCTGCTAATTCCCTTGGGAGTCAGCTTTGCCCGACTTGTACGACAAGCGCAACTAGAAACCAGCTTACGAAAAGCATTATTGAATCGAACTGTCACCTTTGGGCGATTGCAGTTAGTTAACAGTAATACCAATTGGTTAACAAATCCCCCAGAAGTCCGTTTGAGTGTTCGGGCAAGGGAACCTGTTACACCTCGGCAAGTAGAATTATTAGAAGAATTTATTAAGCGAGAGATGGGGCAAGCATTCACTTTAATTTTTGAAGTTGGTCAAGTGGAAGAAATTAGAAGTTCGGAACCTACACCCTGAACCTTGATTTCTCACAAGTGAGAAATCAAGGAGTGTGGGAGGTGTGGGAGGATGGGGAAGAAATCTGACCCCGCACACTCCCCACAGTATGCGTGAGAAATCCGGGTGAAGTTGCTAATTTGGCATGAATGAAGAGAGAATCTATCAGTCAAGTCAAACTAACTTTCCAAAATGTAATAGTGGATGTAACTCAATTAGTTAAAGTTTCGATTATTCTCTTGCTCCTGGCTACAGGAGTAGCTTTGCTATCCCGACGGTTGCGAATCCCTTATGTGACGGGTTTAGTATTAGCAGGCTTGCCAATCACTGAGCTATTATCTCGTCCGATTGGTTTAAATCCAACCTTGGTTTTGAACCTTTTCTTACCAATTCTCATCTTTGAAGCTGGCATTAATACAGATGTCAGCCGTCTACGCAGCACCTTTAAACCAATTGCCCTGCTAGCTGGCCCTGGGGCTGTGATTTCCAGTGGGATTATTGCCGCCTTATTAAAATTTGGGCTGGGGCTGAGTTGGATACCTGCGTTATTTGTCGGAGTAATTCTGGCAAATACTGATACAGTTTCCATGATTGCTGTATTTAAGGAAATACCAGTACCCTCGCGGCTTTCCACCATCGTTGAAGGAGAAACTTTATTTAATGATGCAGCTGCTCTAGTTTCATTCAACCTAATTTTGCAAGTATATTCCACAGGTTCACTCACATTTGTAGAGGGAATCCAACAACTGCTATTTATCTCTTTAGGAGGCTGCCTAGTAGGGTTAGTCTTGGGCTACTTGAGCATACCTGTATTTGCCCGTTTAGATGATGCCCTTAGCAGCTTATTACTAACAGTTGCAGTTGCATTAGGAACGTTTCAGGTTGGGCAATTTCTTGGTGTATCGGGTGCGGTAGCTGTAGTTGTCGCTGGATTAATTTTCGGGAATTTAGGGCTTTCTCAGAATACTTCTGCTTCTAGTCGCATCACCTTGTTGAGTTTCTGGGAGTATGCCAGTTTTACCGTCAACACCTTTATTTTTCTACTAATTGGTGTAGAAATAGACCTGGGAACCCTCTGGAGAACTTTACCTGCAATTATATTTGCAGTTTTGGCTTATCAAGTTGGGCGAGTTCTTACAGTCTATCCGTTGCTAGCAGGAATTCGTTTGATTGACCGTCCAATTCCATTGCGCTGGCAACATTTACTCTTTTTAGGTAATATCAAAGGTTCGCTCTCGATGGCTCTGGCGTTGAGTTTGCCAGAAACACTACCAGGGCGAGATGTTCTCATCGCTTTAGTTTTTGGTAGTGTGCTGGTGTCATTAGTTGGACAGGGTTTAAGTTTGCCTTGGGTGGTAAAACGCTTACAATTATCTAAATTTTCAGAAACTCAACAACAGGTTGAAGAATTGCAAGCGCAGTTGATGACGGGTAAGGCAGCACAAGATGAATTAGATAGTTTGTTGAAATCAGGTGTATTACCAAAAGCTGTTTATGAAGAGATGCGTTCAGCTTATCAAGTGCGAATTGCCGGTGCAGAAAAGACACTGCGGGAACTATATAATCGTCGTCCTGATGATGTGGATGGCAAAAGTAACAGCAGTGGTAAACTTGATGCCATTCGCCGCCGTTTACTACTGGCAGAAAAAGGAGCGCTTAATGAGGCGATGCGGAAGCGAATTCTCTCAGAAGAAATTGTGCGCGGACGGATACAAAATCTTGATGAACAATTGCTGAAGTTAGATGATGATTGAATATTGGGTATTGGGAGTTGGGAATTGGGAATTGGGAATTGGGAATTGGGAATTGGGCATGGGGAATAGTCTGAGCTTTGTGAATGAACCTTTGAGCTTTGTCGATGAACCTCTGAGCTTTGTGAGTGAACCTCTGAGCTTTACGAGTGAACCTCTGAGCTTTTGCTGATTGATTAAAATCTGCTGCCACCTGTTAAACATTAGACATCTCCAGAAATTAAATATGCGTTATCCAGAATCCTTGTAGAGACGTAGCAGTGCTACGTCTCTACATTCATTTTCACCAGATATCTATTAACGTCAGAGACTCAATGAATGCATTTTCATACAGAGCATGGGAACGAGGAAAAACTTAATTACGAATTACGAATTACGAAGGCGATCGCTTATTATTATTTTGACTTTTAATCGCTCTACCAGGACTGATAAAAGAAATTCCTTGTTGGAAGTCAGTACCAATCATCACTGCCTCCACTATAGGTTCGGATATTTCTGTTTGAGCTACCCACTCGACAATAAAGTTTGCGCCTAAACCTCCACTGGTATCATTTCTATTTATAAAAAAATCTGTAGAAGCAAGGGCATCAAGTTGAATAGGACGCTCCAAATACTGTTTAATTAATTTCCCTTCTGAGTTGTAGTAGCGCACAGAAGTAATAACAATCGGATTGATCAAATCTGTATTCCGAATACTGAGTGTAACCGCTAACTCGAAAATCTCCTGCTTATTGTGATGATAGATATGTGAATAGACAGGAACATAAACAGTTTGACCGCTTGCTATCTTAAAATTCTTATCTAGCGTTACTATTTTTTGAACTGGGGTTGCTTGAGTTGTATTGGGTTGTGACTTGGGTGGAATATTTGTTGATTGACAAGATGCCAGAAAAATAACAGCGATCGCTAAAATATATGGATAAAGCTTCATCAAAACTATTTACACCCATTTTTTATACAACGGTAGCTAATCCCACTTAATCAAGAGTTTCTGTAGAGACTACGTTCAACATCTTTGCTCAATAAAATCAATGACTTGATGTAAAGATCCTGGTTTAGTCACAATCAACACTGTTGAATGAGGTTCCAGTATTGTACTGCCGTTAGGAATCATCAAATCTTCGTGGGGATGGGATTGATAACCAATAATTAGCGAACCACTAGGAAATCGGGCATCCTGAGCAATTTCGGCAACACTACGCCCAGCAACATAGCAATTGTTTGGGATGGCAAGTTTCAGAACCTCAATCTGTCCTTGCTCAAAATGCATCATTGATTCCACTTGGGGATACTCAATGGCATTTACCATTGTTGAAACTGATAGTTCAACAGTACTGATAATATGGTTAGCTCCAGCTATCCGCAGTGGTTCGGCAAAATCTGGGTGGCGCATCCGACTCAAAATATGGGTGACACCATAGTGTTTAGCAAGAGTTACCATTGCCAAGTTTAAAGCATCACTTCTTAAGACAGCTGCCAAGGAGCCTGCTTTGCGAATCCCAGCTTCTAACAATACTTCTGTACTCACAGCACTGCCTTCAAAAGCCATTGCTCCTACTTGTTCACGGGCATAACGACAAGCGATAGGGTCAACGTCAATTACAGCAACAGTATGTCCTAGCTCTACGAGTTTTTGTGCCAAACTTAAGCCCACTAAGCCGGCTCCACCTATTAGTACGTACATGGCTGTTCCTGATATTCTTGGAATTTTTACTTCACTTTACAGGTTAACAAACACATACATTGGTAGTAAGGGTGTACAGATGTACGCCCCTACTATTCATTAATTGTCGAGATTTTTGAATTTTTAAAGTTGTGTTTTTCGAGCAACTCTTTAACTTGAGCGGCTACCAAAGGATGTGGATCTTTTTGTAACTGGGGTAAGATTTGCAGGAGGACACGATGTGAAACCATATTTAGATATGCGATCGCAGCTTCTCTAACAAAGCCTGTTGGATGACGCAAACTTACTAAAATCTCAGAACTTGTCAGTCTGATACGAGTCACTTGAGCAAAATGAAAGCAGCAAGCTAGACACCAATCCGAAAGGAAGTTACCTAACATCAGCAATCTGTGGAGGCGATCGCTAACTAGCATATTCTCATATTCTACGATCTTGGCTTCTACAAGATATTGCAATTTTTCTGACTGCGGTCGGTTATCTAAAATATTCAGCAACAGAGACTTGCAAGGCAAAGTTACGGTATGCTCTAAGATTTCTAAACCCCGTGCTAAATTTACCACTGAGAGCGATCGCAGATTAAATGCTGCTGCCTGCATCTTTTCTGGTGAGTAAAGCAGTCTGAGCAACAGTAGCAGCCGCTCTTTGACATCCAATTCCAATTCTAAAAGGGCGCGTTGCAGTAACTCAGAAACAATCACAATCCTCTGGCTTGATTGATGATTTTCT